>JAKAKP010000155.1 GCA_021813445.1 Deltaproteobacteria bacterium
ATACCGTGACGGTAGCCACCATCCCCTGGATGGGGGTGGTCTATTTTGGCTGGTATGGCATTCCCTTGTTCCTGCTTGCGGTCATTACCATTACCAATGCCATGAATCTCATTGACGGCCTGGACGGCCTGGCAGGGGGAATTTGCTTTTTCGCGGCCTTCACCAGTGCGATCCTGGCCTCGGTAAAAGGAGACCTCTTTACCGCCATCCTCAGTTTTACCCTGGCCGGGAGCCTGTTGGGATTTCTCCGCTTTAATTTCCCCCCGGCTTCCATCTTCTTGGGAGACGGGGGCAGCATGATGCTGGGCTTCCTGTTGGGCACCCTGGCCATCAGTAATACGGTCTTCTTTCCCGGCCAACGCCTGGGGACCAGTATCATGATCCTGGTGCCCTTCCTGCCCCTGGGCATCCCCCTGTTTGAAGTGGCCCTGTCCGTCCTCAGGAGATGGGCCACCGGCCAGGCCCTCTTCCTGGGCGACGGCAACCATCTGCACCATCGCCTCTTGGGCAAGATTAAGGCCCCCCGTCCCACCGTGGGGATTTTCTACTTCTTCAGCGCCTCTCTCTGCACCCTGACCCTGCTCATAGTGCTGAAAGTCCATTCTCCGGTGCTCAGGTTCTTGGCTGGCTTTCTCACCCTGGTGCTGATGCTGGCGGTTACCTGGTCCCTCCGGCTCTACGGAGAACGGGGCTTTTTCCTCACCTTGCGCAATCGCCCCCATTTCAAGTTCCTGGGGGAGTATCTCCGCTTCATGAAATTGCGGGCCGGGAGAGCCAAGTCGGTGGCCGACCTCCTGGCTCTGTTGGAATCGGGGGTCAGGGACCTGGATTTCGACCGCGTGGAGGTGGTCTATAAAGGCCAGGTGATCAGACATTGGGCCAATCCCCGGCCGGTGCATGCCGACAGCCCCCGTTTCCAGTACGAAGAATCCCTGGTCCCCTGGGAACTGCGCATCCGCTGGTCTCGTCCCCTCCATGGAGATGAGGACTATAACGAATATCTCCAGTTGACCTGGCATCGCGTAGTGGCGGCCATTAAGTCCAAGCTGCCGTCCCGGGACCCGGGGCTGGATGTTGGCGGCGAAGGCACGGATGGGCCCAGGTCCATGGACCTGGCATCTCCCCCAAAAGTGACCTTGGATGGTTAAGGCGCCACCAGGGTGTAATACAAAAATCTCAAGCTATTCTTACCGCCCAGGATTGACCTCCGGATAATGTTAGCGATCTTCATCATCTGGCTGTATGCCTCAGCAATCTGTTTTATTTACGGCTGTGCGGCCAACAGATTTTTACTGGTCCTTTTGCCGGCAAAAGATTCGGAGAAGCTGCCCTTCCCTCTCCTAGTTATTTTGGGTTTATGTGTTGTAACCACGGGGGCCGGCTATCTCTCCCTGTTTATGAAAATAGCCTTGGGCGCCAATGCTCTTCTGTTCCTGGGGGCTTTACTGCTGTGCGCGATTTATCGCGGGGAGATAACCGCTTCCTTGAAGTCCGGCGTCAGGGAGTTCCGGTCCTGGGATAAATATGTTTTCGGCCTATTTTTCTTAAGCTTCTTCTTTATCCTGGTCAAAGCGGCGGCTCCGCCTTCTGCCTTTGACACCGGGCTCTATCACGCCCAGGCCATCCGCTGGATTGAAGAATATCCGGTAATTCCGGGATTGGGCAACCTCCATGGCCGGCTGGCCTTCAATTCCGCCTGGTTTCCGGCCAACGCCCTGTTCGGTTTTTCTTTCCTGAAGCTGCAGCCTTTCCATGTCCTGAACGGACTTTTCTTACTGCTCATTATCTTTATTTGCCTAGAAGGTCTGAGCAAGATCATCGCCGGCCCCTACCGCGGCAGCGATATCCTCCGGGCCGCCATTGCCCTGTCCGCGCTTTTCGTTTTTAAGGACCAGTTGTCCTCGCCGACTCCTGATATACCTGCCGCCTTATTGGTCTGTCTCATCTTTATCTACTATCTGCAACTCCGGGAGCAAGCCGGCGGCTCCCCGGACCCTGCCGGGTCCATCATCCTTTGTCTCCTTGCGGCCTGGGCCATAACTATTAAATTGTCCACCCTGCCGTTGTCACTCTTCATCGCTTTGATCGCCGCGCAGGAGATAGCCCGGGGCCGGTTGGCCAACTCCTGGATCATTGCCGGCGGCGTCCTATTCGTGGTAGTCCCTTATTTGCTCAGAAATATCTGGCTTTCAGGCTACCTGGTCTACCCCTTGCCCGCGCTTGACCTGTTCCACTTTGACTGGCAAGTGCCCCGGGCCGCGGCCTTGGCCGAGAAGCGGGCCGTGGAGGCCTTTGCCCGGGACCCCCATTATGTCTTGCCGCAAGTCCATGGCGCTTTCTCCTGGGTGCCTACCTGGTTTCACCAGACTATGGCTGATTATGGCAGCAAAATAGAAAAGATTTTTCTGCCGGGTCTGATCATCCTGTTGGATGGCCTGCTGCACCTGCTAAAGAAGAAAACCGGCAGAATCGCTTTAGAGGAAAGGGGCAGAAATACGGTAATCTATCTTCTGGCCGCCGCGGGCCTGCTCTTTTGGTTTTTTACCGCGCCTGATCCCCGCTTCGGGATGGGGTTCATCATGATTGCCGCGGTCCTTATCTTTTTGCCGCTCCTGAAGGCCTTTGATTATCAAGTAACCAGATTTTTCCCCTGGTCCCTGGCGGTTCTGTTGCTTTATTTTATGGTGGCGTTTGGAGTCCAGGACCTCCCTGCCATCGGCCCCCGCCTCTGGCTCCCTTCTCCCTACCCGCAGGCACAGTTGGCAGCCGAGGAGATTCAGGGCCGCCAGGTCTATTTTCCCCGGAGCCGGGAGGGGAAATGCTGGTATGCGCCTCTTCCCAGCGCCTATCACCCGGCTCATTTCGCCTTTCGGGGACCCGGCCTGGCTGATGGCTTTAAAGCCCGGAGCGCGCCTTGAAGGAGAAAAGGGCGTGGATTCTTGCAGAGGCCAGATTTGCTGCCCCCTACCCTGCCCGGGCAACTCTTGAGGAGAAGTTAAGTGCTAACTAACGATAATCTCGATAAAAAATCATGGTGGTTTTTTATTAAAAAGTCCGCCGGGGCCGGTGCAATTTTCCTCAAGACTGCCTGGTTAATTGTAGGGGCCACCCTGTTACTGCTCATATTTTTGGAAGTGACCTGCGGCCTGGTTTATCACCTGTTGCCGGGTAAGAGCGGTCCTGATTATTTTCAAAAAAGCGAGAGTTATAAGAATTCCCCCTGGGCTCGCGACTACGATCAGGAACTGTTCTCCAGCTACAACACTTCCTGGCGGCCCTATGTCTATTGGCGCAGAACGCCGATGAAAGGGAAGTATATCAATGTGGACGCCCGTGGCCGGCGCCATACCGTGCCTCCGGCCACGCCGGACACCAATACTTCCCGGAAGCTGAAAATCTTCATGTTCGGGGGCTCCACCCTGTGGGGGGAGGGAGTCCGGGACCGGTATACTCTGCCCTCCCTGGTGTGGCGGGATCTGGCCGCCCGCCATATTAACGCAGAAGTTACTAATTTCGGGGAAGTCGCGTACGTGAACACCCAAGAGCTCATCGAGTTGATCATGCAGCTTGAGCGGGGCAATGTCCCGGACGTGGTGATCTTCTATGACGGGTATAATGATGTTTATGCGGGCTTGCAGAATCTGACTGCGGGGTATACTCAATTCGAATGGAAACGGGAATTGGAATACAACATTTCCACCCGTTATAATAAGCTGAAAAGGGTATTTCTGTTAAACACCCTGGACAGGTTTTATTTGGGTAAATTGATCAAGGCCCTATCTAATAAACTGAGCTATAAGGAGCCCTTCTCCCAGAAGAGTAAATCTTTGAAGGAAGATATTGTAGAGGTCTATCTCAATAATATTAAAATAATCACCGCCTTGGGCAAGGCTTATGGTTTTGTGCCGTTATTTTTTTGGCAGCCGGTGATTTACACCAAAAATCATCTGACCCCCTTTGAAAAAAACTATGCCACCGAGCCTTTAGGGGGGTTATACCGCCAGACCCAGGCGGTGCTGCAAGCGAATTATCAAAAATTTCCGCCTTACCATTTCTTTGATATCAGCAATCTCTTCGCTGGCACCAACCGCGAGGTCTACCTGGATTTTTGCCATGTCAATGAAGACGCCAACCAGATTATCGCCCAGCGGATCACCGCGGATCTCCTGAAGATTATCAACCCGCCGGCTTCCGGGCCGGGGCCGGGCCAGCGCCCCACTCCTGCCCCCGGCAGCGGTGCCCGCCGTACAGGCGCCAGTGCCCCGGGGGGGCAATAATCTCCGCGGCCGCGACTGCCTCATCTTTCTTCCTGTGACTTTTGGCCAGAGTTTAAGGTCCCGGGGAGACACCGCTCTTCCTATCAAGGCGCAGGTTACCAGCCTTCTGCTGCGGTCAACCTCCAAAAAAAAAGGGACCGGTGACGATCCCCTTGAAGAACTCGGAACAGGGCTGGAGCATACCTCAACTATTCCGGGCAATAAGTGGCAGAATTACCTCGCCGCATTAAGCCGGTTTGGCGGCTTTACGTCCACCCCGTTTAGCGCCTAGGCCTTTTTCTACGGCGAGCTTCCGGCGCTGCTCAGAATATTCCTTGCATACCAGAGGATATTTCTTGGGGTCCAGGTCGAATCTTTTAAAATATTCTTTCGGCATTAAATTGTGGGCCTTGCGGATATGGGCCTTTAAGGTGCGCATCTTTTTGCCGCACTCCAAGCACACCACGTACTTTTCTTTGACAATATCTTTGAGAGGAATCGAGGGCTTTTTTACCCCTTCCACTTCTTTACCCTTCGCCAGCTCGGGCGCCTCCAATAATGCCCCGCCTTCCAAAGAGGCCAAGGCATTATAGACCTCCTTAATTTCGTCCACTAACTCTGTGGAGGTGAGTTCGCTCATTGACGCATGGGAGATTACAATCTGGGCTGTTAGCTTCAACACTTCCGTAGCCATAAAATTCTTCCTTTCTCGTTTGATAGAATCATTTTTTCTGAATGATATAATTTTTATTATTCATTTTATCTTGTCAAGTTTTTTATTTTAATTTGTAATTTTTTACTTAGCCAACACTCTTAAATTTTGCTGCCGGTGGCTCTTTTTCCCCTTTGAACCAATCGATGTTTGCCGATAAATTTCACTTAGATAAGTTTTGCTATAAACAGAGTATTTCCACCTTTTAATTGGCGTTGATCATCCCCCTCAATCACAAGAAAAATTACTGTCCAGCGGAATATTTGCTATCATATAGCCCAAGTGGATTCGCCTTTAAGAATAAAATCTCCGATTTTTTTCCAAAATTAAAAGGTCTTATACCATTTCCACCACGATGATTACTGATGCATATGGTCAATCCCATGTGTCGGCCCTACTTTGGGCGGATACGCCTACTCGCCCCTACTTCATTGGACGTTTTTTATGGGCAAATGGCATTAAAACCTTTCTCCCTCACGACCATGAGTATCACCTGATGGTGGATTAAACCATGTTCTTGCTCAAAACTGCGGACCAGGCCCGGATTATTGCCCGGATGGCGGGCCGAAAGACGGTTATCCTGGTTACCTCCGCGATCCATCTGCCCCGGGCCATGCGCCTCTTTGAAAAACAGGGGCTGCACCCCATCCCCGCACCCTGCGCTTATGAATCTTTGAAACCGGTAAAGCTCCGTCCGTCCATGTTCTTCCCCAACACCGGAGCGCTGACCGGGGCCGCCATTGCCATTCATGAGTATCTGGGCCTTGGCTGGATCTGGCTGCGCCAGGCGCTGCCAGGAGGCAGTTGACAGCGGCTAAACGAGAACTTATCTAAAGAATCATTAACGGGCGGGAGGCGAGACCATGACTCTCAAGGATATTCGCACCAAAGGGAAGGATTTGGGGGTAAAGAATTTTTCGAAAATGGCAAAGGCTGATCTGATCAGGGCCATCCAGGAAAAAGAGGGAAATGCTCCCTGCTTTCAGAAAATTTTCGATTGCTGGCAATTCGATTGTTTGTGGCGGCCTGACTGTCAAGGTTAAAGGCTCCGTATTCCAGCGCTGATCACTACCTGGGCCAAGACGGTTAAGCAAGACGGCTAGAACGCCGCTCCGTTGCTGAGACTGTCCTGAAAAGTTCAAAGTTCAAGGTTCAAAGTTCAAGGTTAACTGCCGGTAACTTTTCATAATTTACGGGTGAGCGAAGAGCTCATGAACAACTGCTTTGAAATAAAGGTAGCCAAACCCTCGGGCGGAGGGTCTGGCTGCCTCCAGGTAATGACCTCTACGAGCTATTGATCGGGGTCCGGGACTGCACAGTAGCCTGATTCAGCGCCTTGATAGCTGGGCTGGTGGTAATTACCCCCGTCATAATAATAGACCTGACGGCTCACGACCGGGGGTTGGGCGCTGCTGGAGAGGGACTCCACGCTCGTGACCACGGCCGCGACCACGCCCCGACCGGGGCCGCGGTAGTATGCTCCCCACCATCACCGTTAAGCCCATCAGAAGATCGGCAGTCATGCCGCCGGCGTCAATGCCAGGTATTACAACGAAGTCAAGGTCCGCGACCGTTTCGATGGGCAAGCCGGCTTTTTGACTTTTAATCTGGGTTTGCAGGGACGCACCCCCTGTGCGCCCCTTTCAGGGGGGACATCTGGGTCCGCTCCTACAAAAAATTTTCCTTTACTTAAGCCAAGGAGGTCCTGATTCATGAAAAGGTTTATATCCATTTGCTGCGGCCTGATGTTGGTCCTGGGGATGATCCAGGCCGGGGACGCCTGTACCAGTATCCGCATTAAGACCGCGGATGGCCTCGTCTTTTATGCCCGCACTATGGAAGGGGGATTCGACTTTCACAGCCAGGTGACGGTGATCCCTCAAGGGACGGCTTTTCAGGGGACCTTGCCGGACAATACCTCCAAAGGCTTGAAGTGGACCGCAAAGTATGGCGTGGTGGGGATGAACGCCTTCGGCCAGCCGCTTTTATCGGATGGGATCAATGAGAAGGGATTGACGGTGGGGAACCTGCTCTTTCCCGGATACGCCGGATACCAGCCTTTCGATCCCCAAAAGGCGAACATTACCCTGACCCAATATGAAGTGGCTACCTGGCTGTTATCCAACTATGCCACGGTGGCGGAGGTCCGGCAGGCCCTGGGGCAGGTGCGGGTGGTCCAGGGGCCCACGGCTACCTGCGGCATCCTGCCCCTCCATTTTTGTGTGCACGACCCTCAGGGGAATTCCCTGGTCATTGAATACGTCCAGGGCAAGTTACACATTTATAACAACCCCTTGGGAGTTATGACCAATTCGCCCGCGTTCGATTGGATGACCACCTATCTGAGCAACTTCGTGAACCTCTCTGCACTCAACGTACCCCGATTGGACCTGGGCGGCGTAGCCGTTAAACAGTTCGGCCAGGGCTCGGGGATGCTCGGCCTGCCGGGAGAATATACCCCACCCTCCCGCCTGGTGCGCATGGTGGCCCTGACCCAGGCGGCCCTGCCGGTGCAGGGCGCAGCCGCGGGCTTGAACCTGGCCATGACCATCATCAATAACGTTGACATCCCCCGGGGCGCGGTGCGGGAAAAGGAGACAAAGGGGATGATGTACGACATCACCCAATGGGTGGTGGCCGCGGATCTGGCTAACAAGAAATACTATTTCCATACCTATGATAATAAAAACTGGCGTTATGTGGACCTGGGCAAAGCCCTCCAGGGTGCCAAAGGGATTAAATACCTTCCCATCGATAATCCTCCGGAGTACCCGGAAGTTAGCGCTCCGCGGTAAAATAGGAAGATCAGCAGGCGCCAATAATTACCTGCCAGGCCATAAGGAAATCTGAATGGTCATGGTGCTTAAAAGGCAGAAGACTTTTACGGGCCAACCGCGTCTAGCGCAGTTGGCCCGCGTCGTGGCAATGCCTGGTGAAAAAAATGGGTTTTTGCCAGTATCGGGACCTATCAAGATTCTGACAACCATACCGCCTTTTCCTGCCAAAATACCGCTCATCCGGGTAAACAAAACGTAGCCCCCAATGCAAATTTTAAGGGCAAAATAGTTCCATCTTCTGGTTGACATCCAATGTCCCGATGATTAACTGAAGCTTATCAAGAAGTCCTCGTTTTCCCATCTATTTTATAATCTGTAGTAAAGTTAGTTTCAAAGACGTAAACCTAATCTTAAGATGAGGAACGGATATGAAATACTTTACACAGAGCATGACCTTGTTGGGAACGGTAACTGTGGTTAACCCGGACCCGGAAGACCCCTCTTTCACCATCTCCTGCCGCAGCGGCGACATCTTTCCCATCCATGTAAGTTCCCAGACCAACTTCGACGTCCTGCGCAACCTGGATGAGGTAGACCGCGACCGGGTGCTTACCCCGAAAGAAAAGGGGGATGCTAACCTTTCTGAGAAAGTGGCGAAGTATGTGCGCCTCGGCGATCTCATTTTTGTTCGGGGCATCCGCATGGATTACGAAGACCGGCCGCGTCATGAGGCCAGGAATGTCACCCTATTGCATTACCGCGCCGGGGAGTTTCTCTTTGAGGAGACCCATTGGTGGCTCAACCAGATCAGCCGGATGGGTGAAGAGTGGCTGGATGGGTTGTTCGGCGACCGGCGCTCCTATCAAATGGACGATTTCGCGGCGCTCTACAGATCCAACCTGAATATCCTCGGCCTGCCAGTGGGTGACAATGATATCCAAGAGTGCGCCACCCTCTCCCGTCTCATTTACGGTCTCTCCTCGGCTTACCTCCTCACCGGCCACGATCGCTTCCTCTTTGCCGCCAAGGCCGGAATCAAGTATCAGCGGGATACCTTCCGCAGCCTGAGTCATGACGGCAAATGCTGCATCTGGTGCTTCGGCAAGAAGAAGACCGGCACCGGGGCCAGGATCATTGTGGCCTCGGAGAATGAGGACGATAAAGGCACGATTCCTCTCTATGAGCAGATCTACGCCCTGGCCGGCATGGCCCAGTACTACCGGATCACCCAGGACTGGGAAGTGTTGGAGGACATCGAACGCACCGTGAATGCGTTCCAGACTTTTTACCTGGACTCGACTGATAATGGTTACGAGAGACAAGGGGGATATTTTTCCCATATAGACTACACCACCATGCGCGCGGATGCCCCGGTTCTGGACAAAAACCAGTCCCGCAAAAACTGGAACTCCATCGGCGACCACATCCCCGCGTATCTGGTCAATCTCATCCTGGCCCTGGACCCGCCGCCCCACAGCGGAGCCGGCCGGGATAAAATGGAGCACCTCCTCCACACCTGCCTCCATATCCTGGATACCACCGCCAATCTGATCATCGAGAAGTTTCCTGATAAAAAAAACCCCCAGATTCCTTATGTGAATGAGCGGTTCAAGGCGGACTGGACTCCGGATCAAAACTGGGGCTGGCAGCAGAACCGGGCCATCATCGGCCATAACTTGAAAATTGCCTGGAACTTGACCCGGGTCCACAACTTTTTCCATCGCCGGGCCGCCCGGGAGCGCCGGGAGGGGGAGAAAGACCTGGCCCAACAGCACGAAGGGACTGCCAAAAAGTTTCTGGAGCTGGCGGAAAAGCTGGGGAAGGCGATGGTGGAGCATGGCCTCGACCAGATCCGGGGCGGCTGCTTCGACGCGGTGGAGCGGGATTTGAAACATGGCCTGCCCATTGAATTTACCTGGTTAAACACCAAGGATTTCTGGCAGCAGGAACAGGGAATCCTGGCCTACCTGATCCTGCACGGGGCCACCGGCGATCCGGAGTACCTACAACTGGCCCGGGAAATGGCGGCGTTCTGGAACATGTTCTTCCTGGATCATGATCACCGGGGGATTTTCTTCCGGGTGACCGCGGAAGGGCGGCCCGTGATCGAGGGCATATACGGCCAGAAGGCCGGGCATTCCGTAGCCGGTTACCACAGCTTTGAGTTGAACTATCTGGCGCACATCTATATCCGCTCCTACGTCAAAGGGAAAAGTGAGGAAGAATCTAATTTTTGCCTGTTTTTCTTTCCTGATAAGGATTCCGGTTGTACCACGATCAATGTGCTGCCTGACTTTTTCGGCCCTGACACCCTGGAAGTCGCTAACATTAAAGTAAAAGCCGTGCCCCGCCCCAGCTTCTCCCCGGACAATTTCCAGGTGGATCTGGCGGAGGAGGAACTGAATTCCCAGGTAGTCGTCGAATTCCGTCCAAAAAAAAGGAACAATGATGAATAAGCCACTCTTGGGAAAAAAGATTGCCGTGCTGGTGGAAAACAAGTTCATCCCGGAGGAGATGGAAGCCTATCGTCAAGGCTTCGGCCTGCTGGGAGCCGAAGTGGAATTCGTCTCTCATATCTGGTACGGCGACTGGAAGCCGCCGCAACAAACTTTTTACAGCGATGTGGACCCCCTGGACAATGCGCCCTGGGAATCGCCGCACCAACTGGTGGTGACCCGGGATATCTCCACGGCCAAGCCCGAAGATTATGCCGCGGTGATCATGGCCGCCAATTACACCAGCGTGCGGCTGCGCTGGGAGGATGTGCCCCAGGGCCAGGACCCGGTGGATGTCAGGGCCTACGTCCAATCGCCGCCCATCGTCCGCTTCTTCGCGGAGGCTATGGGCAACCCGAGGATCATCAAGGGCGCACTCTGTCATGGCCTGTGGATCCTCACCCCCCACCCGGAGTTGCTGCAGGGCCGCAGGGTCACGTGCCATACGGTGGTCATGGCGGATATCCTCAATGCCGGGGCGGAAGTCATCTTTGAGAAAGGGACGGACGGCAAGACCCAGGTGGCCAGGGTGGTTACCGACCACGACCTGGTCACCGGCTTTAGCAAGCACGAGGTGTTGCCCTTCATTGAGGCCATTGCCGATCAAATCCAGGCGCTGGCCCCTTAGCCGTTATCTGCGCCGGGCCATCCCCGGGAGCAGAGGGAGCACCGCGGCCCTTCCGTTTCGCAGCGCGCCCGTTTCCCGGTGATGATCCCAAAGATCCAAGTACGCCAAACCACGGAGGATAATGCATATGAGCCGGAAGATCCTGGTGGTCTTATCAGAGTGGGGTTTTTGGGGCGAAGAGCTGATCGGGCCCTTGGACACCTTTGACGCGGCCGGCTACGAGTCGGCCTTCGCCACGCCCACCGGCAAGCGGCCGGTGGCGCTCCCCCCCAGCATGGACCCCAACTACGTGGACCCGCCCCTGGGCCGGCCGGTCGTTTCCCCGGAAATGGCCGCCAAGGTCAAGGCCATCGACGACCGGAACAATCCCCGCCTGAACAACCCCATCAGCCTCAAAGACTGGCTGCCGGAATATCCCTATCACTGCGACCCTTTGTACCTCCGGAAGACGGAAAAATATTACGCCGATCTGGAGCGGGTGCGGGCAGATATCGAGCCCTACGCGGCCCTGCTCCTGGTCGGCGGCAGCGGTCCCATCGTTGATTTGGCCAATAATCTCCGGGTCCACGATCTGATCCTCTCCTTCTATCGGGCCGGCAAGCCCATTGCCGCGGAATGCTACGGCGTGGCCTGCCTAGCGTTCGCCCGGGATCTGGGGGACCGCCAGAGCCTGATCCGGGGCAAGCGGGTCACCGGTCATTGCAAGGAATATGATTATAAGGAGGGAACAGGGTTCATGGGCACGGATTTCGTCATGGGCCCGCCGCCCTATCCCCTGGAATATATCCTGCGGGACGCCACCGCTCCAGGTGGCGCCTATATCGGCAACTACGGCAAGCCCACCTCGGTCATCGTGGATTTCCCGTTTATCACCGGCCGCTCTACTCCGGACTCCTACCTGACGGGCCAGAAGCTGGTGGAGGTTTTGGAGCAAGGACTGCGGCGCTGGGGTTGGTAGGGAGTTAAGCAGAAGCATAGAGCCCATTATCAGGTCACCTTAGAGCAACCTGCCGGCGCGGCCGCCGCCCGCCCAACGCCTAACGAACCGGAAATCGGCATTTCCTACCTCATCGCTGCGGCTACGGGGCAGGATGAATGAGGAATAGGAGCAAAAGCCCATGATCGCCGTACGGTTTATCTACAGTACCGGCATTCGCCGGGAAATCTTCCGGAATGTGAGGTTGGTGGGGACTTGGGATGCGGCCGGCCGTTATGCCGACGATTGGTCCGCCCCTCCCCTTCCCATGACCTTGGAGCTGCTCGAGGACGGCTGCCCCAGCTACGCGGCCACGGTGGAGTTTGATCCCGCCGGGGTCGGCCAGGAATTCCGCTGGGGGGTGCGCTTCGATGCGCCGCAACGTCCGGATACCTGGGCCATACCCACCGAAGTGCAGGACCATGCCTGCACCCACCGCCATCGCCGCTTTGTGCTGAACGCCGCGGGTGGCGAAGAGCGCTACTACCTGACCCACTGCCGCCGCCTCGGGGCCCAAAAACGCTTTGTGGCCGGCCAGAATGAACCGGGGATCGAGTTCTCGGTCTGGGCCCCCAACGCCACCAAAGTCGAGACGGTCATCGGCAAGTACGACTACGAGCTGCAAGAAAAGAACCCGGGTTATATTGCCGATAATGGCGCCGGCATCGACACTGCGGCCGGAGATAACGGGGCTTTCGCCATGACCCCGGATGCCGACGGAATCTGGCGAACCGCGGCCCGGGACTCCAGGCTGGCCCGTTTTCAGAAGTGGGATCACAAGCCCTATATGTTTCGGGTCACCAAGGATGATAAGAAGACCGTCGCCTACCGGACCGATCTCTATTCCCGCTGCCAGATCGGCAAGGGGCGGATCGACCCGAAGGGCCAGCCCTATACGGGGAGCTATAAGGAGGTGGACGGCACCAAAAGCTGCTCCATTGTGATAGATCCCGAAACGGTCACCGCCCATTTCGAAGAACCGGGATGGCCGGAGACCAAATTCATCCCTCAAGAGGACTTCTGGGTCCGGGAATTTGACCCCAGCCGTCCCCTGCCCCACCGTATCGAGGATCTGATCATTTACGAGCTGCACGTCGGCTCTTTGGGGTATGGCCTGGATCGAGACGGCACCTTCGCGGATGTCCGCGATTTCCTCGATCATCTGGTGGATCTCGGAGTCAACGCCGTGGAATTGCTGCCGGTGTTGCAATTCGAAGGCGCGGAACATTGGGGCTATGGCACCTCCCACCCCTTCGCCCTGGAATACAGCGCCGGGGGGCGGGACCAGTTGAAATATGTCGTGCGTTCCTGCCATCGCCGGGGTTTGGCGGTGATTATGGACGTGGTCTATAACCACTATCATGTGGATGCGGAACGGGCCGAATGGGGCTACGACGCGGACGCGCCGGAACGCAATATCTACTACTGGTATGAGGGACACCCTGAGGATTACCCCACCTATGAGCAGGCCGCGGCTCGGGACCACGCCAAGAATCCCCCGGGCCACGGCGGTTATCTGGATAATTACTCCACCGGCTACGCCCCCCGTTTCTGGGAGGAGATGGTGCGCAAATGGTTCATCAGCAGTGCCGTGGCCCTGGCCGAGGAATTCCATATCGATGGTTTTCGCGTCGACCTGACCCAGGCCCTCTATGAGTTTAACCGGCGTCACGGCGACGGGCTGCCCGCGGAGAGCGCCAATGCCTTCGGCGCCAAGTTTTTGCGGGAGTGGACCCGCACCCTCAAGATAGTGAAACCCCAGTGCTTTCTGATTGCCGAGGACCATTCGGACCAGCCCTTCGTTACCCAAAAGACCGAGAGCGGCGGTCTGGGCTTTGACGCCACCTGGAATTCCGCGTTCTACCATCACTTGATCGGTGACGGGGAATACGGAGAAAACTTTGCCCGGCTGCTGTACGTTGCCGGCCTCGGCGACGAGCAGCCCCTGGCGCTGGACTACTTCGCGGGCGTGCTCAACTGGTCCGGCCATAACAAAGTCGTCTACCATAAGGATCACGATGATGCCGGCAACGCCAAGGGCACGGCCCGCAACATGGTCAACGCCGTGAATGCCGCGCCGCTGCTGGGGGAAACCCGCACCTATGCCGAAGCCCGCTGCCGCGCGGTTTCCGGCCTTGCCTTTTTTGCGGCCGGCACTCCCATGTTCCTCATGGGCGAGGAGATCGCCTCCCCCAACCCCATGCCCTACAAAGATTTCCGCAAGTACCGGGATAACTTTCCCGAGGCCCGGGCCGGCCTGGGTGCGGCCATGTTCAAGTTCTACCAGGATATCATCCGCTTGCGGCAAAGGGCCCCGGGGCTGCGCTCCCGTCAGATCGAGATCATTCACAGTTCCCCGGGGAACCGGGTGCTCGCGTTTGTGCGCACCGATGGCGTGGACACTTACCTGGTGCTGGCCAGTCTGAACAACCGCCCCTTCGCGTCCGGCTACTGGATACCCACCGGCAGCCTCGGGGCTGCGGCCTGGCGTGAGATTTTCAATAGCGATGCGGCGCTCTACGGCGGCAGCAACGTGGGCAACGCCGGTCAGGTAATCTCTTCGGGACCCGCGGGGATCAACCTGGTGATCCCGGCCAACGGGCTGGTGGTCTTGCAGAAGGTTTAGCACCGTAAGCAAGGGCCTCCCCGGCGAGAAGCCCAAGGGACCAAAGGAGCATCAATGATGGCAAACAAACTAACCGAGGCCATGGTCAGGAACGTGGTGCTGACCTGGTATAGCAGCACCAACGAGCACCGCCCGGTGGCGGAGTTCGAATCCCTCCTGGCCGAAGACGTGGAAATGAGATATCCGAACACCCCAGGTCCCTTCACCGGCAGAGCTGCTTTCCGCAAGTGGTACGACGAAGTGCTCAAGATTTACTTTGATGAAACCCACGAAGTGCAGTCCTGGGACATCAAGCTTGACGGCCTCCGGGCCGTGGCCGTGGTCACCGTCCGGTGGGAGGCGCGCTCCTGGCCCGTGGGCGCGGCCCGGAGCAAATACGAAGCCTCCCTGTCTCGGCAACGCTTCGAAATCGAACGGGCCGCCACAGACGGACGCGTATATATCCGCAAAAAGATTGCCGAGACCTTCGAGAGAACCGCACCGATCTTCGGGGTGGGCGCCTAGGGAAAATGAAAGCTAATCTAAGCAAGACTGGCCTGAAAGATGGAGGAGCAGAGGCTGCGGTCCAGGCCGCGCGCCGCGGCGATCTGCCATTTCTTCAGGAATGGCTGAATTCCGGGGGCAACCCGGACCAATACGACACCCAGGGCTGGACCCCGCTCCTGGCCGCGGCCGTCCGGGGCCAGGCCGCGGCGGTGGATCTGCTCCTCAACAACTCGCACCGCCGCGCCTCCCCTGCGATCCCTTTCCTCAAATCCGGAGCCTTGCCCCTCCATTTTGCCGGACAATCGGGCAGCGTCGACACCGCCAAACTCCTCCTGGACGCCTGCCCGGAGCATCTCGAAGCCATTTGGGAATTAAACGGCCACACCCTGCTGCTCCAGGCGGTCTTTTACGGACATCTGGAACTGTCGCAATTTGCCCTGACCCGGGGCGCCAGCACCGCGGCCACCACGGTCCGGGGGCTCGCGGCCCTGGAACTGGCGCAACAGTTCCAAAACCAACCTTTGATCCAGTTGATTTCTCCTTACAATTGTCCCGCAGAGGAAAAGGCGGCCTATTACCGCTACCTGCTCCAACGGATCGCCCCCTTCACCCCGGCCTCCCAGGCCGCGTCCCAGGAGCGCAGCGATAGCCTGGTCCGGGCCATCGAGGACGGACTCAAATGGGCTGCTAATGATCATGGCAGCATAGAGACGACGTTACGCGAGGTACAGGACCTCGTGGAAGGGCAGAATACCGACGTGAACCGGCTGGGAGGGCCGCTCCAGCAGCCGCCGCTGGTGGTGGTGGTGACCGGAACCAACGGCAGCCCCCCCAACGCCGCGGTGATGCGCCTGCGCCAGCAGCTCGCGGCCTACCTCTTGGAAAGGGGGGCCGATCCCACTAGGTATGAGAAACACCCCATGGCCGTGCACGCCATTATCCGGGCCGCGGTCTTCAACCACCTGGAGATCCTGCAGATGATGGCCGCGCGGTTGACTCCTCAGAACCTGGCCGCGGCCCTTAACGAACAACCCGCGGTCAACGGCTTAACCGGGCTCCACGATACCGTGCTGCGGGCCTCTACTGCTGGCCCTGACCGCTTTGAGGACTACCTGGAGCAGATTCGCTGGTTCATGGCCCACGGCGCGCGTAGCGATATCGAGGACTTTTCGGGACGGACCCAACGCCGGATTGCGGAAGAAACTGCGGACCCGCTGGTCCGCCGGCGCATCCTCGAAGCCCTGGGAGGATGACAGAACTCTCACCCGGGAAAACCTCAAAGATTGACACTTATTGATAATTCCGTCTTGGCAGAGAAACAGGGGGGCACAGGCCAGGGAGGGGCACCGGCGGGGCCGATATTAGCCAAGTCAGACAGTGGGCGCCCGTTTGCCGCCGGGCTTCCGGGAGATAACCTCTCTGATCAATTTGCGCAGCTTCTCCAACCTCATGGGCTTGTTAAGCAAGAAGTCGGCTTGGCACTTCCCTTCCCCGTCCTCGGGACAGGTTTCCCAGCCGGTGAGAATGGCCACGGGAATCTCGGGATATTCTAGCTTAATCTGCGTGGTCAACTCATAGCCGCTCATAAAGGGCATCCCCAGATCGGTAATCACCAGATCAAAAGGCCGATGTTTGTGCTGGCCGAAAAATAGAGTGGCCAAAGCCGTCTGGCCGTCGCCGGCCACAACCACCCGGTGCCCATCCTTCTCCAGCATCTTCCTGGTGATTGCCTGAACTGCAGGCTCGTCTTCCACATAGAGGATATGCAGGGGGGTCAGGTCGATGGCTGATTCCCTGGGTTCGGGGCAGGTGAGCCCTGGTGCTTGCCGGTAAGGAAAAGAGAGCCTGGCCAGGGTCCCGTCCCCTGGTTGGCTGCTAATTTCCACCTTGCCCTGGTAGCGCTCCATGGTGCCTTGGACCATTACCAATCCCAAGCCGGACCCCCGCAGGCCTTTGGTGGTGAAAAAAGGATCGGTGCAGCGTCGCAAAGCTTCTGCATCCATACCCTTGCCCGTATCTTCGACCTCCAGAATAACCTGGGCCCCCCGGAATCTGGACCTGAGGGTAATGGAACCATGGTTAGAAATGGCGTCAATGGCGTTAAGAATCAGGTTGATGAGGGCGTCCCGGATTTCGCTTTCCACTCCGGGGAATTGGGGCAGATCCGTTTGCAGATCCTGCCGCATCTCAATGACCCTGCCGTGGCGCTGGGTTTCATTTTTCCAACGGAAACGGGTCAGGTTTATAGCTTGCTCAATAAGGACGTTCAGATTGATGGAGGAAATCTCCCCCTGTTTCTGCAGGCGGTAAAAGTCCCGCAAACGGTCAACGGTGCTGGCGATGTCGGTGGCGGCAATCTGGATGGCTTCATAATTTTCTTGCAACGGTGCAGGCAACTTTTCATCGCTATGGAGCAGCAGGTCCAGGTGGCCGATAATAGGGACCAGGTGATTACTGATATCGTGGGCAATGCCGCTGGCTATCTGCCCCATGATGCGTAACCGTTCTTGCTGCATCACTATTTCCTGAGTCTGGTGCAGCTCCTGATAGGCCCGGGTCAAATTTTCCTCCAGGTTCTTCGGGGCGGTGATGTCCTGGAGTTGGGCCAAGAAGCCCATTATTTCGTCGTTTTTCTTTAAGGGAGAAATGATACAATCAATTATCGCGGTTCCAGACCGGGAGGTCTGGAAGAATCCTGTTTGCTTGATTTTCTCGAAATCGAAGTGACACTCACACCGCACCGTTTCCCCTTGGCGTAACTTCTCTTTTTCGCTCTCAGGAATATTGGGGTCACTGAAAAGATTAAAATCCAGGTTCCCGGGGATCTCGCAAATCCCGAAGATATCCAGGCAAGACCTGTTGATATCCTGGAGCCGGCCCGCGGCATCGAAAATTTCCTTGCCGATGGGAGAGGCATCAAAAATGCTCTGCAGAATCTCTGGGCTCCGGGTCCACATGATAGCTTAACTGCTTTTAATTATTGACTTTATTTATAGAATATTTACTGCGCCAACCCTATTTTGTAGACTTATTACCTGGTTGAAATTTTCTATAAGCCATTTATGGACTTTCGACAATCGGTGCATCCCTGGTTCTGCCCTCAGGGGATGCCTGATTTTCACCAATACTACTAAAGGATCAATCAATCTTTAATGACGCTCAGAACCAAGACATTTCTTCTCATCGCCGTCATCTTGACGATAACCCTGGCCATCACCGGTCTGCTTAACCTCTATTTTCTCCAGCAGTCCCTGAAGAATTCCATCCTGGCCGGCGTAGAAGCCGTGGGCCAAACCACCTCGCAGTCCATCGCCAGGTTTCTCGAAGATTCCTTAAATGATACCCAGGCTGCTGCCCTCTCCCTGCCGGTGTCGGCTCTGGAAAAAAATGACATCCCCGCGTTGGAAGATCATTTGCGCGAGCTGGCCAAGATCTATCCAAAATTTGAAAACGGCATGTTTATTCTGGACAAGCACGGCCGTATCTGGGTTGATTATCCTCCTCATCCGCAAGTAAGGGGAATGGACGTTTCCTTTCGGCAATACTTCCAAAAGACGATGGCAGAAAAGAAAGGCAGCATCGGGGTTCCTTATTTTTCGAAACGAACCGGCCAACCTGTCCTTACTTTTACCGCGTTGCTGCGCGGCTCCGGTCATCAAGTGCTGGGGGTGCTGGGCTGCTCGGTGCAGATGCTGGCTCCTCAAGCCTTGGGAGGCATAAGGAAGCTCAAAATAGGCAAATCCGGCTATGTCTTCGTCTATGACAAGTCGAGGTTGATGATTCTGCATCCCGAGGACTCCAGGGTGTTGCAGAGGGATGTGCCCCAGGGGGCCAACCGGCTTTTCGACGCGGCTCTGGAGGGTTTTGAAGGCTCCGGGGAAACGGTTAATTCCCGGGGGGTGCCCATGCTCTCCGCTTTCAAACAGATTCCGGGAACCGATTGGATCGTGGCCGCGCAACAACCCCGAAGTGAGGCCTATGCCCCCCTGGCCGGGGCCCGGCGACATCTTTTAGAGAGCATTCTCCTGGCCATCATCGCCTCAGTGGGCCTGGGGACTATCGCCATCCGCCGCATAACCAGACCCCTGGCCAGGTTGCGGCAAGGGGTACTTCTCTTGGGGGCCGCGGAAGCAGAAAGCAGCGGCAAGCTTAAGGAGGAACTGCAAGGCATCAACAGCAGCGATGAAATTGGGGAATTGGCCGGAGCCTTTCTAGACATTTCCCAAAGACTGCAAGACACCTTGATCTCCCTGAGAAGAGCCAGCAATGATTGGGAGCGCACCTTTAACGCCGTTCCCTACCTTATTGCCATGATCGATAACCACAAGGTGGTGGTAAAAATCAACCAGGCCATGGCTGGCAAACTGGGAGTGCAGCCCCACGAGGCCGTGGGGTTAGATTGCCATGAGTTGTTTCATGACCCGGCAGTGCCCACCTCTATTGCCACCCCTCAGTCCGGAACTGGCCAAACCCTGGGAAGCATCCAGGAGCTTCTCCAAAAGAAACTGGGCCCAGATTTCCTGATTACTGTCTCCCTTCTGAAAAGTTCGGAGGGAGAGATGCTGGGATCGGTGTATGTGGCCAGGGATATTTCTGAGCGCCGCCGGGCCGAAGAAGAACGCACCCAATTGGAAGCCCAGATGCTGGAAGTTCAGAAGCTGGAGAGCCTGGGGGTGCTCGCTGGCGGCATCGCCCACGACTTCAACAACCTGCTCATGGCCATCATGGGCAACGCCGATCTGGCGCTGGTCGATCTCCCGGCCGCCTCTCCCGCCCGGCTCAACCTCGAGGAGATCAGTCGCGCTTCCCAAAGAGCCGCGGATCTGTGCCGCCAAATGCTGGCCTATTCCGGTAAGGGCCAGTTCGTGATCGGCCCCTATAACCTCTCGGAGATCGTGAAGGAGATGGCGCAGATACTGGAAGTCTCGGTCTCCAAGAAGGCCACGCTGCTCTACTCTTTCGCCCCCGAACTCCCGGCAGTGGAAGCCGATGCCACCCAGCTGCGTCAGGTCATTATGAACTTGATCACCAACGCTTCCGAGTCTCTCGGTGATGGGAGCGGCGTCATCTCCATCTCCACCAGTGTCCTGGAATGTGACCGGGACTACCTCTCCAAGAGCCACCTGGACGACAAACTTCCGGCCGGAAGCTATGTCTGCCTGGAGGTAGCGGATACGGGCTGCGGCATGGATGAGGAAACGCAACGCCGGATCTTCGATCCCTTCTTTACTACCAAGTTTACCGGGCGCGGCCTCGGCCTCGCCGTGGTGCTCGGCATTGTGCGGGGGCACCGGGGGGCCATCAGGGTCGACAGCACGCCGGGACGGGGAACGAGCTTCAAGATTCTATTGCCAGCCGTTGCCTGGGAACAAACAGAGCAGGAGCCGAGCAGCAAACAGGGTGTTCTTCCCTCTCCCGGCGGCACTATCCTCCTCATCGATGATGACCCCGCCATTCGTAAGGTGGGAACGCAGATGTTGCGGGGAATGGGCTTTAAGGCCTTCACTGCTGCCAGCGGCCGGGAAGGATTGAAGATCTTTAAAAAGCATGCCCGCGAGATCGATTGCGTCATCCTGGACCTCACCATGCCTGAGATGAGCGGCGATGAGGTATTTCGCGAGTTGCGCCGCGTGCGGAGCGACGTGCCCGTGATCCTGTCCAGCGGTTATAACGAGGAAGAAATAGCCCCGCGGTTCCTGGATGAAGGGTTGGCGGGGTTCGTTCAGAAGCCATACACCATGGCTAATCTTCAGATAAGCCTCAATCGGGTTCTGGGAGCAAAATAGCGGTTAATTTTGTCTCCTGCGCAGTGATAGAGGGTGGGGGTGGTGTCTTTTGGCTGATTACAGTCATACCAAGTTGCGATCTATCAAGTAACATTCAGGTATGGGAAATTTGTCATCGAACGAAGTTTTTCCGGGTCTTTGGCGAGATCATTCAAGCCCCGACAGAGGTTG
>JAKAKP010000161.1 GCA_021813445.1 Deltaproteobacteria bacterium
CGATGTGGTAGGCCAGGGAAAAAGAGATGATCAAGGGCCAGACCAGGTTGAGAAAAAAGAGGTCCCCCACAATGAAGGCTATGGTGCCCAGGGGGATAAAGTAATAGACATATTTTTTTTCATGGTCGTAGAGCGCGGGCGCAAAGAAGAGCCAAATCTGGTAGAGGATCACCGGAAAGGCCAGGGCCAGGCCGGTGATCATGGAAATCTTCATCTGCACGAAGAATGGTTCCAGAGGCGCCATGTAGTTGAGTTTATGGGGTATAACCTGGGGGACCTGGGGGTGAATGCCGAGGCTCTTGAGAGTGGGATACTTCTTTGTAACCCAGGTGGCTATCTCATATTTCCATTTTTGGGTGATGGAAGGTTCCCGCAGGGGCTTTTGGATGAAGCGCTCCACCGTTGAGGTCAAAGGCCAGGCGATGGCCATGCCGATGAACAGGGCCGCGATCATTACGATCAGGCGCTGACGCAGCTCCTGGAGATGTTCCAAAAAAGACATCTCGCTCAAGACGACAGATCCCCCCGGCCAGGTTTTTGACTATCTTCAGGCAGCAGCCACCCCACCCCATAGACCGCGGCGGTTGCCAGCAGGGTCAAACCCAGCAGGGCCGCGGGGCTCTTTTCCATCTCCATGACCCGGATCAGGCCCATGGCGGCCAGCAGACCAAGAAATACGCGGAGAAACAGGCCAAAAAGAAGCTTCATTTCATAACAATTGTAATGTACTGCGCCGGGAAAGGCAATGACCTGGTAAGAGCGGACTAATACAACCGGCTCACCAGCTTGCCCCGGCGGTAGAGAGAAATGTGGCCGTCCTGGGAGATGCAGATACCCACGATCATGGGCCTCCAGGCGGTGAATTCCCTGGTGACCTGATGGCGGATGCCGCTGCCCAAATCATCTTTTTCCGGAGGCAGATTGACGCCCGTGGCTTTGAGGCGGGCGCGAAACTGACAGGCCTCCAGGCGGTCATTAAAGAGCAGGGCCCCGTCCGATTTGGCCAACCCCAGCAAGTGATGGAGCCAGCGCTCCTGGAGAGGCACGGCTTGTTCCAGGCGCACCTGGTTTTCCAGGGGCGTGTCCGCGGCCGCCAATTGCTCTTCGCTCAGGCCCAGCAGGAAAATGCCCCCATGTCCAGCCCGGGCCACCATGGTCAATAAAGTCTTCAGTTTGGAGACCTCCGCCGCATGGCTGCCGGGACAAACCTCCTTGACCTGGCGTTCCAGCTCCTGCCAGAAGATATCCTGGAACAGGGGGATATGGAGGTGGCCGTGGCGATACTCCAGCAAGGCCAGGGGAATGCGGGGGCTCAGCCGGCCCTTCAAGGCCAGCCAAAAGCTGATGCGGCCCCGGTAGGAGACCGTGGCCAAGGGCAACACCGTATGCCAGGATCTCGTGGTAATCAGTTGCTGGTGGGTGCCCTTGGTGAGTTGCAGCACGCCGATGATCCGCCCTTGATACAACGCCAGGAAGGTGGTGCGGCCGTCGGCGTTCAATAAAAATTGTTTAATGGACTGCACCCCTTCGTCCAATGAGCCGTAATTATCTTCATGGTAGAGCAGCAGGCCGGGCCAGCGCCGCCGGTAGTATTCCAGGGGCCGGGCTGCGGACAGGATGGCAAAACCGGTGAAGAGGCGCTCCCCTTCGATGGAGTAGTAAAGCAGCCGCTTGAACAGGCGCCAGGCCCGGATCATCGCTTCTTCCCTGCCGCTGCCGGGAAATTCGCAACGCCTGAGATCCGCGGCGCTGTGGAGCATGGAGCCGATATAGGGATTGTCCTGGGCGTCCAGTTTGATGGTGGCGCAGGGGGCCCATTCCAGGCTTTGGAGATAGCCGGCCACCACCTGTTCCTCCAGGGAATAAGGGGTAAAGCCCAGGGCATCCATATTGCCGCCGGGGGTGAGGGATAGCTGGTGCAGGGCCAGACGCCCGAAAAGGATGCTGAGAAAGCGGATATGAAAGGGAGAAAGTAAAAATGTCGTCTGCGAAGTGCGCAGCCAGATATCCACCTGCACCCCTCCCACTTCCAGGCGGATCAGGTGGGACAACCCTTCCAGCTCCCGGATGGAAAGATTGGGGTAGATTATTCCTTTGATCTCCACCGGCTGCCGTTGAAAGTACATGGCAAAACAGGGGAAGAGTTCCACGCCCTTGGCCTGCAAGGGCACTGCGTTCCGGGGATGCTCCGCCTCCGCCATCACCTCGCAGGTGGTGATGTCATGGATCAGGCGCAAGACTTCGCTGGTGGTCACCAAAGAGCGGAGATGTTCAGCGAAAGAGATGGGGGGTTGAGATCGAACTTTGGCCATGAAGCTCCTAGTTAATGAAAGTGATCAGTAATCGGTAATCAGTAATTGGTCAAGGCCCGTCTCTCAATGCTGTTAATTGATAACTGATTACCCCGCTTTCCTCTCACGTTGCCTAGTATGGCGTCCCAGTAATAAGTTCCAAAATATCACTTTTGCATATGGTTAATATTATTCCCTCTCCCCTCGAAGGGGAGGGAGAAAAGACCGGGTAATTTATGCATGGTATTCCTGGGACGCCAGAATAGTATCATTATACAAAATTTTGCCCGATCAAGGGCGGCCCAGTCTCCGGCAGAACGCGGCCAGGTCCCGGCTGCCCCTGCGGCTGCGGCCGGAGATTTCCGGCCAATCGAGGGTGGCCAGTTCCTTATCCTTGAGGAGCCAGCGCCCGGCCACCATCACGTGGCGCACGTCCGCAGCCCGGGCGGCGTAGGCCAGATGTGAGTAAGGGTCAAACAAGGGGGTGAGGTGGGCTTGATCCAGATCCAGGATGATCAGGTCCGCTTCCCGGCCCGGGGTGAGGGTGCCGGTCCGCTCTGCCAGGCCCAGGACCCTGGCCCCTTCCCGGGTGGCCAGGGCCACGGCCTGGGCCGCCGGCAAGATCGTGGGATCATGCCCCCAGACCTTGTGCAACTTCGCCGCCAGGCTCATTTCGCCAAAGAGGTCCAGGTTGTTGTTGGACGCGGCCCCGTCGGTCCCCAGGCCCACGGCCACTCCCCGGGCCAGAAGGCCGGGAACCGGGGCCACCCCCGAGGCCAGCTTCAGGTTGCTCTCCGGGCAATGGCTGATCTTGACCTGCCGCCGGGCCATGAGGTCCTGGTCCTCCGGCGCGAGCCACACCCCGTGGGCCGCCACCGTCAGTTCATCCAGCACCCCCAGGCTCTCCAGGTAGGCCCCGGGGCTGAGCCCGGTTTTCTCCCGCAATTCCTCCACTTCCTGGCGGGTTTCCGCCAGGTGGAGAAAGAAAGGGAGATTCCGGGCCCGGGCCAGGGCCTTGCCTTGTTTCAAGGTCTCCGGCCCGCAGGTGTAGAGGGAATGGCAGAATAGCGTGGAAGTCACCAGGTCCGGGGGAAAATCCCGGCCCGTCTCTAGGAACTCCGCGGCCACCCGCAGGTTGTCCCGGGGATCGGGGACGCCGGGCGCAGGGAAATCCACCACCCCTTGGGCCGCCACCGTCCGCAGACCGGCCTCCGCCAGGGCCCGGCGCGCTTCGGTCTCGAAAAAATAGCTATCCGCCACCGTGGTGACGCCGCCCCGGATGAGTTCCGCCGCGGCCAGAAGCGTCCCCAGGTACACCTTGTCCCCATCCAGCCAGCCCGCCTCCAAAGGGAACATAAAATCATTGAGCCATTGGTGCAGCGGTAGATCGTCGGCCAGGCCCCGGAACCAGACCATGGCCGCATGGGTGTGGGTATTCACCAGACCGGGGAGGACCAGACCGCCCCCGGCGTTCAGGGTCTGGGCGGCGGAGGGCAAGGATTTGCAGGGGGGGCCGGGGCAAGAGGCGCTGCCCACCGCCGCGATCTTGCTGCCCTTGATGGCCACGAAGCCGTCGTCCAGGGGCGCGGCTCCGGGCTCCAGGGTGAGCACCAGGGCATTATGGATCAGGATATCCGCCGGGCCGG
>JAKAKP010000008.1 GCA_021813445.1 Deltaproteobacteria bacterium
CAGGTACCGCGCCGCCGCGGCCATGCCAAGGGGTTAGCCGCATCAGGCTAACCCCTTTGTTTTTCCGCATGGGGCAGGAGAATTGTTCAAAGGGTTAGCGGCCGCGGGCGCTTGCCTGGCTCAAGCCTTTTTCTGCTGGAAGTTGTTTGTCTTCATTGCAGTTTATGATAAGGATGAAGATTAAATTTTCCTGAGAGCCGGAGATGGGCCATGATCGACTTCCGTACCCTGTGCCAGGACCTGAGGGCCGCTTTAGCGCTGCGCTATGCACCTGTTGGGGTGACTCTTTATAAAGAAACCGACCCCCTGCCGTCTAACCTCCCCTTTACCGAGGGGCAATTCAAAAGCTACTGCCAGGCCCTGGTGCTGGCCGGAGAAGGCCGGAGATTGCTGCTCGGCAAAGGCCAGATGGGCTGCAAGCTGGGCACCGCGGTCCTGGGTTTCGAGAAGGGCCGGGAATTGGAGGAGTTTTTGGACGACGGGGTCCTGGAAAAATTCGGCGTGGGCCTGTATGGCAGCGAGGAGGCCTCCGCGGCCACCATCCGCAAGGCCATTTACCTGGAGCCGGGCCTGACCCGGGCAATCTTTATCGCCCCTTTATCGGCCTTTAAGGAAGACCCCCAGGCAGTGGTCTTCACGGTCAACAGCGAACAGGCGATGTGGCTCTTGTATGCCGTAAATTATGAGAAGGGCGGCAGGATGGAGCTGCCCCAATCCGGCGGGGCCTTGGGGGGCTGCTCGGACATTACCGTCTTGCCCCTCCTGCATAAAGTTCCCAATATCACCTTCCTGGGCCTGGGCTGCCGTTTAAAAACCGGCCTGGACCCCTGCCACCTGATGCTGGGCCTGCCGGTGAGCATGCTGGCGGCCACCCACCGCCACCTCATGGCCATGGCCAAGCCTATTGCCATGCTGCAAAAATCCCATGAGGCCAGATGAAATGAGGGAACGCGCAGGACAACAGCAGAAAAACAAGAGGGAATTACGCTGACAGAAAACCGACCGGCTATTAATCTTCAGCCGGCGGCCGGGTGTCCAGGATCTCCCGGATTTTTTGCACCAGGACGTTGACTTTAAAGGGCTTCTGGATAAATCCCACGTTCTCCTTGAGAATCCCATTGCTGACAATGGCGTTTTCGGTATAGCCGGACATATACAGCACCTTCATGTCGCTGCGCAGGGACCGCAGGCGCTCGGCCAGTTCCCGGCCGCTCATCTGGGGCAGCACCACATCCGTCAAGAGCAAGGGGATAGGATCTTTATGTCTTTCGCAGGTCAGCAGGGCCTCGCCGCCGTTGGCAGCTTCCAAAATCTTATAGCCGAACTTCTTCAGGCCCCGGGAAATCACCTCCCGCAAGGCATGATCGTCTTCCACCAGCAACATGGTTTCCCGGCCTTTGAGGTCGGTGACCTGGAAGGGCTGGGGCTCGCTCGTCTCCAGGGGCTCATCCACCCGGGGCAGATAGATTTTGAAGGTGGTCCCCTGTCCGGGTTCGCTGTAGACCCAAATATAGCCCCCGCTTTGCCTGACAATCCCATAAACCGTGGCCAGACCCAGACCGGTGCCCTGCCCCATCTTTTTAGTGGTAAAGAAGGGCTCGAAGATATGGGATTGGATGACGGCATCCATACCCTGGCCGTTGTCGCTGACGGCCAACATCACGTAAGGACCGGGCTTGACCTCCACGTGTCTCTGTTCATAGTTTTCGTCCAGAAAGACGTCATCCGTTTCAATGGTGAGCTTGCCGCCGTTGGGCATGGCGTCCCGGGCGTTCACCGCCAGATTCATGATGATCTGTTCAATCTGTCCTTTATCGGCCCGGACCGCGCCCAAATCCGGGTCAATCTTCGTGACCAATTCTATGTCTTCCCCGATGAGGCGGCGCAAGAGCCTTTCCATACTGGCCACCAGGGCATTGAGGCTGATCACCCGGGGCTGGAGGATTTGCTTGCGGCTGAAGGCCAAAAGCTGTTGCGTCAAATTTGACCCCCGGGTGGCGGTCTTCATGATCTCTTCGGTGTAATAATAATGGGGATCTTTCTTATCCAGATCCATCTTCATGAGCTCGCCGTAACCCAGGAGCGCAGTGAGCAGGTTGTTGAAATCGTGGGCGATGCCCCCTGCCAAAAGGCCGATGGCCTCCATCTTCTGGGCCCGGGTCAACTGATCTTCCAGGCGCCGGCGCTCGGTGATATCCATGAAATAGCCGATGGTGGACTTCTTCCCATTAAAGGAAGTGGTGGTGACCGATTCCATGGCCCACTTAGTCTCCCCTGCCTTGGTCTGGAATTGGTATTCGTAAGGGGAAGTCCTTTTGCCTTTCAGCATCTTGATGGCATTTTGCCTGATCTGCTCTTTAAATTCAGGAGTAGCCAGGGTGAGGCAATCTTTACCCAATAGTTCGGCTTCGCCATAGCCGGTAATCTTTTGGAAGCCGGGGTTAACCATTCGGAATTTGCGATTCTGCACGATGAAAATGCCCATGGGGGCATAAAAGAACAAATCTTGAAACGCCTGTTCCAGCCGTTTGCGCTTGGTAATGTCGATGCCCAGGCCCACCAGGTAATTTTGGCCGTCCACCACTACCCCGCGGCCGCTCAGGAGGAAGGGCGTTGTGCTCCGGTCTTTGGCTATCAACGCTACCTCAACCGTGGCTTTGCCGTTGGTAAATGCATGTTGCACACAGGATTTGACTTTACGCCGGTCCCCCGTCTCAAAGAAATCCAGCAGGTGCCCCCGGGCAATCTCTTCTGCAGAGCATTGAGTGACATCTTCCAAGGCCTCATTCCACCGGACCGGCCGGAAGTGCTCATCCACCAAATAGAAAATGCCCGGCAGGCTTTCAATTACCGCTTCGGAAAGGATTTCCTCCGTCAGCAACTTTTGGGCCAGGTTCCTGCGTCTTTTCTCCGCCCGGTCAACTTCCAGGAGTTGCAGGCGTAAATCTTTGACTTCTTCTAAGAGCTGGTCCCTGCTCTTTTCTTCATCCGTCATTCCGGTCCTCGAATACCTATTTTCCCGCGGTCAGCATACCAACCCGTCCCAGGGCCAAGGCACATGCTGCTAGGTGGATTTCTGGGGAGGAAAAATAAAGAAGAGTTTCTGGCTGAGGAGATTCTCAGAGGGTAATTCCCGGTTACCACCATCTCGTCCACAAGCCTGCCTCTTAAGGGAGTGCAATTCTCGTGAATATCCAGGAAATAGCAAGGGTTTCAGCTCGGATTAACTGGACTTCCCCTGGTTAGTTAACACAACGTTTTATCGGTAATATAGCCCTTTTACATTAATAAAATTTTTCCGAGTCTACGACAAACAACGTTAAAGAACAACAGTTATTTGTCAAAATAATTATCCTGTAAAATATAACTGGCTGTGATTTTAGCACAATCTCTCTTTTATTAAGGGAGGGTACGACATGGTTTAAATACGGGCGCTGCTGCATCTTTTTCTGGGTCTTAGGACTCGAAACGGCAGGGTCTTCTAGGTTATATTGCTGTAACCGACAGACAGAGTGCGTCAGAAAGGCCTGGCGGTCTGCATAGTTTGTAAAGAAGTGATTTAAAATGGTGGCCCAGGCGTCTTGACCGGGCCACCAAGATTAGCAAGAAATTCTTAGCCGGGCTTGTGGCTGAGAAGAATGGCAATCGTTCAAGGTCTTCCCTGGGATTTCTGGTACTGGTCATAGAGGAAACCGCCCAGCATACCGGCGCCGCCGCCCACTGCCGCGCCGATGGCCGGAGACCCGGCAGCCCAGCCGATGAGCGTTCCTCCGGATGCGCCTATAGCCCCGCCGCTCAACACCCGCTGTTCGGTGGTCGACATGCCGGCGCAGCCGCTAACTACCAGAGCCGCCACCATAATTGCCAGAGTCTTTCTCATTTCACCCTCCCCTTTCCAGGCGCTATTGCGACCTAGTTACTCCTTAGCTATTAGAGAGAAAAGTCGAAGAAACATTAACAAAGTTAAAACTATTATTAGTTTTTTCATAATAAATTATGATCCGGTTGTTTTTTGCAGGATCTGGGTTACGTTAATGAGGCCATGATTTGGAGCGGCTGGAAAATAGTGCAATCTCAGGAGTGATCATCTTGAAGGGTTGAGGTTGGCGCAATGGGATCGCTATTTAGTAAATTTTTTATCGGTAAAAAAATGATGCCGATAATTGGAATGGACAATCCGATAAGGGCAAACCATCGCGAAAGGATGGCGCGCAAAGTCTCCGACCTACAGCCTTCGAGCCAGGGTAGCGGGATTGCCGGATGTGGCATGAGAGGGATATTCGTACCCAGCCGGCAAAACCGGGCCTTTCTCCATTTGGGGCAGGCTCTTATCGGAGAGGCCGGGATTGAAACCAAGGAGGGTACAACGTGTCTGATTCATTTTTCTATGGCGTGGATCCGCCCACCTGGTATGCGTCCAGTCTTTTGAACGCCGCCTTTGGCACCAACTTTTCACTCCCTGCGGGCATCAACGGGCCGGTAGCCACTGATGCCTCGGCCCAGGTTTATACTGATGTCAACGATCAATTGAGTGCGCTTAACGGCTTCTATCAGCAGGCCTATAATGTCAGTACCCAGGCGGACCAGCTTGCCACCGGCAACCCCGACTCCGTTTTCTACCAGCAGGCCGCCACCAGTTCCAACCCCAATGCTGCTGCCATCGGTTATTTTGACACCAATAATTCTGCCGGGGAGGTCCCTAATTCCACCTTTAATTTCGATGTGACCCAGATCGCCCAGGCCCAGACCAATATGGGTACGGCGCTGGACCCCAACGCTACTGCTGCGATTAGCACCGGCACCAATCAGTTTAACCTGACCGTGGGGACCAATACCTATAATCTGGCAGTTACCGTCAATCCTGGTGACAACAACCAGACTGCCTTGGACGCCATGGCCCAGGCGATTAACGCGGCTAACAGCGGCGTGCAGGCCAGCGTGGTGAGCGGGGCCAACGGCACCATCCAACTGCAGCTGCAGGGGGAAACCGGGAGCGGCAACGCCTTTTCTGTCAGCGATGTCAGCGGCAACGCGGTGGCCGGCTCCGGCGCGGCCAATACCACTCAAACCGCGACCAGCGCCAGCTATACCATGAACGGCGCGTCCTATACCCAGGATAATAACGCCGTCTTCCTGCTGAACGGACATCTCCAGGTGAATCTCACCGGTCCGGGGCAGTCCACCATCACCGTGGGGCCGGACAGCCAAGGGGTGGTAAACGCCACCAATTCCCTGGTCGACGCCATGAATGGCCTCACGTCGTACCTAGCCTCCAACCAGTACCTGAAAAGCGATCTGGCCTCCCAATGGACCGAAATGGTGGCTGATGCGGCCAACAGCCTGAGCCAGTATGGCGTCTCCCTGGGTGCCAACTCGCAGTTGAGTCTCGATACCACGGCCTTGACCAATGCCCTGCAAAGCGATGCCGCGGGGGTCCAGGAAGCTTTGGGTGGCATCAACGGCCTGGCCACGACCCTGGCGTCTTTTGTCAGCGGCATCACTTCTTCCCCCGGAGCATCGCTACTGGCATCTCCTCCTTCATCCGGATACGAGGCGGCTTATCTACGGTCCTTCAGTTCGGCCCCAGCCTTCAGAATAGGTGACTCCACTTTTTTCCGCTCAGTGTGAGTTAGCCTATCTCAGTAATGTGAGCAAATTCGCGGGCCGGGGCTGATCCCAGCCGGGCCCCCGGGACTTTCCCTAGCACTTTTCCGTCATTTCCCTGGAAACCCAGAGCCACTGGTTGAAATCCGCGATTCGATGATTAATTTTCCTCCAATTAACTTTTTGCCTGCCCCCGGACTCCTTCGGCCGCGTGCCGCCCCAGACCCAGCGACTTGCACCAGGCAAAAGAATAACTAAGCCATTGTCGTTTCTGAAGGGAGAATGCCATGACAACCATGCAGGCTGTGAGATTCCATACCTATGGCGGCCCGGAAGTCCTGGTCCTGGAAGAGATGCCCCTGCCGCAGCCCGGGCCGGACGAGGTGCTGGTCCGGGTCATGGCCGCGGGCGTAAACCCCCTGGACTGGAAGGTTAGAGCGGGCCGCGTCCGGGAGTGGCTGCCGCACCAACTGCCTCTGGTTCCGGGTTGGGATGTGTCCGGGATCGTCGAGGCGTGGGGCGCGGAGGTCACCGGTTTCAAAAAAGGGGATGAAGTCTACGGCATGCTGGACTTCAACCGCGACGGCGCGTACGCGGAATTTGTGGCGGCGCGGCCCCGGGAACTGGCCCCAAAGCCCTGGTCCATCGACCACCTTCAAGCCGGAGGCGTGCCCCTGGCCGCACTCACGGCCTGGCAATCCCTTTTTGAGGCTGGCGGCCTAGCTCCGGGTCAAGCCGTGCTCATCCATGGCGCAGCCGGCGGTGTGGGGCATTATGCCGTTCAATTCGCCAAATGGAAGGGGGCCAGGGTGATCGGCACGGCCTCCGCCAACCATGCCGCGTTCCTGCGGGAACTGGGGGCCGACCAGGTGATTGATTACCGCAGCACCAGGTTCGAAGAAGTGGTGCAGGGGTGGATGTGGTCCTGGATACCAGGGGTGGCGAGGTCCAGAACCGGTCCTGGCGCGTTTTGAAAAAGGGGGGGATACTGGTCGCCACCCTGGGCATTAGCTCCCCGGAGGCCCCAGCCACCCACGGGGTGCGCGGCGTGGGCATCTTGGTCCATCCCGACGCCAGCCAACTGGCCCAAATCGCGGCTCTGATTGACGCCGGCAAAATCAGGCCGCTAATCAGCAAGGTCATGTCCTTGGCGGAAGCGGCCCGGGCCCATCAACTGAGCGAGGCCGGCCACGTGCACGGTAAAATCGTACTGCTGATTAAAGAATAAATAATTCCATCGTCGGGGACCAGCCGCGGCTCTGCCATTATCAGAAGCATCTTTTTGAGTTAACAAAAATGAAGGGGCAGGCCGCTGGGCCTAACCCTTTGATGCCGTTGGCGGGGGCGACGAGACTCGCGACCAAATCAGAAAAGCGGTCCTCTGACAATCAAATCACTTCACCTGGAAGGTCGCCATTTTGATAGTTTGTTAAATTCCTCCCCTCTGATCCCGGTTTATCTGGCCCGGAGATCTCGCCAAACTTTAAGCTTGTTGATTATCTTGGGAATGAAGAGAGAAAAGACAAACAAACCTAGGGAGAAGAACACCTTCCAGGTAAGGAGGTTGGCCCATTGTCCGGTGCCCCAGACTTCTTTAACGGTGCCAATGAAAAAGGTGAAAATGAAAGTCCCCGCCAGAATGCCCAGCCCCGTGCCCCAGAGGTAATCTTTAAAGCGCACCTTGGTCAGCCCCATGCCGAAGTTCATGGGGGTGAAGGGGAAATAGACCAAGCGCAGATAGAGCACGGTGGCGAAGCCGTTCCGTTCGATGGCGTCGTCATACTTTTTCAGCCGCTCGCCGATGAGGGATGCCGCAAATTCTCTCCCCAAATATCTGCCGATGAGAAAGGCCCCGGCAGCCCCCAGCATCGCCGCGATCCAAACGTAAACAAAACCCCAATAAGCCCCAAAGATGGCGGCCCCCAGTGCAGTGAGCAAAGTTCCGGGAATGAACAGGCAGACCCCCACGGCATAAAACAGAATGAAAGCCGCGGGGGCCCAGCCCCCCGCCGCCGCCAACATGGCTCCCAGCTTCTCCGCGGTCAGCACCTCCTTAACCGCGGGAGAGCGTACCGCCGCCACTGCCGCAGCCACAAACAAGATGAGGATTGCCGCCTTGACTATGGCCCTTCGCCGGAATCTCCCTGGCTGCATAACCATCTATTTGGCAAACAGCCGCCCCAGAAACCCTTTCTTGGGCGGCTCCGGCTCGGGCAGCCCCAGATGCCGGCAGATAACGGCTTCCAATTTATGTTCTTCTACATCTGAGCCCTCCACCACGATCTCTTCACCCACCATGATGGCCGGGGCCGCGGGGAGATCCAGTTCGAAGTACTCGTCCGTCTGGTACTCGGCAATGGGTTTGGAAGTGACTTCCATGTCAATGGGATATTTTTGACCCAACCTGGGCACCATTTCCTGGAAGTGCTTTCAGGGCTTGCCGTTGGGTTCGTTGTAAAAGCATCTGACTTTGAGCATGGGTTTTCCCTCCATTCGTGTAATTACTTGATTTATTAGTTTAAATCTATCAACGATAACATTTTTTCAAAAAAAACTTGACAGGGGTACCATGATAATGTTAATTAATTAAGCAATTACTTAATTGCTATTGTGAACTCCAAAACATGGATTTGGAAGTCTCCGAAATGTTTAAGGTCCTGGCCGTGGAGACCCGAGTCAGGATTCTCGATCTACTGAAGACCCGGGGCCCCCTGGGGGCCAAGGAGATTGCCCGGCAGATGGGCATAACTGCGGCCGCGGCCTCCCAGCACCTTAAAATCCTGCGGCAGTCCGGGCTGGTGCGGAGCGAACGCCAGGGATACTGGATTCCATACGCCATTAATGAGGAGGCCCTGGAGAAATACCGGCGCCAATTGACGGAGGTCTGCACCTGCGGCTGCCAGTGCCCGGGAAAGTGGCAAAAACAGGAATTGGAGGATGCGGACCTCGAGGCCCTGAAAAAATATGAAAAAGACCTCCAGGAAGAATTGAAGGTGGTGCGGCAGCGGATCAAAGAAAAGTCCAAGTAATAACCGCCAAATTTTTTTTGCCAATCATTTAAGTAATTAATTAAATACCATAACAGAAAGGAGGTGAGGAAGATGGCAGAGCGGAAAAGCGCGTGCGACTGCGGTTGCGCTTTGAAGGAGAAGGCCCCCAAGGCCCCGGCCAAGGAAAAAGAAGTTAAGGAAACCAAAGAGTCCAAGTAAGACAACAAAGGCTTAGTCCCCATTGGGGGGCAGGGGCAAAAGCGACCTGCCCCCCCATTTATTTATGCAGGTTCCAGGGCTGGTAACCCCAGTTGCCGCCGGATCACTGCCTCAATCTTTGCCATTGTAATTTCCGGCCCCTGGGCCGCTATCTCGTCCTCCACCATTACTGCCGGAGCCACAGGCAGGCCCGAAGCCTTATAGGCGTCGCTTCGGTATTCCTCCCTGGACTTGGAAACCGACTCCACCGTGATTTTGTATTTCTCGCCCAGCCTGGGCATGATCTCATGGAGACGCTTTCAGGTCAGGCCGCAGGGATCATTTATAAATACCATGATTTTGAGCATTTCAATTTTCCTTTGCCGTTCATTTTTTCATGGCCACGGCCATGCGGGACAGCATCTGCTCCGGCGGCAGGTAATCCACCAGGCGCAGATTCCGGCACTCGTTTCCCCGGTCATCCAGGAAAACCACGGTGGGCACGCCCTTGACCCCGTATTGAGCAAGCAGACGCTCATGCACGGGATTCCCCTTCTGGGTCAGGTCCACCTTGACCATGAGGAACTCCTGATCGGCCTTTTTCACGACCTCGGGGTTATGAAAGGTGATCTCGTCCAATTCCCGGCAGGGGCTGCACCAGGTGGCGTAAAAGTCGATGATCACCGGCTTTTGCTTTTGTTTAGCCATCTTCATGAGTTGATCCGAATAGGGCTGCCAGGCCACCCCGGGACCCTTGAAGACCCAGGAGCCGGTGAGAAAGGTGGCGATGATCACCCCGGTCAGGGCGGCGATGGCCTTAAGCCACTGGAAACTCCGGAAAGTCGCCACCGTGCGGTCCAGCCATCCCAGGTGAATCGCCGCGGCCAGGGCCACCGCGGCCAGCAGCAGCACGCCCACGGATTCGGGCAGCAGCGGCCTGATGAAATAGGCCGCCATGCCCACCAGTACCCAGCCCATTAGTTTGCGCACCCAGAGCATCCACTCGCCGGAACGGGGCAACTTTTCCAGGCTGCCGGAAAACATGGCCAGAATGAACAGGGGCAGGCCCAAACCCAGGCTGAGGGTGAAAAAGATCAGAAATCCCAGCCACGGCGACCCCAGGGACGCCACCCAAGTGAGCAGCCCCAAAACGAAGGGACCGATACAGGGCGCGGCCACCAGCCCCAGGGTCAACCCCATAAACAGACTGCCGAAATAACCGGCATAGGATTTGGAAGCAGCCTGGGTGAGACCGCCGGGCAGGCGCAACTCCCAGAAGCCGAAGAGGCTGGTGGCGAAGAAGACCAGGATAGCGGCCACCGCCACCAGTACCAGGGGATTTTGCAGCATGGCCCCCATGAGGCCGCCGGTTAGAGCCGCGGCCACTCCCAGGATAGAGTTGGTCAAGGCCAGCCCCCCCAGGTAAAAGAGGCCGTGGGCCAACAGGCGCCCCTGGCCCTGGCCGCTTTTGCCGCCGAAATAAGAGACGGTGATGGGCAGCAAAGGATAGACGCAAGGGGTCAGATTGAGAGCCATGCCGCCCGCGAAGATGCCCAGCAGGGTCCAGGCCATGGCCCAACCGCCGAGCGGGCCGGGAGTCTTGGTTTCCGCCGCGGTCTCGCACAGCCCCATGGGCGCTGCGGCCACGGGATTGCCAGCCTTCTGCCATTCCGGGAACCCCAAGGGATCGCGATAGACGTTCTTGTAACCGAGATTAATGGCCACCCGGGCCGCCGAGTCGCTGCGGACTCAGGCCAGACCCGCTCAGTAAAAGAAGATGGGCCGGTCCTTATCAGGCCCCAGAAACTTGGCCAGGGGCGCCTGGGCGCGCCACCGCCCCCAGGCGCTGGGCTCTATGGGGAAGTTAACCGCGCCTTTAATATGGCCGGTGCGGTACTCCCAATCTTGCCGCGTGTCCACTATAAAGAGTTTGCCCGCGTCCTGCCGGTAGCGCGCCGCCAGCTCTTCGGTGGTTATCAGGCGATAGCCGCCGTTTCGAGCTTCGGCTTTAACATCATCCCAGGTAGCCTCTTTGACGATAATTGGCCGGTGGAGATACCAAAGCACTCCCAACGTCAGGGCCGCAGCCGCCAGGGCTAAAATGGAGGTTCCTTTGCGCTGCATTGCCTGCCTCGTTTCGTTAGGATACCTTTCCTTCCCTGGACAATTTGGAGATGAGGAAGGTGGCTCCCCGCTCTGAGAGCCCGAGCTTCCGGGCCAAGTCCGCGGGAGCCAAACGGCCTTGCCCTTTGGCTAGCAAGACCACTTCATTTTCCAGTTCATCCAGCCAATCTTCAAACAGGACCAGGATCTCCGGGTCAGCAACCGCCATCAGTTGCCGGGATTGGGCCACCCGGTCCACCAATTTTTGACACATGCTCGTTGGATCGACACCTTCGTCCAGGCATTCCGCCAGTCAGAGGTGCACCATGCTGGCTACTTTGTCATCGCTGGTGCCGCCGATGAGATTGACCACAAAGTCCAGTCGCTCTTCCTCGGTCACCAGAGGCAGAATTTTTTTCAGGGCTCCCCTGATCTCTTTAAGAGCCTTTTCCGGAGTCATGCGGTCTAAACGTTCTTGAATTCCTGGCATAATGCGCTTCACCTCCCCCTTTAAAAATTTTTGCGGGCCGCCAGCAAGTCCGTGGCCAGGCCCTTTAAGGCTTCCAGGATTTTGGGGATTCTGGCGTCGGCGATTTCATAGTAAATAAAGGGGCCGCTGCGCTCCACCTTGACCAGCAGGGCCCGGCGCAATTCCTTCAGGTGGTGGGAAACCAGGGGTTGCGACAGCTTCAGTTCTTCCACGATGCTGGAGACGGACTTCTTGCCGTTATTGACGCACAACAAAATCCGCAGGCGGTTTTCGTCCGCCAGGCTCTTGGCCACAAAGGCTACCGCCTGGAGGTGGTCTTCCAGGTCCGTGATCCCCTGCTGATTTACTTGGCTCAATGGCGCCTTGCGATTTCCTGGTTTCATAGTCTCCTCTTCGTGAGGAACGGTGTCCGGCTAAGGTTTGCAGTCCCCGCCCGCCTTTTTCATTTCCACGCAAATTGCTGCGGCCATGGCCGCAGTGCAGCCGTCAGCCGCGGCCAGGACGATCTGCTTGGCGTACTTCTGCCTCAGGTCGCCTATTACAAAGATTCCAGGAATGTTGGTTTCGCATTTTTCGTCAGCCTCTACGTAACCGTCGTGATCCATCTTAATTCCGGCTGGAACCAGTTGGTTATTGGGACTGAAGCCGATAAAGATAAACACCCCGTCCACCGCTATTTCCATGGAGGCCCCGGCCCGCGTGTCCCGCAAGGCCACGGCAGTCACCCCTTTGTCATTGGCCTTCACTTCGGTGACGACTGTGTTCCAGAGGATTTCGATCTTCCCTTCGGCCAGCACCCGCTGCTGCAATATCCTGCTGGCCCGGAAGGCGTCCCGGCGATGGGCCAGGTAAACCCGTCCAGCTATCTTAGCGAGATAAAGGGCCTCCTCCAGGGCGGTGTCGCCGCCGCCCACCACGATGACGTCTTTACCGCGAAAGAAGAAGCCGTCGCAGGTGGCGCAGTAGGACACTCCCCGGCCGTAATATTCCGATTCACCGGGGACCTGGAGCTTGCGGGGACTGCCGCCGGTGGCCAGGATCACTGCGTGCGTATGCAGGTGTCGGCCATCACCCAGCCGCACGGAATGAAACTCCAATCCCGGCTCCACCGCCGCCACCTCTTGCTGGATCATCTCCAGACCATAGGATTTGGCGTGCTGCAAGAACTTCTGGGACAGGTCGAAGCCGCTGATTTCCTCGAATCCGGGGTAGTTCTCCACACTTTCCGTCAAGTTGATCTGCCCGCCCGGCAGCCCCTTTTCGATCAACACGGTCTTGAGTGCCGCCCGCATGGCATAGACCCCGGCAGTGAGGCCCCCGGGACCGCCGCCCACGATGATCAAATCGTAAATTCCATTTTCCGACATAGGGATTTCCTGCCCATCTAATATCAATATATCAGTGGTTATTAATATGCTTAATTATTTATACTCTGTCAAGGAAAAAAGTTGATCACCGCGGCTTCATGGGATACCGGCGTTTTTCCCGGCCGCGTTTCGTACGCCCCCAGCGGAGAGGGGCTTCTATGGTGGGGCGGGTGGTTTTGCGCATCTCCCATTATGGTCACGTTGCCAGACTCATGGCCAGCCTGAGCCGTGTGGTCCTCCTCGGCGCCGGTATTATCCTCGCCCTGAGCGCCATGAATCTGGATCGCGCAGTAGCTTCCATGCTGGCCGGCCTAGGCATTGTGGGCATAGCCATCAGTTTTGCTTCCAAAGAGATTGCCGGAGATTACATGGCGGGCTTCTTCATCCACTTCACGCTGCAATCAAGGTAGTCAGGCAGACTTTTAGAGACCATGGGATTACAATTCCCTTCCCCACTCAGACCTTGGATTTGGGGCGAATCGGGGCAGAGAGCCTGGAAGGGCAATTGGAAGAAGCCGGGCTCAGGGTCTCGCCTTCCCCGGAAAAAGCAAACAGTAAAGGAAAAGCCGGCCTCCCGGAATGAAGGCTTGGAATTCCCTTAAGCTTCATTATTCTGTGGGAAAAACTTAGTGAAAGCCCTCACCCTCATCGGTCTCAACTTGGTCCTCTTGGGCCTATTTATCTTTTTGCTTACCCGCAAGGGTCTCCTCACTTATCGCCAGAAACCGCCAATGGTGGTTGACCTGGCTGGCCATCGGCGTCATCATCCAGATGGATGAGTTCACTTTTATCCCTTTAATGTTCTCACAGGCATAGACAAAGCTGCAGGGATTTGAAAGAGATTCGGCAAGCCCATATTAATTCCCCAAGCTTGACATTAATTTTAAAATGCTTATTTGTTGCTGACCACCATAAGGAATCCCTGCCAGCCATCCAAAAGATGCTGGGCCGCCAGCGCCTTAACCCTGGTGGACGGGCAATGCCGTGCCGCCGAAAAGCTCGTTTTCAATTAAAAGCTCCCACCAGAGGCTCCCACTAAATTAAGAAAGGGTTAGGCCGCGTGACCTAACCCTTTTGAATTCGTTGGCGGGGACGACGAGACTCGAACTCGCGACCTCCGGCGTGACAGGCCGGCGTTCTAACCAACTGAACTACGCCCCCGGATGATGAGTGCAAAGTTCAAAGTTGCAGGTTCCAGGTTGGAGTTTATACCAGGCTTTGGAATAAAGTTAGTGCAGAATTTGCGCGTCGCAATAACTTTGAACCTTGAACTTCGAACCTTGAACTAAAAAAACTGGTAGGCGGAACAGGGCTCGAACCTGTGACCCCCGGCTTGTAAGGCCGATGCTCTCCCAGCTGAGCTATCCGCCCGCCCCGGTAATATTCACCCATAGCGGCCTTGCTGTCAAGGGGGAAAGTGAGGAAAGATTATCTCACACCAAGCCGCCAAGGCGCAAAGACGCAAGAAATTTTAAATAAATTCTTGCGTCTTTCTTTGCGTCTTTGCGTCTTGGCGTGAAATAATTAACTTTTAATGCGGCCGAATCTCCGAACTCGGTGCTTCCGTGGCGGGGAGGAAGGCCGGTTCCGGCGGCGCGGGCGGCGGCGGTTCTTTGAACAAGGTTTCCGGGTCGTCCACGGCCAGGGCCATTTTCAGGACCTCGTCCATATGGTCCACCGGCACCAACTCCACCGCCTTGAGGATCCGGGCCGGGATTTCCTTGATATCCTTGGCGTTATCCCGGGGGATGAGCACCGTCTTGATCTGGTGGCGGTGCGCGGCGATGATCTTTTCCTTCAGCCCGCCGATGGGCAGCACCCGGCCCCGGAGGGTGATTTCCCCGGTCATGGCCACGTCCCGTTTCACCGGGATCTTCAGCAGCGCCGAGGCGATGCAGGTGGCGATGGTGATGCCTGCGGAAGGTCCGTCTTTGGGAATGGCACCCTCAGGCACGTGCACGTGGATGTCCACCTTGCGGTAGAAGTCCGCGGGCAGGCCCAAACGTTCCGCCTTGGAGCGCACGTAGCTGAGCGCGGCCTGGGCCGATTCCTGCATCACTTCTCCTAATTTGCCGGTAATCAAAAGTTTGCCCCGGCCGGGGAGGATCACCACTTCGGTCTGCAGCAGTTCGCCGCCGAATTCCGTCCAGGCCAGGCCCGTGACCAGGCCCACTTCGTCCGCCTCTTCGGTGCGGCCGAAGCGGAAGCGAGGCACGCCCAAATATTTCTGGACCGCCTGGTTGCTCACCTTGACCTGATGTTCCTTGCCCTTGGCCGCCACTTCCCGGGCCACCTTGCGGGTGATGGACGCGATCTCCCGCTCCAGGTTCCGCACCCCCGCCTCCCGGGTATATTGCCGGATAATGGTCAGGATGGCATTCTCGGAAAAAGAGATGTTTTCCTTGCTCAGGCCGTTGGCGGTGCACTGCTTGGGAATCAGGAATTGTTGGGCGATGAGCAGCTTCTCCACTTCCGTGTACCCCGGCAGGCGGATGATTTCCATCCGGTCCTGGAGGGGCGCGGGGATGGAGTACAGGTTGTTGGCCGTGGTGATGAACATCACCTCGGAAAGATCATAGTCCACGTCCAGGTAATGGTCGTTAAACGCAAAATTCTGCTCCGGGTCCAGCACTTCCAGCAAGGCCGCGGAGGGGTCGCCCCGAAAATCCGTGCTCATCTTATCCACTTCATCCAGGCAGAAGACCGGGTTGTTGGTCTTGGCCTTTTTCAGGGACTGGATGATTTTGCCGGGCAAAGCACCGATATAGGTGCGGCGGTGGCCCCTGATCTCGGCCTCGTCCCGGACGCCGCCCAGAGAAAGGCGCACAAAGGTCCGGCCCAGGGCCCGGGCCACGGATTTGGCCAGAGAGGTCTTGCCTACCCCCGGCGGACCCACCAGGCAGAGGATGGGGCCCTTCATCTTTTTCACCAGGCTCTGGACCGCCAGGTGCTCCAGGATGCGCTCCTTGGGCTTCTCCAACCCGTAATGGTCTTCATGGAGGATGCGCTCGGCCTCCGCCAGATCGTGCTTGTCCTTGGTCTTTTCGTACCAGGGCAGTGACAGGAGCCAGTCGATATAGTTCCTGACCACCGTGGCTTCCGCGGACATGGGGCTCATGAGCTTGAGCTTTTTCAGCTCATGCTTGACCTTGGTCTGGGCTTCGGCGCTCATCTTCTTCTTGCGGATGCGCCGTTCCAGTTCCTGGATTTCGCCTTTGAAATCCTCTTTTTCCCCCATCTCCTTCTGGATGGCCCGCATCTGCTCGTTGAGGTAGTACTCCCGCTGGGTCTTTTCCATCTGCTTCTTGACCCGGTTTTTGATGCGGGTCTCGATCTGGAGGATTTCATTTTCCCGGTTAATCAGGCTCAGGACCTTTTCCAGGCGCCGCTCCGGCTCCTGGGTCTCCAGCAGCCCTTGCTTTTCCTCGGTCTTGACGGCCAGATGCCCGGCCACGGTGTCCGCCAGCCGGCCCGGGTCCTCCAGTCCAGCCACGGTCTGCACCACCTCCTGGGGGACTTTTTTGTTCAGTTTGGCATAGGTTTCAAAGCTGACGATGGCGGCCCGCCGCATGGCTTCCGTTTCGGGGTTGTGGACCCAGGCATCGGGCAGCTCTTCGGCTTCCACCTGGAAGAAATGGGGATTGGCCAGGTATTGCCGGATCTGGGCCCGGTCCTTGCCCTCAATGAGGACCTTCACCGTGCCGTCGGGGAGCCGCAACAGCTGCAGAATCGCAGCCAGGGTTCCCACCCGGAAAATATCCGCCTCCCGGGGCTCATCCCGCCGGGGGTCTTTCTGGGTGCAGAGGAGAATATACTTCTCTTGCCCCATGGCATATTCCAGCGCCGAGATGGACCGTTCCCGCCCGATGAATAGAGGCACCACCATATGGGGAAAAACCACGATGTCCCGTAGGGGCAGCATGGGTACGGTGACCATATTTTTCTTTTCCCCTTCTCCCGCAGGCCGCTTGTTTAATCGAAAGATCATTGCTGCACCACCCTCCCTGGTTCTTCCCATCCGACCTCATCCGTGGTCTCGTATTTCAAAACCGGTGCGGCATGTTTGAGAATAAAGTCTTCGTTGATCAGACACTCCTGCACGTTTTTCTGGGACGGCAGGTCATACATCAAGTCCAGCATGGCCCGCTCCAGGATGGCCCGGAGCCCCCGGGCCCCGGATTTGCGCTTCATCGCCTCCCGGGCCACAGCCACCAGCGCCCCGTCCGTGAAGTTCAAGCTGACCCGGTCCATCTCCAGGAGCTTCTGGTATTGCTTCACCAGGGCGTTCTTAGGCTCCTTGAGGATGCGGACCAGGGCGTCTTCGTCCAGCTCATCCAGAGTGGCGATGACCGGCAGCCGGCCCACGAACTCGGGAATCAGGCCGAATTTTAAGAGATCCGGCGGCTGCACCTGGGATAAAACTTCACCCAGGGGCCGCTGCTGGCGGCTTTGGATGTCGGCCGCGAAGCCCATGGCCTTGCGGCCCACCCGGGCGCCGATAATGTCCTCCAGGCCGTTGAACGCGCCCCCGCAGATAAACAGGATATTGGTGGTGTCCACCTTGATGAACTCCTGCTGCGGGTGCTTGCGCCCGCCCTTGGGAGGCACCGAAGCCATGGTGCCTTCGATGATCTTCAACAGGGCCTGCTGCACCCCTTCTCCGGAGACATCCCGGGTAATGGAAGGGCTGTCGGTCTTGCGGGCGATCTTGTCCACTTCATCGATGTAGACGATGCCCCGGGACGCCTTTTCCACGTCGTAGTCCGCGGCCTGGAGCAGGTTGAGGATAATGTTTTCCACGTCTTCGCCCACGTACCCGGCCTCGGTGAGGGTGGTGGCGTCGGCGATGGTAAAGGGCACATTGAGAATCCGGGCCAGGGTCTGGGCCAGCAGGGTCTTGCCGGAGCCCGTGGGACCCACCAAAAGGATATTGCTCTTTTGGAGTTCCACCCCGTTCAGCTCCACCCCGGAGTTGATGCGCTTATAGTGGTTGTAGACGGCCACGGAGAGGATCTTTTTGGCCCGCTCCTGGCCGATGACATATTCGTCGATCTGTTTTTTGATGCCTGCGGGCTCGGGGATGGACACCCGGGCCTGTTTGGCCTCATCCTTCTCATATTCTTCGGCGATGATGTCGTTGCATAGTTCAATACACTCATCGCAGATATAGACGCCAGGGCCGGCAATCAGCTTCTTCACTTCACTCTGGCTCTTGCCGCAAAAGGAACACAAAAGATCGGTGCTTTTGTCGATTCCCCTTTTACTCATAACCATTTCCTCCCCAAACCCGGATCACCGGGTTTGGTATTTCCAACGCTGAACCGTCCGTTCTGGCTTCGGTAAGTGTATCGGCACCCCCGGACGGAAACATGAGGGAGATAATTATCTCTCTCAAACAGGGGTCAATGGGCGTAGGCCCAGTTCCCGCTGCGTAATCACTTCATCCACCAGGCCGTATTCCTTGGCCTGTTCGCCGGACATATAAAAATCTCTTTCCGTATCCCGATGAATCCGGTCCATCGGTTGACCCGTGTGTTTGGCCATGATCTGGTTCAACTCTTCCCGGAGCCGCAAAATTTCCCGGGCCTGAATATCCACGTCCGTGGCCTGCCCCTGGAACCCTCCCAGGGGCTGGTGGATCAAAATCCGGGCATGGGGGAGACTGGAGCGTTTGCCCGGCGCGCCCGCGGCCAACAGCAACGCGGCCATGCTGGAGGCCTGCCCCATGCACAGAGTGGTCACCGGCGGCTTGACGAATTGCATGGTGTCGTAAATGCCCAGCCCTGCGGTCACCAATCCTCCCGGCGAATTTATATAGAGATGGATCTCACGATCCGGATCTTCCGCTTCCAGAAATAACATCTGGGCGATGACCAAGTTGGCCACCTCATCATTGACGGTGGTGCCCAGAAAAATAATCCGCTCCTTGAGCAGGCGGGAATAGATGTCATAAGCCCGCTCGCCGCGGCTGCTCTGCTCCACCACCATGGGAATCAACGGCATACTCTTTACTTCTCCTGCGTCTCGGCCTCGGGGGCCGTATCTATTTGTGCGTGGTCCAAGATGAACTTCACGGTTTTTTCATCCTGCAACTGGCGGCGCAAAACCTCCAGCAGCTGATTTTCCTCGTAGAACTGCCGCACCTGGGCCAGTTCCCGGCCGGTGCCGGCGGCGATCCGCTGCAACCCGGCATCTACCTCGGTGTCATCCACGCTGATGCCTTCCTGCCGGGCCAGGCGCTCCAGCAGGAGCCGGGTGCGCACCCTTTTTTCCGCCGCGGGCTTGATGCTTTCCAGCATCTTTTCCTGGTCCATACCCGCCAGGTTGAGACCATGCTGCGCCAGCCGCTGCCACTGCTCCCGGAGCAGGTCCTCCTGTTCCTGGCGGATCATGGAAGGCGGCACCTCGAAGGTATGGGCTGCCATTAATTGTTCCAGAGCCTGGTTTTCCAACAGAGACTGGCGCGCCCTATCCTTTTCTTTAATAATATCCTCTCGCACGGCCTCACGCAAGTCGGCCAAAGTCTGAAAATTGCCCCCCAGATTCTGGGCAAAATCATCATCCAGGTCCGCCACCACCTTCTCTTTGATGGCCTGGATCTTCACCTGAAACTCGATCTCCTTGCCGGCCTGCAAGGGATCGTAAAAATCATTGGGCAAGGCCACGGTAAAACGGCTCTCCCCCTCAGGCATAAGGCCCAGCAAGTTGTTCTCAAAATCCAGGTTAAACCGGCCCGCGCCCACTTCCACCAGGAAGTTTTCCTGCTTGGAGGTCGCCACGGGTTTGCCGGCAAAATATCCCTGGTAATCCAGGGCCACGTAGTCGCCGTTTTGGATGCCCCGGGGTTCGGCCAGAGGCCGCAGCATGGCGTTTCTTTCCCGGATCTCATCCAGGCGCTCATCCACCAGGGCGTCAGTGACCTCCACCTCCGGGGCCTTCAGGGTCAGGCCCTGGTAATTTTCCACTTCGAACTCCGGGGGGACTTCCATCTCCACGCTGAAGCGGAAATCTTCGCCGGCCACCACCGCGGGCAGGGGCTCGGGCCAATTCAGGCTCACCGGCTCCAGGGACTTCTCTTTCATGGCCTCCCTTAAGCCCCGGCGCACCAATTCCTCGGAGACCTCTTGCTCCACCTGCTTATGATAATAGAGCTCCAAAACGGAACGGGGCACTTTCCCCGGCCGGAACCCTTTGACCTTGGCCTGTTTCCCCAGTTTCCGGTAAGCCCGGTCCACTTCCTGGGTCACCTCTGCTGACGGTACTTCTATCAGCAGTTTGCGCTTTACTGCGCCCATATCTTCCATTTCCACCTTTACGGCGCTTTCTGTCATAGTCTCCAGTCTCACTGAATAGAAATATTTTCAGGCAGGCCAGTACCCTGGCTGCCATCCCTCAAGCGCTTTCTCATATTCCCTTGGCTCATTCTGAACGGCGCGCAGCTTCATTGCGACTCTCTATCTCCCATGGAAATCAGAGCTCCTGCGCTGGGCCCAGAATGACAGAAGAGCTCAGGTAAGCTCCCCCGGGCTTTTCCCCCCCTGACTGCCGGTGTGCGAGAGGGGGGACTCGAACCCCCACGGTGTCCCGCTGGATCCTAAATCCAGTGCGTCTGCCGAATTCCGCCACTCTCGCAAAAACAAAGGAATACATCTTCAAATTTATTAACTTTTCAGACTTAAGTCAAGCTGTCCTGAAGGGACGTGCGTATTTGCGGCTCCCCGGTTGTCTCCCCGGGAAATTCATG
>JAKAKP010000030.1 GCA_021813445.1 Deltaproteobacteria bacterium
TCTTGCTGAGGTAGAGGACAACCTCTGCCTGGGACTGAATGATCTCGCTAATAACCCGGAAAAACTTCGTTCGATGACGAATTTTCCATATCTTAATATTACCTGTTAGATGGCAACTTGGTATAAGGCACGCAGCCGCAGACATTTAGAAAATAACAAATGGGCGTAATTCTTACGCCCATTTTTATTTGGCTCTTTTGAGAAAATAAACCCCGGGGCTGGGTAATCTGATCCCTTTTGTCTTATTTCAAGGCCGATTCTTCGAGCAGGAAATAAAAAATAGCGTTTATCGGCGTGCATCGGCGGCAAATATATAACCGCCGATAAACGCAGATGAACGCCGTTTTAAACCCATTTGGATTCTTTCTTATTCCAGTTTCTGCGGATTTCTTCCTTGTCCTTCTTGGTGGCCCCGAAGGCCGATTCGCAAACGGATTCCCACTTTTTGGGGTCGGAGCGGAAGTCCTTTTTGTAGGGGCTGTTGGGCGAATCCTTGCAAAAGATGGTGGGCACGCCGATGAGCCGCTCCACCTCGGAGTCGCAAATCTGGCATTGCGTCAGCGGCGGATCGCTCATCTTCTGCTCCACCTCAAAGATGTGGCCATGGGCCTTGCATTTATACTCATAAGTGGGCATCCCGACTCTCCTTCACTCCCCAAAATTCTTGACACGCAAACAGGGTAAGGGTAGTTTTCTAACAGGAATATGAACTTATTCTTACCACTTTTTTCCCCCCAGGCCAAGGTTTTCGCAGATTGAAGATGGTTCCGGGGGAAAACAGTTGCCAGTGGTCAGTGGTTGTAGTCAGACCATTCTTTTCATACTGCTTACTGCTCACTTCATAAGGAGGCCGCGATGCAGGTGCCTGATGTAGCGTCGGTGACCGTGGAAATCCTGGTGGACAACTTCTTCGATATTTTTGAGCCATCCCGGCCCGGGATGGTGGAGCGGGCGGTGCTGGGCCGACTGCCCAAGCCGCTGCTGGCCGCGCACGGGCTGGCCATGCTGCTCACCCTGGCCCATAATGGCGAACAAACCCGCATCCTCATGGATACCGGCAACTCCCCCCTGTCTTTCTTCAACAACCTGGAGGCCATGGGCCATGGAGTGGAGGATTTCGACGCCCTGTTTATCAGCCACGGCCATCCGGACCACTACGGGAGCCTCCTGGACGTCTTGCAGCGGCGGGGACCGGGCCTGCCGGTCTATCTGCACCCGGATTGTTATATCCCCAAGCTCCTGGTCACCCCCCGGGGCCGGGTGGGGCCGTACGCCCTGGAGCGGGAAAAGCTGGCCGCGGCCGGGGCCCGGCTCCACGAAAACCGGGACCCGGCCCTGCTCCGGGATCTGGCCCTCCTTACCGGCTCGGTGGAAAAAACCACCGCTTATGAAAAACCGCTGCTCGGCTTCAAACGGGTCGTCCAGGGTAATGAAGAACCCGACCCCTTCAGCGACGAGCAGGCCCTGGTGCTCAACGTGGCGGGCAAAGGCCTGGTGGTCATCGGCGGCTGCTGCCACCCCGGCATCATCAACATGACCAGGTATGCCCAGAAACTCACCGGGATCAACCAAATCGCGGCGATCATCGGGGGCTTCCACCTCACCGCCGGGGGCGACGACCTGATCAACGGCACCATCGACGGCTTGAAAGAATTGCACCCCGGCCTGATTATGGCCGGGCACTGCACCGGCTTCAAGGCCCTCACCCGCATGGCCGCGGCGCTGCCCGACAACTTCATGGTCAGCTGCGTGGGCACCAAGGTGATGATCTAATAAGGGAAAACGGGGAAAAGGTTAAAGGGGGAAGAGGGAAAGACTCGATTCCTTCTCATCCTTTTTCCCTTTTCCCCTCTTAACCTTTTAACCCTAATTACCAGGACCTTAATCTTTCCCACGAACAATGGCCAAAGACATGCTGACTCACGAAGAAGAAACCATGATCGGCGCCCTGGCCCGGCAGGTGCGGGACGGGGATACGGCCGCGTGCGGCACGCTCTCTCCCATGCCGGCTGCGGCCCTGTGGCTGGCCCAGCTCACCCATGCCCCCCGGGCCGAAGTTCTGGTGGCCGGCAGCTCTGATTGGCCCTTTGCGGGGGAATGGCAGGAGTTCTTTGATTTCGCGCAGCAGGGGAGACTCAATGTCTTTTTCCTGAGCGGGGCCCAGATTGACGGCTCAGGCAACATCAACCTCATGGCTGTGGGGGATTACCGGCAGCCGAAAGTGCGGCTGCCCGGGGGCGCGGGCTCGGCGATCCTGGCTTACATGGTGGAGCGGGTGGTGCTCTTTAAGACAATACATGAGCCCCGGGGGCTGATCCCGCACGTGGACGTGGTCACCGCGCCGGGGCACACGCCTCAACTCAGCCCCCGGCAGCGTCCGGGGCGGGTAACCTGCCTGGTGACGCCCAAGTGCGTCTTTGGATTTGCGCCTCCTGATCCTCCGGTACTGGAATCCCTGCATCCCGGCGTAACCTTGGAGGAGGTGCGGCAACTCACTGGCTTTGAATTTCAAGCTCCTCCTGAAATCGCCACAACCCCGGCTCTCACCCCGGAGGCCCGGGCATTACTGTATGGACCGGTAAAAGAAAAACTGGCCCGGGTTTATCCCCAGTTTGCGGCGCGGCTCTCGTAGGGCGCGTCTTACGCGCCAAAACCGGTGCATGAGGAGCACCCTACAAAAGACTTCATCTACCCGGCTTTCCCAAGCCGGAGCTTGGGAAGGGATAAATCTTTTCCCCCTTTTTCTAAAGGGGGGCAGGGGGGATTATCTAAGCGCCGGTTAATCAGCTTAAATTCCCCTTTGGAACAGAGAGAATGATAGAAGATTCTTATCTGGTTCCCGAATTTAGCTGAAGAACGCGCACCTTGCCCAAGCCAGCTTGGCAAACATTGCCCTTCCCGAGTACAATTTGGGAACAAGGAATATCAAGGATAATTTCAAGGATTCCATGCCGGCGGGTATTGATGATTCTCAAGGTCTAGACCATTTCCCCTTTCTGGCCCGGCTGGAGGTCTTGCCGGAGTGGGAAGCCGCAGCCGGGCTGTTTCTGGAGCAAGGCGGGGTGGCCATGGTCCTGGGCGCACCAGACACCGGGAAAAGCACCCTGAGCCGCTTTCTGGCGTACAAAACCTTTGCCGCGGGTCAGCCTACGGCCCTGGTGGACCTGGATCTGGGCCAATCGCATCTGGGGCCCCCCTCCACCCTGGGTCTGGTTCTTTTTCCGCCGCGGCTGCCGGGAGATAACAGCCTTTTTCCTGAGAGCCTCTATTTCATCGGCCAGACTTCGCCGGTGGGCAGCATCCTGGAGGTGGCGGTGGGCTGCCAGGTGCTGGTGGAGCAGGCGGCCCGGCGGGGAGTGGGCCGGACCGTGGTCAACACCAGCGGCATGGTGCACGGCCCCGGCGCTTTGCGCCTCAAAAGGGCCCAAGTGGAGCTCTTGCAGCCCCGGTTTATTTTGGCGCTGCAGCGCGACCGGGAGTTGGAACCTTTGCTGCGGGCCTTGGGAGGAGATGGGGCTGGTAATGGGTGGATGGTGAGCCGCTTGCCAGTCTCGGTCCGGGCCATCCGCAAAACCCCGGAGGACCGGCGGCGCTACCGGGAAGAACGGTTCCGCCGCTATTTCCAGGAGGCCCGGCGTCTGGTCCTGCCCTGCCGCTCCCTGGTCTGGGAGGGTCTGCCCTGGGGCCGGGGGGAACCTCTAACTCCCGGGGAACTGCAGCAACTCGGCAGGATATTGGGGACACCGGTCCTTTATGGGGAAGTATCCGGGGAACGGAAAGTGCTGCTGACGGAAAAACCGCCTGCGGAGAACTGGCAGCCTCGCCCCGGGGAATCCCTCCACTGGCTCACCTGGAGCGGCCTGCACTTCCGGCTGGTGGGCCTGTTGGACGCGGCCCGCCGCACCCTGGCCCTGGGCCTGATTTTGCCCTCACCCTGGCACCCGGAAGAAATGGCCTTCTGGACCCCGTTAGCTCCGGAGGCCGCGGGCCGGGTCCATTTCCTACAAGTGGGAAAATTACGGGTCTCTCTGACCGGGAAGGAGCTGGCTTATGTGTGAACTCTTCGCCATGTCCGCGGGCCATCATTATACGGCCCATGAGTACTTGCCGCCTTTCGCCGACCGGGCCCGGGAAAATATCAGCGGCTGGGGCATCGGCTTTTTCCGCAACGGCAAAGTGCTCATTGAAAAGTCATGTGAAGGCATTTTTGCGGGGGATATGCTGCATGACAGTTTCCGCCGCCTCTCCCGGGTGATTGACAGCCGCATCATTCTCTCCCATATCCGCTGCCCCAAAAGCGGGCACCAGAAGGAGTCCCACGCCCAGCCCCTCACGGACCATTTTCTGGATCATAACTGGCTCTTCATTATGACCGGTGAATCCCAGAAACTGATGACCTATCAGAGCCCCCGGCCACTGATGTCCGAAACGCTTTTGGCCGCCCGGGTCTTTGAATTCGTCCGGGACGAAATGGAATCCGGCCTGGCCAGCCGCCCCCGCCAGAGCCTGTTCCAGGTGCTGGCCCTGGGGTGCAAGAAGTTGATCACCCAATATCCGGGCCACTACCGCTTCTTTCTGGCCAACGAAACCGTACTTTTTGCCTTCCTCAATAACTCCCAGGTCCTCACTTACCAGGACCCCAAGGCCCTGGGGGAGGCTCTGGTGGTAACCACGGTCACCGGGGGGTTGACCGAGCACCCGGAGAGTTGGTCCGCGTTTTCCCAGCAGGACCCTTCCCGGGGCCAGATATTGATCATCTCCGGGGCGGACCTGCTCTACCTGGGACATCTCTGATGTGTGATCTCTTTGCCTTGTCCGCGTCCCGAAGCCATACTGCGGCCGCGTCCCTGCCCCTTTTCGCGGTCAGGGGCCGGGCCAACGTCCATGGCTGGGGCATCGGTTTTTTCCGCAACAGCGTACCCGTGGTGGAAAAGTCGGGAGAAAAGGTGTTCCAAGACGGCCGCCTCCACGGCTCTTTTGAACGCCTGGCCCGGGTGGTGAACAGCCCCATCATCGTCGCCCATATCCGCTACAAGTCCAGCGGCCAGGTGGATGAATGCCATGCCCATCCCTTCATCCTGGATTTTTGGGGGCAGTCCTGGATCTTTGCTCATAACGGCAAGGCCCCGGCCATAGAGCCTTATTTGAGCCGCCACCAGCCGGTCTTGGAGGCCGGGAGCGATTCCGCCCGCACCCTGGAGTTCCTCCGGGACTTCTTTCAAGACGCGGCCCCCCGCCGGGCCCGGGTTCCCTTTATCCAGATCCTCCGGGAGGCCCTGTCCCGGCTGCTGCAAGAATACCCCGGGGAATATAACTTTCTTCTCGCCAACGGCCGGGTGCTCTGGGCCTTCACCAATCACCGCCAGTTCCTGCTGTTGAAGGGCAGCAGCAAATTGGAGGAGGCCCTGCTCCTCACCACTATCGACGAAGGTCTCAGTCCGGAGAATTGGAAAAGAATCACCGCCAGGCCCGGCAGCGCGGGGAAAATCCTGTTGATAGCCGGGGGAGACTTGCTGCATCTGGAAGATTTGATCCTGGCCTCGTGATAAAATCCTGGCCGCCAGCGGCAGTTGGGGGCAGCAGGGGACCCGTCCCGCAAAATATTTTTGCTTCCTGAATACATCCCGACTTCTCGGGGACTTAATGTATTAAGGGCTACAGACATCTAACTGTTATATTTCGAATTCTCCAGGGGAAAACTTGGAAAACTCGGGTGGACCCGACTCCCGGTGAGTTTAGCCTTGACGATGCGCCAGGAGGACACTAATATTTTACAACTTGCAGACAATAAAGGAAATTTAGTCATTTTTCTCCGCAGGAGGTGAAAAGGGGTGGTGATCCCCATGCCTTTGCTGGCGTCTGGATAAAGCTGGAATATGCAGGGAGCCTGGAAATCGGCTTCTTCCATTGTTAAGGACCTCGACTTTCATAAGGAGTGAGTGCATGAAACGAAAAAGACCATATTTGGGGTTCATGGGCACCCTGGTCCTGAGCCTGGCCCTGGTCTTGGGTGGAACCCTTCCGCGGCCCGCTCAGGCCGGTACCGAAGATGCAGCCATGTTTTATGAAGATCTGGCTCAGTATGGCGAATGGGTGGATTACGAAAACTATGGGCCGGTGTGGCATCCCACCCAGGTAGAGTCCGATTGGCGGCCTTACGTCAACGGCCGTTGGGTGCCTACGGAACAGGGCCAGGTTTTCGAGACCCAGGAACCCTGGGGGTGGGCCACCTACCATTACGGCAACTGGATGCCCACCACCTCCTACGGCTGGGTCTGGGTGCCGGGACGCACCTGGTATCCCTCCACCGTCACCTGGCGGGCCAGTCCGGAAACGACGCCGGCGAGTGACTCCTACGTGGCCTGGGCCCCGGTCCCTCCCCCTGACTACGTGCCGCCGGCCGAGCCGGCCTACGCCCCGCCGGGCGGTTATTATCCAGGGTCTCCAGTGATAGACCTCATCACCGCGCCATTCTGGATCGCGGCTGCGGCCACCAGCTTTCTTTTGGGTTTTGGGCAGCCTTATACTCCGGCCTATTCTTATTATGGCTGCGGCTGCCTGGCGCCCCCGGCTTATATGCCGGTGATTTTGCCGGTTATGCCCATCCTCCCCGCTTATTATGCGCCTACCTATTATCCTCCGGCCTTCTTCGGCCCGGGCCTAGGCACGGGTTTCGGCGCCTACGCCTTTGGACCGGGACCGCGCTATCTTTCCCGGGTCACCAACATCAATCAGACGATTATCAACAAAACCATCGTCTATAATACCAATCACTTTCACAGATTTCACAACGTCGCGGCGCCACCCAGGGCTCTCCAACATAACCCGGCAATCAGGCATATCCAACCGCCGGCCCTGACCCATGGGAGACCCCTGCCCCAGGTGAGACAGGTAAGCAATATCAGGCAGGCTCAAGCCAACTTGGGAAAACCCAATATCGCGCCGCCGCCTAAGAATATCCCGCATCTGCCGACCAATATCCCCAGGGCCTCGGCGGTCGCGCCGCCCACCAAGGGGGCAGTGGGAGCAGGTCTGCCCACTAGGGCCGTGAAGCAGTTGACGCCGGCGCAGCAAGCGCAGGTGCACAAGCTGCCGCCGAATAAGCAGATTACGCCGGTGGCTGCGCCCATGGCCGGCAAGGCTACGCCACCCTCGGCGCTAAAACCGGGGGCAGGTCCAGGCACCCCGGGCGCCAAGCCGGGTGTGGCTCCGACTATTCCGGGCGCCAAGCCCGGCGTGACTCCCACGACCCCGGGGGGCAAACCCGGTGTAACTCCCACCCATCCAGGTGCCAAACCCGGGGTAACTCCAACCACGCCTGGGGTTAAGCCGGGCATTACTCCTACTGCTCCAGGGGCTAAACCCGGAGTGACGCCCACCACCCCAGGGGCCAAGCCAGGGGTGACTGCGACCCACCCGGGAGCAAAACCCGGTGTAACTCCCACCACACCTGGGGTAAAGCCGGGGGTTACTCCTACGACTCCCGGGGCCAAACCCGGTGCAACTCCTGCCACTCCGGGGTGGCATCCGGGGATGACTCCCACCGCTCCGGGAGCCAGGCCAGGGGTGACTCCGCCCCATCCGGGAGCCAAGCCCAGCGTGACTCCACCTACCACCAAACCCGGTTGGTCCCCCACTAAGCCCGGTGCAACTCCGGCGACTCCGGCGACTCCCACCAGACCCGGAGCAATCCCGGCGACTCCAGCTAAACCCGGGTATCCCCCCTCGACTCCGCCGGGCGGCCGTCCGCCGGCGGGGACCTTCCAACCCAGCAAACCCGGAGGAACCACCCCGCCGTCCACGTACAAGCCGGGGGGCACGCCGTCGCCTGCATATAAGCCTCCATCTCAGCAGCCGTCGACTACATACAGGCCTCCGTCCCAGCCCCCTTCCGGCTATAAACCGCCTAGCACCGGTCCAGGCTATGTGAGGCCGGGGGCGACGCCATCGATGGCGCCGCGGCCAACCCCGCAATATCAGCCCCGGCCGCAACCCCAAGTGCAGCAGCCGCGGCCGCAACCTACACCGCAGCGGGTCGCGCCGCCGCCGCCGCCACGGCCGCAGCCAGCTCCGCAACGGGTAACGCCGCCACCGCAGCCGCGGCCACAACCGCGGCCGCAACCGGCCCCCCAACCCAAGCCGCAGCCGCAGCAGCAGCAAAAGCCCCAGCAACAGCAGCAGCATGGAGGGATGGGGCGCTAGCCGACAGACTAACCTGACCTGACCCGGGTTTCCATCCCCCAGGGGGTGGAAACCCGGTCTATTTTCTGCTATAAGCGTCTTAACTACAGTTATTAGTTTTTTGTCGTTAGTTCGCTCTTCAAATGAAATTCGAGGTCCAATCCATTGGCTTCAAATCATTCAAAGTTGAAACGTAATCTTATCAGCAAGTTGCAATATTTGCATAATCTCGAAAACTGAAAACTCAAAACTGCCTTTAGGAGGGGATATGGCGACCATCGACGCAATCAACGCCTGGGAGATCCTGGATTCCCGGGGCCAGCCCACGGTGCTGGCTAATGTGCAATTGAATAACGGCATCCGCACGGTGGCCGCGGTGCCTTCCGGCGCTTCCACCGGTGAACATGAGGCCCTGGAGCTGCGGGATGGGGACAGCAGCCGATATCAAGGGAAAGGCGTGCTGAAGGCGGTGAGTCATATCCGGGACATTATTGCTCCCGCGCTCAAGGGTCAGAACCCCCTGGAGCAGGGCCTGATTGACCGGCAGCTATGCGCCCTGGACGGCACTCCCAATAAGAGCCGCCTGGGGGCCAACGCCATCTTGGCCGTATCCATGGCCGTGGCCCGGGCCGGAGCCACGCTTTCCGGCCTGCCCCTATACCGCTATCTGGGAGGCACCGGGGCCGACATCCTGCCCATGCCCATGCTGAACATCGTTAACGGCGGGGCCCATGCCACCAATAACCTGGACATCCAGGAATTCATGATCATGCCGGTGGGTGCCCCCACCTTCGCCGAGGCCCTGCGGATGGCCGCCGAGATCTTCCAGACCCTGAAAAAGGTGCTGTCCTCCCGGGGTCTGGCCACGGGCGTGGGTGATGAAGGGGGCTTCGCCCCTAACCTCCCCTCCCATGAAGCAGCTCTGGACCTCATCATGGAAGCAGTTGAGAAGGCCGGTTACCGCCCCGGGGAGCAGGTGGTTTTGGCCCTTGATCCTGCGGCTTCGGAATTCTTCGATGCGGCCACCGGTGAATATGTCTTCAAAAAAGGCGACGGCTCCCGGCGCTCCGCCGCGGCCCTGACCGATTACTACCAATCTCTGATTTCCCGTTATCCCATTGTCTCTATTGAAGACGGTCTGGCGGAAAACGATTGGGACGGCTGGCGGCACCTGACCCAGACCCTGGGAGGCCGGCTGCAATTGGTAGGTGATGATATCTTCGTGACCAACATTCAATACCTGAAGAAAGGTATCGAATTGGGCGCCGCCAACGCCATCCTCATCAAACTGAACCAGATTGGCACGGTCACCGAGACCATGGCCGCCATCAACCTGGCCCGCACCCACGGCTATCGTGCGGTCATCTCCCACCGCTCCGGGGAGACCGAAGATACCTTCATTGCCGACTTGGCGGTGGCCACCGGGGTAGGACAGATCAAAACCGGGTCCGCATCCCGCTCGGAGCGTATCGCCAAGTACAACCGCCTGCTCCTCATCGAGGCGGACCTGGGTCCCGCGGCCCGCTTCCGGGAGGACCGCTTCTGGCAGGGGCGGCGCTGATCCAGGCGTCGTCTCACCGGCATAAATAAAGAGCTTGCGGACATTATCGCCGGCGGCAAAACCTTTGACTTTTGCCGTCGGCGATGCTACTCTGCCTGTAGTTTCGCCAATGCCTGAACGTCGCATAAGGGGGAGGAATAATGCTGCGCCCAGGGGGAAAGTGGTGTGCCGCATTGCTGGTGGCAGTGCTCCTGGCACTGCCGGGAGTATCCTGGGGGGATGGTTTTGGTTACGGCGGGTTCAATGGTGAGTTCGGTCTCCGCTTCGGTTATGGCAAATCCACCCACAAAGCTAATGTCCACCTTTATAGTTTATTGCCCCGATGGGGGGTCTTCCTGATCCGGCCGGGCACCTATCCCAGCATGGGCGGCATAGCCCTCTCCTTCGTGTTGGAGGGCATCATCAGCGTGGCCCAGGCTGAAGGTGACGGCGCGGAAATCGGCATTACCCCCATGTTAAAGGCCGGGCTTCCCTTGGGCTCCAGGGCTATGTTTTTTGTGGAAGGGGGCGCGGGAATTATCTCGGAGAGCTTCGACAGCCCGGCAGTAGCCCATGCCTTCAATTTTACTCCCCAGATCGGCGCGGGCATCGATGTCGCTTTGATGCAGCGCCTGGCCTTTACCGTGGCCTACCGCTTCCGTCATTCCTCCAATGCCGGCATCTATAAGGAAAACCCGGCCTTTAACGTCAACTTTGTCCACGCCGGCTTGACCTATTTCTATTAATTGCCCGGCAGCCTGCTAACCTGAATTTCGCCGCCGCCCCTCCTGGAACAGAGAGGCGGTTTTTTTTCGTCTTTTTCTCCTTCCTGCAACTTGACAATTCAGTAATCGTTATTACCTGTGGGACAGACCTATGTCTGCAAGGTTTGCGGCAACAAAGCGAAGGTCTTGGAGGCGGGCGGCGGCGCTTTGGTCTGCTGCGGCGTGCCCATAAAATTGGTGGAAAGCAAATAACCGCGAAAAGGAGGACGATGATGGATAAAAGTATAGAAAATCTTAAGGAAGCCTTTGCCGGAGAATCCCAGGCCAACCGCCGTTACCTGGCCTTTGCCCAAAAAGCGGACCAGGAGGGCTACCCCCAAATCGCCCGGTTGTTCAGGGCCGCAGCCGCCGCGGAAACCGTCCATGCCCACAACCATTTGAAGGTCTTGAAGGGGGTCAAAGCCACTGCGGAGAATCTCCAGGAAGCCATTGACGGCGAGACCTCGGAATTCCGGGAGATGTATCCCCGGATGATCGCCGCGGCCCAGGCCGAAGGGAACAAAGAAGCGGAGCGCACCTTCACCTTTGCCAACGAGGTCGAAAAAACCCACGCCGCCCTGTTCCAGAAGGCCCTGAAAAACATGGGCGATAAGACCATGGTGGAGATGTACGTCTGTTCCATCTGCGGCCACACCGTGGCAGGGGAGCCGCCGGATACCTGCCCGGTATGCAAGGCGGTGAAAAAGTTTTTTGAGCGCGTCGATTAAACCTAATTAAAAAGAGGGAGCTGAAATGCAACTCTACCGTTGTCAAATCTGCGGCGATCCTTATCTGGGCACCGCTCCCCCCACCAACTGCCCCTTTTGCGGCGCACCGGAAAAATACATCGTCCTTGCCGGGGAATACCAGGATCGGAACAACATTCCCAATCTTAGCGCCCGTTCCCGGGAAAACCTGGAAAAGGCCCTGGACCTGGAAGTAAAAAATGCCGGGTTCTATATGTGCGCGTCCAACTGTGCGCCGGACCCGGTAGCTCAGGCTATGTTCAAAGCCCTATCCAAGATCGAAGCCGAGCATGCCTCCACGATTTGCAAGATACTCAAGGTCCCCAAACCGGAGATCAAAGCGGATACCCACGCCTGCCAGAAAGACCCCCTGGCCAACTTCGCCGCGGCCCACGAACGGGAAAAACAGGCGGTGGCCTTTTACAGCCAGTCGGCCCAGGAAGCCCTGGAGCCCCGGGTGCAGCAAGTCTTCATGGCGCTGACGGAAATCGAAACCGACCACATCCACATTGCGGAGGAGTTTAAGTGAGATAGTTGTCAGTGGTCAGTGGTCAGTGGTCAGAATTGCTAGGTGGAGAGCCGGAGGGCCGATGAGCCCGCCAGCCTCCCCTTAAACTCCCCTCCCAATCCCCATTATGGGGCAGGTGAAGAGGGGTTAAGTCCCGACTCTCCAGCAACAAAAATATAAGGAATTGGGGAAGGGGGCGTGGGGGAGGGGCTAAGGGGCTGTGCCCCTTAGCCCCCTCCCCCACCCTCCTCTTCTAATCTTTCCAGGGCCAGCCGGGCGGCCATTTGGGCCGCCTGTTTTTTACTGGGGCCTTCCCCCTGGGCCAGGGGTTCGGGGCCCAACCGCACTTCCACCCGGAAACGCCGGTGGTGGCTGGGGCCGCTTTCTTCCAACAGGTGGTAGGAAGGGGAGAGTTTGTAGCGGGCCTGGGTGAATTCCTGGAGCGCGGTTTTGAAATCCTGCCAGGAGAGGCGGGCTTGGGTTTCCAGAAGGGGGCTGAACAGGCGATGGATAAGTTTTTGCGCGGCCTTCAAGCCCCCATCCAGAAAACAGGCGGCCAGAACCGCTTCCAGGGCGTCGGCCAGGAGCGACGGCTTTTCCCGGCCGGCCTGGCTCTCTTCCCCCCGGCCCAGGAGGAGGTGGGGCCCCAGGTCCAGGTGCCGGGCCAACGCGGCTAACTGCCGGGCGTTCACCAACGCGGCCCGGCTCCGTGAGAGCTCCCCTTCGGAACTTTGGGGGAAAGAGGCCAGGAGCAGGTCGCTGATGGTGAGGGCCAGGACCGCGTCCCCCAGGAACTCCAGCTGCTCATTGCTGGGGCCCGACTCCGGCCGCTCGTGGGCGTAGGAGCTATGGCGCAGGGCCTGGTCCAGGAGGCGCAGGTCCTTAAAGCGGTACCCCAGCCTCCGGGCCAGGGCCTGGAGCTCTTTCTGCCGCTCCGGGGATAAATCCGGGCCGGGTTGATTAGTATTTGGTTTATCCTCCACTTTTCTCCCTGTTATAAAAAGAATGACCTCACGCAAAGGCGCCAAGGCGCAAAGTAAGACGCAAAAAACTGAGAGCAAAGGACCTGGTGGCACAGGCGTCCCGCCTATGCGCCAGAGGGGGGCGAAACGCCCGCCGCTCCCAACTTGAGGTCACAGATTGTGACCTCAAGATTGCCGATTTCCTTAGGATTGAAGCGACCATCAGATTTTGAAATCACAAACTGCGATTTCAAAAAGTTCTTCTTCTTGTCATTCTGAGGAAGCGGAGCGGCCGAAGAATCTAGCCTTAGGGGACAGTAGAAGCCATTTCAAAACCTCAACTTGCCCCCCATTATCATTTTGAGCACCGCGAAGAATCTCGCATTTTCGAGGCGTTGAGATCCTTCACTGCATTCAGGATGACAGAAAAATAATCTCGGGGTGATCGCTACCCTCTTAAGCCTTTTTACCAAGGTTTTCCCAACATAGAAAGAATATTCCTTGACATGTCATAGAATTAAGTTACTATAGCAAATGAATCTCATTAAACATAATCCCTATGAAATCGGAACTCCAGGTTTTTCAGGATTATATCCGCGGCCGGGACTTGCGGCGCACCCGGGAACGGGAGCGGATTCTCCAGGAAGTCTTTGAGATTCACGGGCATTTTGACGTGGACGGCATCTATTTTCGCCTAAAGCAAAAGGGCGTCAAGGTCTCCAAGGCCTCCATTTACCGGGCCCTGCCCCTGTTCATCGATTGCGGCCTGGTCCGGGAAGTGGATTTCAACGAGGGGCATTGGCACTACGAGCACATCTACGGCCATTCCCACCACAATCATTTGCGCTGTCTAGGCTGCGGCGAGATCCAGGAGTTTGAAAACCAGTTCTTAAACTGCCTGGAAGAGCAACTGGCCCGGGAATACGGCTACTACATTCAGAGCCACCACTTGCAGGTGCAGGGCTTTTGTCCGGCCTGCCGGCAGGCTGCGGGCCTCCCCGCGGCCTCCAATACTTTAACAAAGGTAGATAATGAACCCTGATTTGGAACTCGCCGAACGTCCCCTGGCCCAGGTCCCCACGGGCCAGCGGGTGCGCATCACCGGTTACCAGGGGGGGCGCATGCTCCGGGCCCGGCTGCTGGCCCTGGGCCTGAACCTGGGCCGGGAAGTGGATATCTTGCAAAACAACCGGGGCCTGATCATCGTCGGCCTAAACGGCGGCCGGGTGGCCTTGGGCAAAGGCATCAGCCAGAAGGTGCTGACGGAGCCGGTGGGGGATTAAGCTTTCAGCTATCAGCGGTCAGCTTAATGATTAAGAAATCAGGGTTTGACAGGAAATTCAGGGGAATATCGAGCGCACCTTAATCCCCCCTGCCCCCCTTTAGAAAAGGGGGGTTCTTTTTTTCCTGCTTGCACCGAGTTGCAGTCAAACGACGCTCACCCCGTAGGGGGGCACCCATGTGTGCCCCCTCAGCGCTCGCAGAAACACCATCCTCCAATCCCTAAAAACAAGGTGATCATAGAATTAAGATGCCGCGGAATTTGCGGGCGCCAGGGCGGACACATGGGTCCACCCCTACACGCAAATTGTCGTTTGACTGCAACTCGGTATTACCCCGCTCCTCGAAAGGGCCAAGACGGCTGCAGACATCGGCATTGAAATGACTTCTTTGACTATCTCTTCAAAAAAGCATCTTCTCTTAAAAGTTCCTCATGAGCCATTGACCCACCCATAAAATTACGGAATTTCGCGTAGGGGCGGGGGTCTCTCCCGCCCTTTAACCCGCACAGGCTGGAAAGCCTGTACTAACGCTCAGTAGCTTTTCGGAAAAGCCGAAAGCTGACAGCCATTACTCGCCCACAACCAACTCCAGCATTGTTTCCTTTTTTTATCCACATCACACCACATATTGACCGAGCCGGTCCAACCCGGCTATGATATGAATATATAGATCAGGTTTAAACTGTGGCCCTTACACCCCCTCCCCTGCCGCCAGAAATTGCCGCCCAGCCCCTGGAAACCCTGGAGGGCACGGTGGAGCGCATCACTTTTGCCGATCCGGAGAGCCACTACGCGGTGCTGCGCCTCAAGGTGAAAGGCGTGCGCCATCCCGCCACCGTGGTGGGGGCCCTGGCCGCGGTCCAGGAGGGGGAACAGCTCCATATCAAGGGCAAATATGAGGTCCACCCCAAATACGGGGAGCAGTTCAAGGCCGTGTGGTGGTACGCGGTGCTCCCGGCCACGGTGGCGGGCATCAAGAAATACCTGGCCTCCGGCGTGGTCAAGGGCATCGGCGAGGAGATGGCCCAGCGCCTGGTGGCCCGCTTCGGGGCCAAGACCCTGGAAGTCATCGACAACGACCCCGAAAGGCTGCTGGAAGTGCCGGGCTTCGGCCCCAAGCGTCTGGCCCAGCTCCGGGAGGCCTGGCAGGACAAAAAAGACATCCGGGAGATCATGGTCTCCCTCCAGGGCCTGGGCGTGAGCCTGGGCCTGGCCACCAAGATTTACCAGTGCTACGGCGTCAAGGCCGTGGAAGTCCTCACCACCAACCCCTATCAACTGGCCCTGGACATCCAGGGCTTGGGCTTTCTCACCGCGGACCGCCTGGCCTCCCGCCTGAATCTGGACCCCCTGGCCCCGGCCCGGCTGGCCGCGGGCCTGCTCCACGTCCTGGACACCATGGCCGGGGAAGGCCACGTCTATGTGCCGGAGGAGCGTCTCCTACAGTTGACCCAGGAATTGCTCCAGGTGGAACCTGAGCCCCTGGTCCGCGCCCTCAAGGGGCTGGAGCGGGAAGACCGGGTGGTCATCGACCCCCTGCCGGAGGGTGCGGCGATTTACAAAAAACCCGCCTGGGCCGCGGAAACGGGCGTGGCCCGGATGCTGGGCAACCTCCTGGCCACCCCCGGCGCCACCCCGCCCCTGCACCTGGAGGACCTGGTGTCCCAGGTGCAAAAAAGCCGGGGGCTGGAGCTGGCCCCGGAGCAGGCCCGGGCGGTGGCCGCGGCCCTGAAGGAAAAGGTGCTGGTGATCACCGGCGGGCCGGGCACCGGCAAGACCACCATTGTCAGTTGCATCCTGGACCTCTACCGGGGGCTGGGGAGCCGGGTCCTGCTCATGGCCCCCACCGGCCGGGCCGCCAAACGCCTGAGCGAAGCCACCGGTGCCGAGGCCACCACGATACATAGGGCCCTGGAGTTTTCCCCCCAGACCGGCGGCTTCCGGCGCGGTCCCGCGGAACCCCTGAAGGCCCAGGTGGTGGTCGTGGACGAGACCTCCATGGTGGACACCTACCTGATGCACCACCTGCTCCGGGCCGTGCCCGCAGGGGCCCGCCTCATCCTGGTAGGGGACGCGCACCAGCTCCCCGCGGTGGGCCCCGGCAATGTGCTCAAAGACCTGATGGCGTCCGGGGTCATCCCGGTGGCCCACCTCACCCAGATTTACCGCCAGGCCCGGGAAAGCCTCATCGTGGTCAACGCCCACCGCATCAACCAGGGAGAATTTCCGGTTTTGCCCAAATATCTGGGGAAAACCGACTTCGTCTTCCTGGAACTGGAGGAGCCCCAGGCGCTGCAACAGCGGCTGCTGGACCTGGTGGGCCAGGAGTTGCCCCGGCGTTACGGCTTTAATCCTTTCAAAGAATTGCAGGTGATCACGCCCATGCACCGGGGCCCCCTGGGCATCCAGACCCTCAATCATCTCCTCCAGGAGCGTCTCAATGCCCGGAGCGATACCTGGGTCTGGGCCGGCCGCACCTTCCGGCGGGGCGACAAGGTCATGCAACTGCGCAATAATTATTACAAAGAAGTATTTAACGGCGACATCGGCCAAATTCTGGGGGTGTCCGGGGAAACCGGCCAGCTCCTGGTGAATTTTGAGGGCCGGATGATCCCCTACGATCCCGGAGAGAAAGACGAGATCACCCTGGCCTACGCCATCACCGTGCACAAGGCCCAGGGCAACGAATTCCCGGCGGTGCTCCTGGTGCTCACCACTCATCATTTCCTGCTGCTGCAAAGGAACTTGTTATACACCGGCATCACCCGGGGCCGCCGCCTGGTGGTCCTGCTGGGCAGCAAAAAGGCCTTAGGGATGGCCATCAGCAACGATAAACCCATCCGGCGTTACACCCACCTGGCCGCGCGTCTGCGCCAAGCCGTGGCCCCGATGGCCGGAAAAATTCTTGACTTTTCCACCCCGCAAGGGCACAATCATATTAAATAAACGGGGGAATTTAGGTGGTAATGGACCTTTTTACAAACCTGGAACAGAGACTGGAGACCCTTCTTAAGAAGTTCGCAACCCTCAAGGAGGCCAATGCCGTCCTGGAGAAAACCCTGGCCGTAAAGGAACAGGCCCTCAAGGAAGCCGAAGCCGCCTTGGACAAGGTCTCCCAAGAGCGGGAGGTTATTCGCCAACGGATTGACAAAATCCTTAACAGGCTGGAAATCCTGGATAAAGAGGAATCAGCCTAGTATTGAACCAGGAGCCTGAGCCGGTGGTGGTGGAAATTTTGGGGCGGCCCCTTGAGGTCAAGGGCAGTATCCCCCCAGAACGCTTGCAAATGGTGGCTCGTCTGGTGGACGAGCACCTGCGGGAGTTGCAGCGAGCCTTACCCGCTACGTCGCTGGCCGACTTGGCCATCCTGGTCGCACTCAACCTGGCATGTGAATTTTTGGAGAGCAAGGAGGATTACCAAAATCTCCGGACGGACATCGAGCACCGATCCAGACAATTGATTCAAAAGCTGGAGGCCCTTGGTTCTTCTTCCCCACCCGGACCATAAGGGGGGGCAGTTTGGGGGAGAATTGAACCGGCCGAAGGCACAGGGCCTGATCCGGGAAAGACAGGCCCGGGGCGAGTGACATCGGGGAGATAAAGGTTATTCCGGGGCTTAACTAACCCCGGTCAGGAATATGGACCCAGTAGTGTGTTAACGGCACCAGCAAAATCATATTTCACATTTTTTTCATTTTCCTTTATTGGAGGATAGAGGAAAACTATGCGGTAGAATCCAGATACCAATAGCCTAAGCTGCGGTCTTGCCGGCTGATCAAGAAGATCAGCCCTTACACCTACCAACCTTCCGCCCCTCTTATCTCCCTGGCGCCTGAGGCGCCGTGATGTTCCGCTTTGCCCTGAAAAATGCATCGCCCTGACCGGTCCGGCCCTGAGCGTGGGGCCGCAAATACCTGTCAGAATCGCTAGGTTTTACGCACAAGGGAATTCCCATGATGAATAATATATTGTCCCATACGCTGTTAGAGGGCTCCTTTTTGGGCATCGGCTTTCTGGCGGGTTTCCTGTACCGGAAATACGTCATGGAGGCCCACATCGGTTCCCTGGAGTCCCTGGGAAAGAGAATTTTGGATGATGCCGGCAAAGAAGCGGAGGCCATCAAAAAGGAGGCCAAACTCCAGGCCAAGGACCACCTGTACCAAATCAAAGTGGATTTTGAAAAGGAGACCCAGGAGCGCCGCCATGAGCTGAACCAACTGGAGCGGCGGTTGCTGCAAAAGGAAGATCACCTGGAGAAAAAGGCCGCACTGGTGGATGAACGGGAAACCGAGCTGGTGAAAAAGCACCGGCTGGCGACCCAGCAGGAAGAGGAATTAAAACAACAGGCCGACCGTTACCAAAAATTGATAGCCGAACAGAATACCCGCCTGGAGCAAATGGCGGGCTTGAGCGCCCAGGAGGCCCGGGACCTGCTGCTCCAGTCCATGGAGCGGGAAATCCGGGCCGACGCCGCCCGCATGGTGAAGCGCATCGAAGGCGAGGCCCGGGAGCATGCGGACCGCAAGGCCAAGGAAATCATCTCCCTGGCCATCAAGCGTTATGCCAGCGACTACGTGGCCGAGCAAACGGTGTCGGTGGTCCCTCTCCCCAACGAGGAGATGAAAGGGCGGATCATCGGCCGGGAAGGCCGCAACATCCGGGCCCTGGAGGCAGCCACCGGCGTGGACATCATCATCGACGACACTCCGGAGGCGGTCATTCTGTCGGCGTTTAATCCCATCCGCCGGGAAGTGGCCCGCCGCAGCCTGGAACGCCTCATCTCCGACGGCCGCATCCACCCCGGACGGATCGAAGAGATCGTGGACAAGGTCAACCAGGAGTTGGAAGCCAACATCCGGGAAGCCGGGGAAGAGGCGGCCTTCGACACCGGCGTCCACGGCCTGCATCCGGACCTCATCAGGTTGCTGGGCAAACTGAAGTTCCGCACCAGCTACTCCCAAAACGTCCTCAAACATTCGGTGGAGGTCTGCTATCTCACCGGCATCATGGCCGCGGAGTTGGGCATCAATGTCAAGCACGCCAAGAGGGCCGGCCTGCTCCATGACATCGGCAAGGCCGTGGACCAGGAATCGGAAGGGGTGCATGCCCTGATCGGCGCGGACCTGGCCAAGCGCTACGGGGAATCCCCCAAGGTGGTGCACGCGGTGGCCTCCCACCATGAAGATATCCCCCCGGAAAGCGTGCTGGCCGTCCTGGTTCAGGCCGCGGATACCCTGTCGGGAGCCCGTCCCGGAGCCCGGCGGGAGATGCTGGAAACTTACGTGAAGCGCCTGGAGGACCTGGAAAAAGTCGCCCGCTCCTTCAACGGCATCAGTAAATCTTACGCCATCCAGGCGGGCCGGGAAATCCGCCTGATCGTGGAGAGCGACAAGGTTAGCGATGAAGAAGCGACTTTGCTGAGCCGGGAAGTGGCCAAGAAGATTGAAACGGACCTCACTTATCCCGGCCAGGTGAAGGTGACCGTCATCCGGGAGACCCGGGCCGTGGAATACGCCCGCTAAGGCGCCGCGAGCATGAATGTCCTGTTTATCGGCGATGTGGTGGGAGCGCCCGGACGCCGGGCCCTGGAAGAACTCCTGTCCCGGGTGGTGGACCGCCATTTCATCGACCTGGTGATCACCAACGGCGAGAACGCCTCCGGCGGCCTGGGCATCACCCCCGTGATCGCGGATCAGCTCCTGGCCCTGGGAATTGACGTCCTCACCAGCGGCAATCACATCTGGAAGCACAAAGAGATTCTTCCCTACCTGGAGGCCACGGACCGGCTGCTCCGCCCTGCCAACTATCCCCCGGGAACTCCGGGCCGGGGCTTGAGCGTGGTGGAGACCGCGGCCGGAGAGAAGGCCGCGGTCCTCAACCTGGAAGGCCGGGTCTTCATGAACCCCCTGGAATGTCCCTTTCGCATTGTGGATCAACTCCTGGCCTCCATCCCCCCCGAAGTCAAAGTCATCATCGTCGACATGCACGCGGAGGCCACCAGCGAAAAGCAGGCCCTGGGCTGGCACCTGGACGGCCGGGTCAGCGCGGTGGTGGGCACGCATACCCATGTGCAGACCGCGGACGAGCGCATCCTCCCAGGGGGCACCGGCTACATCACGGACGCGGGCATGACCGGCCCGGTGGATTCGGTGATCGGCATGAAAAAGGAGATCATCCTGGAGCGCTTCCTCAGCCAGCTGCCCCAGCCCTTCAAAGTGGCCACCCAGAATATCCAGCTGCAAGGGGTAATTCTGAAGATCGACGCCCAGGGGCGCTGCCAGGAGATCAACCGCCTGCATTTGTCGCTGAAATCTTAAAACGATATTTCATTCGGAAAAGGACCTTCCATGAAGATTCATGAATATCAGGCCAAAGAATTGCTGAAGAAATTTCAGGTGCCGGTGCCTGAAGGAGCGGTGGCCGACACCAAC
>JAKAKP010000084.1 GCA_021813445.1 Deltaproteobacteria bacterium
AGGGACCTCAGGTCCCTGGCCCTCCCCCCACTTTTTTACACATGATACGGGTGGCCGGATTTGATGGTCATGGCCCGGTAGAGCTGTTCCAGGAGGACCAGGCGGCTCAGTTCGTGGCTCAGAGTCAGCCGGGACAGGGCCAGGCGTTCCTGGGCCTGGTTGCGGGTGGTGTCGTCCAGCCCCAGGTGGCCGCCGATAAGAAACGCCAAAGGACGGGCCTCTTCTTCCCGGCTGCTCAGCCAGGCCGCAAATTCTTCGGTGGTCAGCTCCCTTCCCTTGGGGTCCAAAGCCACCGCGTAAGTTTTAGGGGGAAGGGCCTGCCGCAGGCGCTCCCCTTCCCGGGCCTTGATGGTCTCCGGGGGCAGTTTTCCCTCCTCTTTTTCCGCGCGCACGCTTTTCAGAGAAAGTTTCAGGAAGGGTTGGAGGCGTTTCTGATAGAAGGCCAGGCCCTCCTGGATGAAGGCCTCCCGGGTTTTGCCCACCATGAGAATGGTTACATCCAACATCTGCTTCCGAAAAGCAACACAGTGGTGGAATCAGCGGCGTTCATCTGCGTTCATCTGCGGTTAAATATCGGCGGTTAAATATTAGCCGCCGATGCACGCCGATAAACGCCGGTGCTCTCACAAATCATTTTTTCTCCATCAGCAAAAACCGGCTCTTGCCGGAGGCGATTTTCTGGCCGTCGGCTAGGCGGACGATCTCCGCTTCGGCCAGGCGGCGGCTGTTGTTGCCGGGCTGGAGCACCCCCCGGACCCGGATGGCCTCCCCGGGTTTGAGGGGCTTGTGGAAGCGCACTTCCATGCCCAGGGTGACGCCGGGCCCGGCGAAGCGCCAGACCGCGTGGGCCATCAGCTCATCCAGCAGCGTCGAGAGGATGCCGCCGTGAATCACCTCCGACCAGCCCTGGTATTCCCGGGGTATAGCCAGCTCGGTTTCCGCGGCCAGATCCTCCTCGCAGTACTGCACCTCGATTTTAAACCCCAGGGGATTGTCCTTGCCGCAGACGAAACAATAATTGTCGGTAAGGGCGGTATCCAACGGGCCACTGGGGAATGTTTGGTCTTTAATAGTCATCTGCCTGCCGTTATTTAAGTTTTGGCGTCTCTACTCGTGCGGTGTCCCATGAATAACATTAAATAAAAAACCAGCCAACAACTCCCCCTCCCCCCGGTGCTTCTCATTACCCACAAGTTTTTTAACCGGTGGCGCAGCCTTTCCAGGCTGCGCCGAAAAACTGCGCAGGCTGGAAAGCCTGCGCCACCAAAGAATACCTTAAATCAGGCACTTTCTTACTCCCCCTTTGAAAAAGGGGGCTGGGGGGATTTTGAGGAGCGCCAACCCTAAGACCCCGTGCTTCATAAGAATTTAGCCCTGGTAGAATCCGGACACGATCAGAATTGCTCTCCCGCCAAATTGAGACTTGTGGGTAATGATAAACCCCACGGTGGGAGGGGGGCGACATAGCAAGCGGCTTTAGTCTGCCCCAAAGACGCCTACCCCACGCCGAACCTCCCCTGTCAAAGGGAGGGAGAATGGCCGACTGTTATGTAAGGTTGCCCCCAAAAGGAGGACACGTGGGTCCGCCCCTACGGCCTCCGGCAATCTCTCCTACCTTTTCGGCGTCAGGCCCAAAAGGACCGCGATCTGCCCCGCCAGGTCCTGGGTCTTCTTTTCCGGGTCTTCAGTCTGCGGCGTCAGCAATTGGGGCTTATTCTGGTACTCCGGCTTGGGCGCAACCTCGAATTCCGGGGGAAAGGCGTTGTCGAAATACATCTGCTGGAAGCCGATGAATTTCAGATGATGCGCGGTGGCGTCCAGCACCCCCACTTCCTCTTTAGCGAGCAACCCGGCCTTGATCGCCGCCCGGAAACCGGCCAGGGACTCGCCCCCCTGGGTGCAGGCGATATGGCCGTGGCGGTTGGCCAGGAGCATGGAATCCATGATCTCCTGCTCGGTGACTTCCACCACCCTGACCGCCTCATCGCCGGCCCGGCGGGTATATTCCTCCACCAGGCGGATGACCCGGGGCATGGACACCGGCGCCCCGATCATCGCGGCCTGGGCCACGCTGGCCTGGACGCTGACGGGTTTGAAGACCCGCTTGCTTTTATCCGGCTCCAGGTAATAGCGGAAGACCGGGTTGGCGTGGCGGGACTGCACCCCCAGCACCCGGGGCAGCTCGGCGATGACCCCCAGGTCCAGGAGCCTGAGGAACCCTTGCATGATGGCGGTGATGTTGCCGGCGTTGCCGATGGGCACGGCGATTACCTTATTTTTCAGGCCGTAATCAAAATATTGGGCGATCTCGTAGGCATAGGACTCCTGGCCCCGGATGCGCCAGGAGTTCTTGGAGTTGAGCAGGGCCACCTGGTAATTGTCCGCCAGGGCCTCCACCACCTTCATGCAGTCGTCAAAAACGCCGGGGACCTCCAAGACCCGGGCGCCGCTCCCCAGGGGCTGGGCCAGTTGCTGGGGCGTGACCTTGCCGTGGGGCAGGAGCACCGCGGACGCGATCTGCTTCCCCAGATAGGCCGAATACAGGGCCGCGGCCGCGGAGGTGTCGCCGGTGGAGGCGCAGATGGCCAGCATCTTGCCGGCGCCGGGCTTTTTTACCAGGAAATTCAAATAGCTCAAGGCCGCGGCCATGCCCCGGTCTTTGAACGAGGCGCTGGGGTTCTGACCGTCGTTCTTGTAATAAAAGGCCCGGCCCACTTCCTCCTGGAGCCCGGCATTGGCCGCCACCTGGGGGGTGTGGCCCTCGCCCAGGTAGATGATGTCCTCCAGGGGAATGACCGGGGCGATGAGTTCATAAAAAAGAAAGACGCCCTTGAGGGCCGGGATATTGAGCATCTTGCGGTAATCGAAGAGCCGCCGCCAGAACGCGCCCGGCTGAGCTTTAAGGCGGTCCTGGGCCCTATCTTCCAAAAGCAGCAGCCCCCGGCACTGCGGGCAGGTGTAGAGCAGTTCGCTGATGCCGTGTTCGCCGCCGCACTCCAGGCAACGGTAAACCATGTCGCCGCTGGGTTGGGGGATGAGGTGCGGGCGGATGTCTTCGGGGAATTGTTGGGGTTTCATTTATACTCCCAGTCGGGTAGGCATTTAACGCTCTTCAATAAATGCAATGTTTTTATTTTATGCAAGCTTCAACAAATCGTTGCCCAAGTGGTGTCAAACAAAATATATCAATATTTCTAAAAAGTGTAGTAACATGAGCATTATTATCTTTAGGGATCATTGCAGACCATTCCATTTCTCTAGCAATAATACATTGTATTCGCAATAAATTGTAAATGCTTACCATGCAACTCATTGAATCTATGTCATATATTTCAATAATTTTCTTTTTATTTATGTAACCATCGCGATTGTTATATATATAACTTAATATTGATGCTTCAACGCCTGTTATATTTTTGATCATATCAATGAATCCATATCTTATTTCACCGTTAAATTGTGGATCCATGGCATTTGCAAGTAAATGGCTCCAGAGACTTTGTAGTGATGCATCATCTTCTAATGTGCCTGCCTCAAAAATTGGTATAGCTAATTTGGGTTGAACTCCTCTTGTCTCTCTAACTCCCCTCTCTGATAAAATCTTATCAACTTCATCGGCCATTTGAACAAGCCTTCGCCACCTTATAAATTTTAACTTATCTGTTATCAATCCCGAGACTTCTTGAATAGGTTCCTTGAAAACTTTAGCAAAGAACCCACCCACCTTTTCTGAAACATCTAAGGCTTTTGTCCCAAAATCGGCAACACTTCTGACGGCCTTTGCATATTCTTCTGCTTCTGACATTTCTGCCTTTTTCCTAATTAAATGCGCAGGCGAGACGCCTGCGCCACCAATTATAAGCCATGTAGGGTGGGCACCGCCCACCATCTTTTGCGGCCGCGATCTTTTGGTGGGCAGTGCCCACCCTACTCTAGGTCGTCAAATGATACTTCTTCAGCTTATATTGCAGCAAGCTTTTGGTGATCCCCAGCATTTCCGCGGCCCGGACCTGGACGTTGCCGCTTTGCTCCAGGGCCCGGCGGATCATCTGTTCCTCGATGTGCTCCAGGGCCTCGGGGAGCGGGATGTGCGTGGGGATGAAGCGGTCGATCTCCAGCGCGGTCTCCTGGGTCTCGGGCACCAGGTCCTTGGGCAGGTCCTGGGGGGTGATGAGGCTGTTGTGGCACAGAATCACCGCCCGCTCCATGACGTTTTCCAGCTCCCGGACGTTCCCCGGCCAGGCATACCGCACCAGCAATTGCAAGGCCTCCGGGGTGATGCGCATCTTGCTCCGGAGGTTCTCGGCGACGTACTTGTGGATGAAGTGGGTGGCCAGGAGCGGGATGTCCTCCTGGCGCTTGCGCAAAGGCGGCATTTGCAGGTGCACCACGTTGAGGCGGTAAAAGAGGTCCTCCCGGAAGCGTCCGGCCTCCACCTCTTCCTTCAGGTCCCGGTTGGACGCGGCCACCACCCGCACGTCCACCTTGATGGTCTTGTTGCCCCCCACCCGTTCGAACTCCATCTCCTGGAGCACCCGCAGGAGTTTCACCTGGAGGGACGGGGACATCTCCGCCACTTCGTCCAAAAACAGGGTGCCGCCGTCGGCCAGTTCGAAGCGGCCTTTGCGCATGGCCACCGCGTGGGTGAACGCACCCCGTTCGTGGCCGAAGAGTTCGCTCTCCAGCAGGGTCTCGGTCAGGGCCGCACAGTTGACGGAGATAAAGGTCTTGGAGGCCCGGGGGCTCACCTGGTGGATGGCCCGGGCGATGAGCTCCTTGCCGGTGCCGGACTCCCCGGTGACCAGCACGGTGGCTTTGGACGGGGCCACCCGTTTCACCAGGGCCAGAATCTCCTGCATCACTTTGCTGTCCCCGACGATGTTGGGGAAGCCGTATTTCTTTTCCAGCTCCTGGCTGAGCATCAGGTTCTGGAGCAGCAGGTGGCGGTGCCCCAGGGCCTTGGCGATGGTCACCAGGATCTCTTCGTTTTTGAAGGGTTTGAGGATGTAGTCAAAGGCCCCCTTCTTCATGGCCTCCACCGCCTTTTCCACGGTGCCGAACGCGGTCATGATGATCACCGGCAGATCGGGATAAAGCTGGTGGGATTTTTCCAGGAGTTCGATGCCGCTCATTTTGGGCATTTTCATGTCCGTAAGCAGCAGGTCCAGGTCGGCGCCGCCCAGGATTTTCAGGGCCTCGGGCGCGCTGGCGGAGGTGAGCACTTCATAGCCCGCCTCCCCCAACAGGGCCTCCATCACCGTTAGGTAATTGACTTCGTCGTCGACGACTAAGATGGTATCCATATTATCTGGTTTTCGGATGGATCAATATCAATTTTGTTCTCAATCCGCTTTCAGCTCCGGCAGGTTGATGGTCACCGTGGTGCCTTCCCCCGGAACGCTGTCGATCTTGATGGCCCCTTGATGGGTTTCGATGATGCTTTTGACGATGGGCAGCCCCAGGCCGCTGCCCTTTTCCTTGGTGGTGAAAAAGGGATTGAAGACCTTTTTCAAGGTTTCCGGATCGATGCCGCCGCCGTTGTCCTCAAAACGGATTTCGCCCCCCCGGCCCCGGGGGCCCAGGGCGGTGGACACCGTGAGCTGGCCGCCTGCGGGCATGGCCTGAATGGCGTTCAGCAGGATATTCAAAAATGCCTGGTGCAGGAGATCCGGGTCCGCGGCCTGGGCATGGCCGTTCAGATGATAGTTCCGGTTGAGGGTAATACCCAGGCGCTCGATCTCCGGCTGCACCAGTTCCAGGCTGCGGTCGATCACTCCTTCCAGATCGCAGGGCCTTAAGTTAGGCACCCGGGGCCGGGAAAAATCCAGAAATTCCGTGACCTTTTCATTGAGGCGGTTGGCCTCTTCGACGATGATCTGGGCCAGGCGGTTCTGGGGCTCATAGCGGGCCAGACGCGCCTTCAGAAGTTCCGCGGTGGAACTGATGATCCCCAAAGGATTGCGGATTTCGTGGGCCACCCCGGCGGTCATCTCCCCCAAAGCGGCCAGCCGTTCGGCCTGGTGCAACTGCGCCTCGAGGCCCCGCCGTTCCTCTTGCCGCCGTTCCAAAATGACCTCCGCCTGTTTGACGATCTGCCGCAGCACCAGGAAGAGGAGGCCCATGATCACCACCAGGGTGGCCAGGATGATGAGCCGGAACTGGCTGATCTCGGAGAGATCCTGGGAGATGTTCTGGGAAATCTCGAAGACGCCCACCACCGGCCCCACCTGGGGGCCCAGCTTCTCCTCCAGCCGGAAGGGGATGTAGGCCTTGAGGCGGTGGGGCTGGGAGCCGGGACCGTAGGAGAGAATGCTCCAGATGGGGCTATGGCCGGGGAGCTCGAAATTGGATTCCCCGAACAGGGCCTTTTTCACTCCCGGGACGTCATAGCAATCCTTGCCCAGGGGGATATGTTTGCTGGTGCTGTAAGACAATACTCCCACCTGGTCGTAGATGTTCAGTTGTTCCACGTGCAGGCCGTGGATGGTGTTGCGCACCACCGCATCCAGGCGTTTGTATTGCTCCGGGTCGGCGATGGTGATGCGCCCCTGCTTCTCAATGGCCGTGGGCAGCAGGAAGAGCTGGAAGACCTGGTGGTTGAGATTGGAGGCCAGCAGCAGGGTATAGTCCTCACTCTGTTTTAAAGCCAGACGTTGGGCGCGGTTGGTCAAGAACAGCGTCAGGATGACGGTGAACACCAGAATGACCACAAAACTGGAGAGGGAGAAAAACTTCGCCAGCCGGAAAGTCTGCAGGTCTTTCCCTGGAGGCCACCAGGAGGCTCGGAATCGAAAGAGTTTCATGGGTGTTTAGGAACTGCGGTACTTTTCCAATTTAGACGGTCCTGCTGCCATCTCCCGGCGCTGGTCTTCAAACCCCGGCCGCCCCATCAGACCGTAAGTCGTCTGTTTGCCGCCTTCCACCCCCGGCTGGTCCAGGGGGTTGATGCCCCAAAGGGAGGCGGCCACCACAGTCACCACTTCCAGGAGGTAGATCAACTGGCCGATGGTAAAGGCGTTGATCTCCGGGAGGCGGAGAGTGAGATTGGGCCGTCCCGCCTTGCTGAGATTGAACGCGGTGGCTCGCTGCTCCGCCTGTAAAAGTTCCTCGAAAGTATGGCCCCCCAGATAGTGCAGGCCCTCCATCTCCGAGAAGAGATCGGGCATCTCCAGGCGATGCTCGAATTTCCCCACTTCCAGGAAGGTGATCAATTTGTCCTGGGGCCCTTCCATGTACAGCTGCAACTGGGAGTGCTGGTCCGTGGCCCCCACGGCCCGGACCGGCGTGGTCCCCGCCTCAACCTTCTGGCCCTTGAGGTCCTGTTTTTTGCCCAGGCTTTCGGCCCAGAGCTGGCAGAACCAATCCGCCATCCCCGAGAGAGCCGTGGCGTAGGGCATGATCACCAGGATATTCCGGGCTTTGAAGGCAAAGAGATAGAAGAGGGACGCCAGCTTGGAGGCAAGGTTTTCCTGATAATCAGCGGCCTGGAGGCGTTGGTCCATGAACCGGGCCCCGGCCAGGAGCTCCTCCAGGTCGATGCCCACCATAGCCGCGGGCAGCAGGCCCACCGGGGTTAACACGGAAAACCGCCCCCCCACTGCCGGTGGCACGCTCAGCGAGGGGAAGCCTTCCTGGACCACCAGGCGCCGGAGGTTGCCTTTCTCCGGGTCAGTGGTGACCACGAAGCGTTCCCGGGCCTTGGCCTCCCCCACCCGGCCCCGCAGGAAGTGATAGGCGAAGAGGAATTGGGCCAGGGTTTCCGCGGTGCTCCCTGATTTGCTTATAACATTAAAGGCGGTGCGCCGCAACTCCAGCCCGTCCAGCATGCCGAAGAGGTAGTCCGGGTCGATGTTGTCCAGGACCCAGAGAGCGGGGCGGTGCTGCCGCCGGGCCAGGGGGAAGCGGTTGAATTGGGGGGGGCGCAAGGCCTGGTGCAGGGCCCGGGCACCCAGGGCGGAGCCGCCGATCCCCAGCACCACAAATTCCCAACACCACTCCAGCAGGGGTTTGGCCACCCGCCGCACTGCGGCCAGCATTTCTTGCTGATAAGGCAGATCCAGGAAGGCCAGGCGGCCGCTTTGCCGCTCGACCTGCAATTCCTGAAAGGCCGCGGCCAGTCTGGGAGCCAGGCCCTCCAAGGCCGCCGCACTCAGTCCCTGATCGCCCACAAATTCGGCCATGCAATAGTTGTAGTCAAGGGTGAGGGCCTGGCCGGCAGCCCACTTGGGGTCCTCAAAGCGCTTTTTGGACACTAGCTTCCTCCCCAGGAGAAGCTGGCAACCAGCCTCCCTGGCAGTATATTTCTCTAGAAAATTTAGCTTAGTCTGGAGAGATATTCAAGGATAAATGCGGTTAACCCTTGGGTTTTCCTGACACCGGCCGTGCTCTTCATCTCTTTAAGCCGCGCAGAGCAGGCTGTCCCCGGCCCAGGAGTTTTGGGAAAACAAGGATTGCTCTTGACATCTCTCATCCGGCCCCTTAGGATAATTTATACTATTATTCACATGCCGGTTTTATCTGCGAAAAGGGAAGCTTCTGCCGGCCTGCAGGTTTCCCCGGACTCCGACATGGAAGAGAAATACTACCAGAAATTATGGTGGGATATAATTCTCACCACCCTCGGTTTCTCAGTAATACCTTTATTTTTCCTGGGTTTTATTATTTATCATCAGTATAGCGTCTCATACTCGGCGAAGATTACTGAAAGCTTAAAGACTCTTGCCGAGAATCGAGTAAGTTCTGTTGATCTTTTCTTTGACGAAAGAATTTCCCAGCTCACCACCCTCGCCAATACCAATTCCCTTGAAAGCCTGCGCAATGAGGATTATTTAAATAGAGTTTTCAATATCATTCAGACCCGCTCCAAGTCGTTCATCGATTTGGGAATTATAGATGCTGAGGGCAACCATCTGGCTTATGTCGGACCTTATTATAATATATTGAAGGGCGTTAATTATAAGAACGAAGAATGGTTTAATGCCGTAATGGGGTCGGGCATTTATATCAGTGATGTATTTATGGGTTTTCGCAAAGTTCCACATTTTATTATCGCCGTGCTGGTGCGGGAAAAAAGCAACATCTGGATTTTAAGGGCCACCATTAACTCCGACATCATTGAAAGCATCGTGCATGCCGCGCAGATCGGGAAACATGGTGACGCTTTTATTATCAATCGCCACAATATCCTGCAAACCACCCCCCGTTTCAGCGGCGTCCTCTTATCCACTCCCAAGGCCCCTGATTTCTCCGCAGCTACCGGCACCCAAGTGGAAGAACTGGTCTATGCGGGAGCAACCGGCCTTTATGCCACCAGTGTGATCAAAAACAAGAAATGGGTCCTGGTTATCAAAGAGGAACCTAAAGAGCAGCTGACCCCGCTCCTGCGAGCCCGCTTTATCACTTTCTTGGTGTCTGGAGCCGGCGTATTATTGATCATCATCGGTGCGGTGTTCACCACCAGGGCCATGATGCAGAGGCTGATCGAGATGGAGCGCAAAAAGGCATTCAGCGAAGACCTGGCCATGCAATCCAGCAAAATGGCAGCCCTGGGCAAGATGGCCGCAGGCATCGCCCATGAGATCAACAATCCCCTGGCGGTGATCGGCGAAAAGGCAGGATGGCTCAAAGACCTGCTCCAGGAAGAAGATCTGGCCCAAAGCGCCAATTTTCAGGAACTTGCCGACACGGTGAACAAGATTGAGCTCCACGTCAACCGGGCCAAAAAGGTCACCCACCGCCTGCTGGGTTTCGCCCGGCGGATGGAACCGGTCCGGGAGAGAGTGGACCTGAATGCGGTCTTGAACGATACCGTGGGGTTTTTGGAGAATGAAGCCCGATATCGGAACATCGATATCCAAACGGATTTTGATGAGAAACTCCCTCAAACCACCAGCGACTCCGCCCAACTGCAGCAGGTTTTTCTCAATATCCTGAACAACGCCATTGACGCCATCGGCAAAGATGGCGAGATCCTGATCAAGACCAAGCATATGGCCAAAATTCATCAATTGGCCGTGGAAATCAGCGATAATGGCCCCGGCATTCCCAAGGAGATGCTGAATAAGATCTTCGATCCCTTTTTTACCACCAAAGAAGTGGGGAAAGGCACCGGCCTGGGATTGTCCATCTCCTACAGCATTATTGACAAATTGGGGGGGAGAATGCTGGTGGCCAGCGAGGAAGGCAAAGGCACGACTTTTACTATTTATTTGCCGATAATCGAATAAGCTCTAGAAGCTATAGCAACTATTCTTCACGCCGGGAACATACCCAAGGAGACGCGGAGATGGATAATTTCAAAGTCATGGTAGTGGATGATGAGCAGGATTTCCTGGAGACTATTATCAAGCGCCTCAAGGCCCGCAAAATTGAGGTCGCCGGTGCGGAAAGCGGGCAAAGGGCCCTTGATCTCTTAGCTAGCCAGGACTTTGACGTCATGATTTTGGATGTAAAGATGCCGGGCATGGACGGCATCGAGACCTTGAGAGAGGTTAAGAAAAGGAAACCCTTGACAGAAGTGATCATGCTCACGGGGCATGCTTCAGTGGAGTCCGGCATCCAGGGCATGCAGTTGGGGGCTTTTGATTATGTGATGAAACCCGTGGCCCTGGATGAATTACTGGAGAAGATGCGCCAGGCCTATGAGAGAAAGCTGATCCAAGAAGGAAAGGGTTGAACCGGGACCGGCTCCAGCCCGCAGCCTCAGTCCCGGGCCCGGCAGGAGGCGCTATTTTCCGGGGGTTCTATCTCCCCGCCGGCTCCGGGGCGGCACCCCCGGACCCGCCCGGGTGCAGCCCTCCGCCTGAGGTCCGTGGCGGTCTTCCTCCCGGGGGAAGACGGCTCCAAGAACCATGACTCTACGGCCTTCCTTTTCCGCCCACCGCGTTTACCCGTATATCCCGGCCCTGTTAATTCTGGCCGCGGCCGTGCCCCTGGGTTTAAAATGCGGCGCGCTTTGGGCCCTGGGGGCCCTGGCTCTGGCCGGGATTTCGGTGTTGACCCTGTGCGGTCTGCTCCGCCGGCAGGAGCCGGGCCCCGGTCAAGATTGGCTCCTGGATGAAGGGTTGCTGCAAGCCCAGAAAGTGGCGGCCATCGGCCAGCTTTCCGCGGGGGTGGCCCACGAAATCAACAACCCCCTGGCCATCATCCGCCAGGAAGCCCAATGGATGCAGACATTGCTGCAGACCGACCATTTCCACGGCCTGGAAGAGGTCAAAGAGCTGCAGGATTCTCTCCGGGAGATCATCCAGCAGGTGGACCGCACCAAGGAGATCACCCATAACCTCCTGGACTTTGCCCGCAAGCGCCAACCGGTGCTGCAAACGGTGGCCATCAACAAGTTGATCGAGGACATGGCCCGGCTGGTGGAAAACGAGGCCCGGCGCAAGCAGATCCGCATCATCCGGCAATTTGCCCCGGAATTGCCCCCCATTTTTTCGGACGCGCCCCAACTGCGCCAGGTGCTCTTGAATATCCTCAATAATGCCGTTTACGCGGTCCGCAAAGACGGCGCGGTCACCATCACCACCCGGCCGGCGGGCCAGGAGGCCGTGGAGATCCTGGTGCACGACACCGGCCCGGGCATTGCCCCGGAGGACCTGCCCCGGATTTTCGATCCCTTTTTCACCACCAAGCCTCCAGGCCAAGGCACAGGGTTGGGCCTGTCCATCTGCCATGGGATCGTGGAGAAGCTGGGGGGGCGGATCACCGCGGCCAGCCAGGCGGGTCAGGGCGCGACTTTTACCATCAGGCTGCCCCTGAAAGCGGGGCAAAAAACACCTGGGAAATAGCTTTCACTGCTGCAAGTATTTGATACATCACTATTTTTCTGGTGCCGGGCATTGCCCCAAAGTCAGAATTCCTTTGATCTGAGGTAACTTTTGGCAGCGGCTCTTATGGTGCAAACCAAAATCCCCCTAAATCCCCCCTTTTTCAAAGGGGGACTTTAACCCCCCCTTTGAAAAAGGGGCAGGGGGGATTTTAAGGCGTCCCGAAAGCGAAACCGCCTGGCTCTGACGACATCCTTATTTCCGTGGTGTTATGCCAAGGTCTCCGGAGAAGATAATGACCCCCAAGATATTGCTGGTGGATGACGAAGAACGGTTCCGCACCACCCTGGCCAAGATGCTGCGGGCCCAGGGGCTGGAGGTGGCCACCCTGGGCAGCGGCCGGGAGGCTCTGGAAGAGCTGCAGAATGTTGCCTACGACGTGATGGTCCTGGATGTGCGCATGCCCGATATGGACGGCATCGCCACCCTGGCCGAGATCAAAAGAATAGCCCCTCAAGTGGAAGTCATCATCCTCACTGGCCATGCCTCCATGGACGCGGCCCTGGAGATCATGCAACTGGGAGGGTACGACTACCTGCTGAAGCCCTGCCCGGTGGAGGACCTGCTGACCAAGATCGAGTCGGCCTACGAGCGCAAGATCGCCAGGAAGGGCAAGTGAGGCAAGGGGTTTCTGGGGAAGGGGGCAAAGGACCGGTGGCCCAGGCTTTCCAGCCTATGCAGACTTTTCGGCGCCCCCTGGAAGGGCCGCTGATTAATAAAAATAAGTAATAATGGGCAAATATCATGTAGCGCGGGAAAGCGCAGCGCATCCCGCCACTAGATTGCCGAAGGTGGGATGCGTTTCACTTTCCCGCCCTACGAAAACAGCCGCACCGTCACCGCTTCTCCCCGCAACAGACCTTCCAGCCCCAGGGGGATCATCACCAGGCCGTCGCTTTTGACCAGGGGGGAAAGGAGCCCCGAGGGCCCCAGCACCGGGTCGGCCCAGAGGGTGACCCCCTCCCGGCGCAGCTTAACCCGCACGAAGTCTTCCCGGCCGCTGGCCCCGGCCAGGTTCCGGGACAGCAGCGCCGGCACTTCCCGGCCCCAGGGAGGGGCCGCGGCCAGCCCCGCCAGCCGGGCCAGGAGCGGTCGGCCCAAGACCTCCATGACCACCGCCGCGGACGCGGGATGGCCCGGGAGACCCAGCAAAGGCAGGGGCGGCTGGCCGACGGCGGCCAGGATGGTGGGCTTGCCGGGGCGCAGCGCCACCCCGTGCACCAGGACCTCGGCCCCGAGCAGGGCCTTGATGGCCTCCAGGGTCAGGTCCCGGGCGCCTACGGAGGAGCCCCCGGAGATGAGGATCAGGTCGGCCTCTGGCAGGGTCGCAACTAAAGCGTCTTTCAGGGCCGAGAAGTCGTCGGGGATGATGCCTTTAATATCCGGAATCCCGCCCCACTGGGCCACCTGGGCCGCAGCCAGATAAGCGTTGCTGTCCCGCACCTGGCCCGGCCCCGGCTGCTGGGTGATGGGGACGATTTCATCGCCGGAGGACCAAATTGCCACCCGGGGGCGGCGATGCACGGATAGCCGCGTCACCCCCAGGGCGGCCAATAGCCCTAAGTCCTGGGGCCGCAGCCGGCTTCCGGCCGCGAAGAGGACTTCCCCCCGGCCCACGTCTTCTCCGGGTTGCAACACGTTTTCCCCGGGGGCCACGGGCCGCCGCACCTCCAGGGTCCGGTCCGGGTGCTCGGCGGTGTATTCCAACATGACCACCGCGTCCGCGCCCGGCGGCAGCATGGCCCCGGTGGGGACCCGCAGGGCTTCCCCCCCGGCCACGGGCCGCGCCGGCACTGCGCCCATAGGCACCTCGCCCTTGAGCTCCAGATACTGGGGCGCACCCACGCTGGCCCCGAAGGTATCCGCGGCCTTGACCGCGTAGCCGTCCATGGTGGCCCGGAGGAATCCGGGCACGTCCTCGGGCGCGGGCGCGGCCGCGGCCAGCACCCGGCCCAAAGCCCCGGCCAGGTCCACTTCCTCCGCGCCCACGGGCGCAAAGCGGGAATACAGGGCCAGGACCTCTTCCCGGGTCTGGAGGCGGAAGAATTCTAAAGTAGGCATTATGGAAGAAGCTGACCTATTCTTTATTGTAGGCTGCTAAGAAATCTTTCCTGGAAATCCCTGCCTGAGTACAAATCGTCCTTAAGGTGGAAGACTTTAAGTATGGATGACTTCCAGGCCGAAGCTCTCGATATGAAAGCTGATGGCGGACTTAACATCGGCCAGAGCTGCTTCATAAGTATCGCCCTGTCCCACCACCACCCCTTTTAATCCAGGGGACAGGCCACATAACCATCGGAATCCTTTTCTACAATGATTTTGAATTAACGCATGAGCAGATTTCTCAAAATTACTTTAACTTAATAATTTCTAAAAGCCATTTTCAAAGCTCAACTTGTCCTAAACTGTCATTCTGAGCGCCGCGAAGAATCTCGTATTTTCGAGGCGTTGAGATCCTTCACTGCGTTCAGGATGACAGGAAGTTTTGAAATGGCTTATAGGCTTTTTTAATTTAAGAATAAATTAGCACAGGCGAGACGCCTGTGCCACCAGAGTTTTTGTAAGCCTCTAATTGTTCCCAATATTTTAATTAGGTAATGGCGGTCTTTAGAAACTCCGCGGCGCTGACCACCTTCGCATAGATAAAACCCAGGGCCGCCAAAAAGGCCCCGTGCACCTGGGCCGCGGGGATGGTTTGCCCGCCGAAGGCCAGGGCCCGGCTGGCGCAAGCGTCGTGGATCACCGTGACTTCCAGGCCGTGGTCGAACGCGGCCCGGACCGTGGCGTCCACGCACATGTGGGTCATCATGCCGCAAATCACTATTTTCCTCACCTGCTTTTCCCGGAGATGGTCCAGCAAGGGAGTGTTCCGGAAGCTGTTGGGAAAGTTCTTCTGGAATACCGCCTCTCCCGCCCGCGGCTCCACATGCTGGTGAATCCGCACTCCCTCCGTGTCCGGCAGAAAGAAGGTGGCTCCCGGCCGTGCGGCCAGGTGTTGGATATGCACCACCGGCAGGCCCTTTTCCCGGAAAAAATTTAAGACTTCTCTGGCCCGCAGGCTGGCCGGCAGGCTTCCTTCCAACTCCATTTTGCCGCCGGGGAAATAATCGTTTTGCAGGTCAATCAACACCAGGGCGGTGGTCATCATGTCGTCCTTTAAGAAAAAATGTCTGGGGTTGGGGGAGGGGATTTGGGGGAGGACTAGGGTCCCCAGGCGAGACGCCTGGGCTACGGACCCCTGGCCCCCTCCCCCAATAATTTTTTCTTTACTGCCGCCGGCGCCAGTGGGGGCCGGCGGGGGTGTCCAGGACCTCGATGCCCGCGTCCGCCAGTTCCTGGCGCAGGCGGTCGGCTGCCGCCCAATCCCGGCGTTGCCGGGCGTCTTCCCGTTGCTTGAGGAGGGTCTCCAGGGCCGCGGCCAGGGGGGGGCGGGGCGGGGCCATGACCCCCAGCACTTCGTCCAGTTCCTGGAGCCGGGCCAGAATCGCGGCCGCGTCGCCGTGGCCCAGGCGGCCCCGGTCGATGTCGGCGTTCAAATCCCCCACCAGGGCGAAAAGCGTGGACAGGGCCCGGGAGATGTTCAGGTCGTCGTCCAGGGCGGAGACCATTTCTTTTTTCAGGAGAAAGAGCCTCTCTTCCAGGTTGGCCTGCACCGGCCCGGCCCCGGATACCAGGTGGAGGCGCTCCAGAAAATGATCCAGGCGGGCCCGGGCCGCGGCCGCGGCCTTCAGGTTGGCCGCGGTAAAACTCAAAGGCTTGCGGTAGTGGGTGGCCAGGAGAAAATAGCGCACATCCCGGCCCTGGAAGCCCTGGTCCAGGAGTTCCCGAACGGTGGCCGGGCCCTCCTCTTTGAGGGGGCGGCCCTCCTGGAGCACCCGGGCGCAGTGGAGCCAGGCCCGGGCCAGGGGCTTGCCCGTGGCCGCAGTAAACAGGGCGTTTTCGTTTTCCTCGTGGGGGAAGAGGGACTCGATGCCGCCCACGTGGAAGTCCACGGTCTGTCCCAGGTGTTTGAGGGCCATGGCCGCGCACTCCAGGTGCCAACTGGGCCGCACCTTGCCCCAGGGAGTGGAGAAGTAGAGCCCTTTTTTCAGCTCCGCCAGCTTCGCCCGCTTGAAGAGAGTGAAATCCCGGGGGTTTTCCTTGGCGTATTCGTCCAGGTCCACGGTTTTCCCCACCTTGATTTTGCTCAGGTCCACCCGGGACAGGCGGCCGTAATCCCGGAAGCGGGAGATGTCAAAATAGACGGAGCGCAGCTTCTCATAGGCAAAGCCCCGCTCCAGCAAGCGGCGGGTTAAGAGGATCATATCCTCGACGTGCTCTGAGGCCAGAGGATAGAGGTTGCCTTCCTGGATTCCCAGCTCTTCCAGGTCCTGGAACAATTCCCTCCGGAACTGGCCGGTGAATTCGGCCAGGTCCTGGCCCGCAGCGGCGGCCCCGGCCAGGGCCCGGTCGTCCAGGTCGATGAGGCTCACCACCTGGCGCACCTGGAAGGACCGGGAGCGAAGATAGCGCTGCAGCAGGTCGGCCACCACCAGGCGGCGGCCCACCCCCAGGGACAGGGAGGCGTTCAGAGCCGGGCCGTCGGTGAAGAGCACCGCCTCCCCGGCCCGGCGGGGGTCGAAGGCCTCTTTGGCCCGGACCAGGGTATTGTAAAACTGCAGGGTGGGGGCTTCCTTTTCGGTGAACAAAGCCGTGGAGAGATAGCGCTCCCCGCCGTCCGGGGCGATGGCGACGATGAGGCCGGAGGCCCTCTCCCGGGCCTTGCGCAGGGCCACGGCCACCGCGGCCCCGGAGCTCATACCCAGAAATAAGCCCTCCTGGCGGGCCAGGCGGCGGGCGGTCTCGAACCCCTCTTCGTCCTCCACGTGCACGATCTCATCGGCCATGGTCTTGTCGAAGATCCCCGGCTTATACGACTCCTTCATGTTTTTCAGGCCCTGGAGCGCGTGGCCCAGGTAGGGTTCCACCCCGATCACCTGAATCTCAGGGTTGAACTCCTTCAGGAAGCGGTAGAGGCCCATGAGGGTGCCGGTGGTGCCCATAGTGGCAATGACCGTGGTGACTTTGCCTTCGGTCTGCTCCCAGATCTCCCGGGCAGTGCTCTGGTGGGCCGCAGGGTTGTCGGGGTTGTTGAACTGGTCCGCAAGGAAGTATTTCTCCGGGTTTTCCCGGGTCAGGCGGTAGACCTCTTCGATGGCCCCGTCGGTGCCCTGGTGTGCGGGGGTAAGGAGCAGTTCCGCACCCATGGCCTTGAGGATGCGCTTGCGCTCCAGGCTGGCGGACTCCGGCATGGCCAGAACTATGCGGTAGCCTTTGACTGCGGCCACCATGGCCAGGCCGATGCCGGTGTTGCCGCTGGTGGCTTCGAGGATGGTCTTGTCCGGGGTTAGTTCGCCGGAGGCCTCCGCGGCCTCGATCATGGCAAGGGCGGGGCGGTCTTTGACGGAGCCCCCGGGGTTGAAATACTCCAGCTTGACGTAAACTTCCACCTGGGGGTTGGGATTGAGGCGATTGAGGCGCACGATGGGGGTGTGGCCAACCAACTCCAGAATATTGCGGGCTTTGCCGTTCATGGCTGAATAATATTATAACTTAATGATATTTCATTATAAAGTTACTGTTTATCTACGTTTCCGAGTTGAACATAACCGGAAAAGAATCAATCCGGGCCGCAGGGCCCGCCCGGGCAACTTTGGGGGGCGGCCCCTACTTCCTGTACCAAGTAACTATTTATCACATTTATCAGGTTTAAAATGAACTGGCGCCGGGGTTCAGGCTGCCCTTCCATGACTTCCAACAAGCGGCTGATCAGGGCCAGGACCACCATGCCCGCTTCCGGGGGCGTGATGTTTTCCTGGTTGAAACGCTCCAGAATCTCGTTCACCAAAGGGCGGACCCGTTCGGCCAATTCCAATTCCCGGGAGGGTTCCTCACGTTCGCTCATGTCCAGGTCCTTGTCCGGGGCCGGGGGCAGGCCCGCAAATTTGGCTGACCGTACCATATTCGGGGCCTAAATGCAAACCCGGCGCAGACGGAGAAAAGCGTCTCTCCCGGGGAAAAAAATTGTTTCAAACCTTAAACAAAGTTAAGCTTTATGTATCACCAGTCGATAATACACACAGGAGCGGTTATGAAAGGCTTGATCCTGAGCGGCGGCAAAGGCACGCGCCTGCGGCCCCTGACCCATACCGGGGCCAAGCAGCTGGTGCCCGTAGCCAATAAACCCATTCTCCATTACGTCATTGAAAATATGGCTAAAGCCGGGCTCCAGGACCTGGGCGTGATCATCAGCCCCGAGACCGGGGAGTCCATTAAAGAGGAGGTGGGGGACGGTTCCCGGTGGGGGGTGGAGCTTACTTATATCCTGCAGGCGGAACCCGGGGGCCTGGCCCACGCCGTGAAAACCGCCCGGGGGTTCCTGCAGGACTCCCCCTTTGTCATGTACCTGGGGGACAACCTCATCGGCAGCGGCATCAACCATCTCCTGGACTCCTTCCGGCAGGATGCCCTGGATGCGTTGATCCTGCTCAAGGAAGTGGAGAACCCCTCCCAGTTCGGGATCGCCGAAGTGGACGGCCAGGGGCGGCTCGTGCGGCTGGTGGAAAAACCCAAGGAGCCGCCCACAAATTTGGCCCTGGTGGGAGTGTACCTTTTTTCTCCCTGTATTCACCAAGCCATTGATAAATTATCCCCTTCCTGGCGGGGGGAGCTGGAGATCACGGACGCCATCCAAATGCTCCTGGATGAGGGTAAACGGGTGGGCTGGCAGTCCCTGGAAGGCTGGTGGCTGGACACGGGGAAAAAAGACGACCTGTTGACCGCCAACACCATGGTCCTGGACAGTTGGGGGCAACGGGAGATCCTGGGAGAGGTGGACGCGGCCAGCCAGGTAAGCGGCCGGGTGAGCATCGGGGCCGGCACCCAGATTATCAACTCCAAAATCCGGGGGCCGGGAGCCATCGGCGCCCATTGCCTGATCAAAGACAGTTTTGTCGGCCCCTTCACCAGCATCGGGGACCACTCCCGGGTAGAGGGCTCGGTCATTGAACACTCCGTGCTGCTGTCCGGGGTCACGGTCTTTCAGGTGGACCGCCTGGAGGACAGCCTCATCGGCCGCTACGCCCGGGTATCCCGGCACAACCGTCATCGCTCCTTGCAACTGCTTCTGGGCGATGATGCAGTAGTGGAATTCTGAGACAGCAACAGGGTATCTATGACCAGCACCTTACATATCAAAATCATTAAGGACCTCATCAACCAGACCCCGTTGATTATTGATCCGGAACGGGACGGCAGGCGCTTCCAGAACGCCCTGGCCGCCCTCTCCGACAGCAAGCTGGGAAGTTTTTACCGGGGGCTCAAATCCGAGGAGCGCCGCCGCTTTCATTATGTCGCCAACGTCTGCCTCGGGTATGACAGTTGGTCACAGCTTTATAAAAACCTGGTGGTGCAGACCACCCAGGAACATTTGGTGAATCGCCTGGAAGAGGCCTATGCCAACAAGGCCCAGGAACTCAGCCGCCGGGAATCAGACCTGGAGGAAGAGCGCCTCAGCTTGGGAGAGCAGCTCATGGCCATGGAAGTGGAGAACAAGGCGCTGCTCCGTGAAAATTACCAGCTGAGCACGGAGCTCCAGAGGATCCGCGAAGAAAAGGGCCTCCTGGAGGAGCAGCAACAGCAGATGCAGGAGATGGTGGAACGCTACCGCCGTCTCATCGCCGACCTGCGGCACACTTTGGCCCAGACCAGTCCGCCTGCCTCCCAGCAAAATTGAGCAATTATGGCGATTAAGGGAGCGTTAAAAGGTCTTTTGCACTAGAGAACCGGAGGCGCCCCCTGGCGGGATGCGGCTGGCGTTGACCTCGCTCCCTGGGAATGCCTGAAAGGCTCCTTCTCCATCCCCCTGCCTCTCTGCTGATGAGAGGCTTGACCTTCCCTTTTATCTACAGAATTTACCGCCTTGCCCCGCCAAAGGCGCAAGTGCGCCCTCGCGGTCACTGGTCCTGCTGGCCCGGCTGCTTTTAGGAAGCCAGGCAATTTATATGTTTTTACCGATTGGAAATCATGGGCGCAGTTTGCTGTGCCCCGAAAAAACTTTTGGCAATCGCTATGTACCAAGTTGCCATCAAAAAGGTGCGAGAAAATACTTCTTTGATTACGAATTGGTATTAGTGCCAACCCCGGACTAATTAAAAGTCATTTAAAAACCTCAAATAACCCCGAATTGTCATTCTGAGTGCAGCGAAGAATCTCATATTTTCGAGGGGGAGATCCTTCACTGCGTTCAGGATGACAGAAATAGAGGGTTTGAAATGGCTTCTAGCAGGCTGTTGAAAAACTCTTTTCTTGATGCCCCTAAAATAACGCTGTCCATAATGCCGATAAGGTGTTATAGTCAACGATAACAATATGTTATCTGGAGGCAGCCATTATGCGCGGCAACGA
>JAKAKP010000076.1 GCA_021813445.1 Deltaproteobacteria bacterium
TGGTCTCCAAGGAAGACGTGCTCATGGCCCTGTCCAACAGCGGCGAAACCAAGGAGCTGACCATCCTCCTGCCCAGTTTCCAGCGCCTGGAGACACCGGTGATCTCCTTTACCGGCCGGCCCCAGTCCACTTTGGCCCGGCACAGCCGGGTGACCATCGACACCGGGGTGCCCCGGGAAGCCTGTCCTCTGGGACTGGCCCCCACGGCCAGCACCACCGCCATGCTGGCCATGGGCGACGCCCTGGCCGTGGTCCTCCTCACCAAACGGGGCTTTAAGGCCGATGATTTCCGGCGTTTTCACCCCGGGGGCAGCCTGGGCGCCCGCCTCACCCTGGCCATCTCCGAGGTGATGCGCGGCGGCGAGCAGATTCCCCTGAACCTGAGCGACCAGACCCTGGAAGAGGCAGTCCAGGAGATAGACGCCAAGAAACTGGGGGCCACCCTGGTGGTGGACCGCCGCCGGGTCTTGAAAGGCATCATCACCGACGGCGACCTGCGCCGGGCCCTGAAGAAGTTTGGCGATATCCGGGACAAAAAGGCCAAGGACCTGATGACCCCCAAACCCCGGTGCATCGGCCCCGGGGCCCTGGCCTCCCAGGCCCTGGAGCTCATGGAGCACCAGGCTATCACCGTCTTGCCGGTGGTGGACGAAGACCAGACCGTCATCGGCATCGTCCACCTCCACGACCTCCTGGGCCGGGGGGAGTTTAAGTTTACGGTGTAAATTTAGTTCAAAGTTCAAAGTTCAAAGTCAAGTGCTAAGAGTTAACCGTAAGTCTTCGAGGGAACTTTTCTGGGGACCAAAGGCCTATTAATAAATGTTCCACAGAATGTTTGAAGCACAAATTCTTTTTACCTTGAACTTTGAACCTTGACCTTTGAACTTCTAAGGCAGATAGAGTATGGGCGATCCATCCGCTTCCCCTGCCCCCCCCGAGGGCCTGATCATCGACCTGGTCACCCCCCTGACCGGGGATGGCAGCCTGGATATTGCCGGCCTGGAGCGGCTGGTGGCCCGGGTCCTGCCCGCGGCGGACGGCTTGCTGGCCGGGAGTCCTATGGCCGGGGAAGCCCTGGACCTGCCACTCTCCACCCGCCTGGAATTGTTCACCTTCCTCCTGCCCTTGGTGGGAGGCCGGGTCCCCATTTTTTTCGGCACTACCGGTGAGACCCTGGAGGAAACCCAGAAGTGCAGCGCCTGGGTCCGGGAAGAAGTCCGGCGCCAGCGGTACGACGGTTCCCTGTTCCTGGCGGATGCCCCCCTGTGGTACCACAGCAACCGGGGCCTGCCCCAGGCCTGTCAGGCCCTGCTGGCAGAAACTCAACTGCCCCTCATTCTCCTCAATCTGCCCCGGGTAGTGCGCCAGCGGCAGGTGACGTTCAAGCATCTGAATCTGCGCACCCAGGTCTTCAAAAAGCTGGCGGCCCTGCCGGGGGTCCAGGGCCTGATCTACCAGGGGGAGATGCGCCGCTTTCTCCATTACCATCACGCAGCCGCGGCCCGGCCCGGGTTTGCCTTCTATGAGACCGAGGAAACGCGGTTTCTCAGCCGGCCCGGAGCCTGGGGGGTGGTTTCCGGAGGGGCCCAGCTCCTGCCCCGGGCCTGGCAAGAGGTGACCCGGGCCTGCCTCCATCCGGAAGACGCAGCTGACGACCCGCCCCGCCGCTTTGCCCTCTGGGACTTGGGCAACCGCCTGCAGCAGGTGTCCCATTTTTGCCAAAACCACCCGGCGCCCCTCTGGAAACAAGTATTAGCGGCCCAGGGGGTCCTCTCCTCGCCAGCGGCGGCTCCCGGCGCCGTACCTGCAAATCCGGACACCGTGGAAAAATTACTGGAAGTTTTGGCCGGATTTGCCGATTAGTACATTGATTAGGTTCCGGTCCGGTTCGGATCGCGATTTCTATATATGGGTTAAGAATATGACTACGGAGATGCGGATCAAGTTGGAACAGTTACAGCCGGGCATGTTTATCCGGCTGAATGAAGGCTGGTTCGGCCATCCTTTTCTGTTTAACCGGTTCAAAATAAAAAATCCAGCCCAGATAGATTCGCTGAAAAAATCTGGTATCACCGAAGTTTATTATATCCCGGAGAAAAGCGACTGCCTGCCCTTACCCCTCGAAGACCGCCAGGGGAAGCCCAAGACACCGCGGGCGCCAGCGCCGCCGCCCCAAGATGACCCGGTAATACAGCTGCTGTGGAGGATAAAGAAGGAGCGGATTGAAATACTGAAAGAAAAACGAGAAAATCTGCGGAAATGTACCGACCATTATAACTCAACTATCAAAGATATTCCCGATATTATGGGAAAGATGGTTGCCGGCTCCAAAGAAGGAGTAACCAGTGCCAAAACCTTAGTTTCGAGCATAGCGGAGAAATTTCTTAGCGATACCGACTCGATCATGCATCTTATGACTATTAAAGAAACTGAAGAAAGCATTTACTATCACTCTTTAAATGTTTCTGTTTTAGCACTCATGTTAGGTGCAAAAGCTAAACTGACCCCCACTGAGATGCACGATTTAGGGCTGGGGGCGCTTTTTCATGACCTCGGCAAAACCAGGATTGATAATAAAGTTCTTAAAAAACCCACGCCGTTAACAAAAGCAGAGCAAAGTCTTATCCATTTACATCCGCGTTATGGTGTCGAGATTGTCGCCAAAACCAACGCTTTTCCAAGTAATGCCGCCTTGGTAATTATGCAGCACCATGAGCAATACGATGGAAATGGTTATCCTAACCTTTTAAAAGGGGAAAAAATCTCGAAATTGGCCCGGATTACCAGTATTGTTAATACGTATGACAATTTATGCAACAATGCTGATCCCCAAAAAGCCATGAATCCCTACCAGGCTCTGTCGCATATGTATACCAAATGCCAGAATGCGCTCGATTTGGAACTCCTGCTCCTATTTATCCGTTGTCTTGGCATTTATCCCCCGGGGACGGCGGTGCTTCTGTCCAATGGGGTGTTGGCCCTGGTGATGTCGGTTAATCCCAAAAATCCCTTGAAGCCCTCCGTGATGCTCTATGATCCAGATGTGCCCAAGAGTGAGGCCGTCATTTTCGATATGGAAGATGAGCCGGAAGTGACCATTGAAAGAAATATTCGAGCCGATAAGCTAACTCCTGAAGTATGCAGCTATTTCAACTACACGGGAGGAGCCAACTATTTTGTGGAAAATATTAAAGGCCCCGGCAAAAACAGGTAAATGGCAGAGATAAAACGGCAAGGGAGGGCTCAGGGTTCCTGCCAAGCGACGATGAGTCCCTTTCGAGATATTAATCCAGGAGCCAGGGGCTCAGAAATATTGCCGGCTCTCAAGAAAAAATTATAACTCTTGGCAGGATCTGCCGATTAGTTTCTTGACCAGTAGGCATATTTGATTCTGATGGAGGCAGCCACCTGGAGGCGGCTGCCCCACCCGGGCCAAAACAGCGTCAAAGGCGCTTTCAGGTAGGAGCGTCCGCGGGGGAAAAGCGCGCCCGCGGCACCGCGCCGCATTTTTGATGGTGGTTTGGTAGCGGAATCTTATTGCCATTGTTGCCAAGCTCTCTTTAAAGGACTAAGGAGGGATAATGTATAAGTTTATCATTGGATTCGTCATTCTGGCGATTCTGACTTCCTGCGGCGGAGGTGGAGAGACAGCAGAGAAATATATGCAGGCCGGGTTTGTCAACTTTCAGAAGCAGGAGTACGATCAGGCCATTGCCAATTTTCAGAAGGCCGTGGACCTGGAACCCCGGGCTGCGGCCGGCTACAACATGCTGGGTATGGCCTATCGTTTCAAAGCCAATCAACTTGGCATACCCGAGCTGCGGGCCAAAGAGATCGCTGCGTTTCAGAAAGCCGTGGAGATTGATCCTAATTATGTAGTGGCCATAATCAACTTGGGGGTTACTTATTATGGCCAGGGGGAAAAGGCCAAGACCGCGGCTCTGTTCAAGAGGGCCATAGCCCTCAACCCCCAGCATCCGGAAAAGGCCCAGTTCGAGAAGATGATCGCTGAGGGTGAGGCCCGGCCTTGAGGAGAACGGGCCCTCTGGCCGGACTGGGGTTGATGCTGCTCTTTTCCCTGGCTGCAGTTCCAGCCCCTCTCTCTGCCCCTGACCTGGCCCAGCGTCTGGGTTGCTGGGCCTGCCACTCCTTACACGGGCAAGGCGGCAAGGAGGCCGCCCCTCTGGACCAGATCGGGTCCAGACTCAATCCCGCGGACGTACAAGGGGCGCTTATCCGGCCCCGCAACGGCCACCCCGGGGCCAAGATGCCCAGTTACGCATATCTGCGGCCCTGGGAAATGCAGGCCCTGGTGAATTATCTGGCCAATCTGAAATAAATTGTAAGAACTACAAACCGCAACCGCATAAAAAAAGGGAGGTGGACCGGCCACCTCCCTTTTTTGTAAGTTCATTTCAAGCCTTATGGCCGGCCTTGGGATTTTTGGTATTGGTCGTAAACATAGCCGCCCGCCACGCCAGCCGCGCCGCCGATGGCCGCGCCGCAGGCCGGACAACCCGCGGCCCAACCGATGAGGGTGCCGCCGCTGGCCCCAATAGCCCCACCGCTTAACATTCTCTGTTGGGTATTAGACATCCCAGAGCATCCCCCCAGCACCATCGCTGCCACCACTACCAGGACGAAGGCTTTTTTCATTACTTCTTCCCTCCGGCTTTCATTTCTGGAGCGCAGACCGAAGTACACTGCCGCAGCACCACTTCGATGACCGAGGTTTTCATTTTATCCGGATTATCTTTATAGAATTTATCCACCTCAGCGACGATCTGGGCCACTGTCTTGCCTTTCAGTTCATCCGCAAAAGCCCTGGTGAGGCACGCCCCTTTACCGCGGCTGGCCGCACTCTCGAAGTCGGACAGATTGCCGATGCCGAAAATATAGCCGATTTTGCCGTCAGTGGAGGCCTGGGCCCAGTGGCTGCCGTCCCACAAAAAGGCCTTCTCCATGGCCAGGGCGGCGCTAGCCAGGCCCAGGAGCAAGGCCAATATTGCCACCACAACCGTTGCCCTCAAATTCATGGACTTCCTCCCCTCCGGGGTTAAAAAAGCAGGATTAGAGGTCTAAGAACTGTCCGCACCGCATCTTCAGGGTAATGCCTCAGGCGCGGCCTTGGGGTTTTTCATAGCGGTCATAGAAAAAACCACCCACCGCCCCCGCCCTGCGCCGATTTTATTTCTTTGGCCCCTTCGCCGGGGGCGGCACCGCACAAAGCTTGGTGCAGCGCTGTAGCACCACCTCAATCACCGGGGTCTTGATCTTGCCAGGATTATCTTTATAGAACTTATCTACTTCAGCGATGACCTGGCCCAAGGTCTTGGTTTTCAGCTCCTCAGTGAAGCTCCGGGAGATGCACGGGGCCCCGGCGGGTCCGGCCGAAGCGGTTTCAAAGGCAGCCATGTTCAATACGCCTTTGACATAGGCCACCTTGATCTCCTGGGGAAACACTTTCCATTGAGTCCCATCCCACGCCAGCTGTTGCGATTGAGCCAGCGCTCCCGTGGCCAAGGCCAGGAGCAAAGCCAATCCCAAAATCCCGACTTTCCCTTTAAAGTTCATCGCCTGTCCTCCCTTGATTGAGGGGGAAATGTTAGGCCATTTCCTTTTGAGTTAACTTTCCTCAGGGCCTGCCTGTCGGTGAATTGCGGCAGGGCGCTTTTTTAAGCTGGACTTCTGGTTTTTCTTTTTGGCAGCGACGTGGCGCTTCTTGCTGGCCGGTTTTTTAGCCTTTGCCGTCTTCGCGGTTTTTTTCCTTTTACTTGGCTTAGCCTTGGCCTTCTGCTCCTCCTGCTTTGGAGGTTGGGCCGATCCCTTGACCTCCGGGTGATCAAGAGGCTTCTGACTTTCCAGGAGAGGCGGTATTGGCGGCGGCGCCATTTCTTTCTGAGCCCTGACCGGTCCCTGGAGGCTCAAGGCAAAGATCCCCGCCATGGCGATGGCAATAATTTTTTTCATCGTGATCCTTCACGGTTGCGGCTCCGGAAGGGCAGGCAGGCAAGGCCTTTGATCCCGGAGCCAAGGTCTGGCAACCCTCTTGAGCCGCTTTACTCGGCCGGAGCCTTAGGTTTGGCTTTTTTGGCCTTCCTGGCCTTGATCTTCTTTTTTATCTTGGATTTCTTGTTGGTCGCCTTGGTTTGAGTCTTGGTCTCTGGCGCCTTTGTCTCAGGGGCTTTCACCGCCGGAGCTTCGACCTTCGGCGCGGCCGGGGCCTGCTTTTCCACCATGGGTGGGGTTGCTGGCGGAGTCTTCTCCTGAGCCAGGGAAGCGCCCTGGAGACTCAGAAGAAACGTCCCGGCAGCAGCCAAGGTGATAATTTTCTTCATATCCATTTTCTCCTCAATGGTTGACAATGACTTAAAAAATTGGTGGCGGTGCAGGGATTCGAACCCCGGACACTGCGGATATGAGCCGCATGCTCTAACCGACTGAGCTACACCGCCTTTAACCTGCAAATATATTAAGCTCCTCCTGGTCTGTCAATAAAATTGCGTCTGGCTCTCAGCTCCCTGGGAGGGGCCGGAAAACCGGAAATGGACGCCTGGCTGCATACTTGACCCATCAGCAGACCCGGCTGCCCCCGGAGGGAGAAATGCTGGAGGTTTTAATTTCTTTCTTTAACTTAAGATTTAAATTTTCTATCTAAGGTTAAAATGGCTGGGGCAACTTGCACCGGCTTTGACCGGGAAGAAGCCCCTGATTTCCCGGGAAACTATAATTTCAGCGGAGAACATCTGGTCTCAACCTCTTCTCCAGATAACAAGGAAGAATAATGAAAAAACTGCTGCTCCCTGCCGGTTTGATGTCGTTGTTAATGCTGCTCCTGCTTCTTACCACTGCTGCCCGGCCCCTGGAATCGGGGCCGGCACGCGTGCCTGGTCCGGACAAGACTCTCTCCCCCTACTTTCTGGTCAAAACCGATGCCCCCCAGAAAGACCTCCTGCCCCTCAAATCCACCCGGGCCGACATCAAGATTACCGGGGTGGTGGCTGAGGTAAAGGTCACCCAGGTCTACAAGAACCAAGGGAAAAAGGCCCTGGAGGCCATCTATGTCTTTCCCGCGTCCACCCGGGCCGCGGTCCACGCCATGCGCATGACTGTGGGCCAAAGAATCATCGAAGCCCAGATCATGGAGCGGCAAAAGGCCCGGCAGACCTATGAACGGGCCAAGGTGGAAGGCAAGACCACGTCGCTCTTAGAGCAACAGCGGCCCAATGTCTTCCAGATGAATGTGGCCAATATCCTGCCCGGCGACGAAGTGAAGGTGGAACTGCAATACCAGGAACTGCTGGTGCCGGAAGACCAGACCTATGAGTTCGTCTTCCCCACGGTGGTGGGTCCCCGCTATTCCAATATGGACGCGGCCGGAGCCCCGGACACGGAACGCTGGGTGAAAAACCCCTATCTCCACCAGGGCGAGGCCCCGCCTTTCAGTTACGATTTGACCGCGGAAATCAACAGCGGCCTGCCCATCGCCAAGCTCTCCAGCCCCAGCCATGAAATCGAAGTGAAATACCCCAGCCCCAATTCGGCCCGGGTCAGCCTGAAGGACCCGGCCACCGCGGGCACCAAGGATTTCGTCCTGCGTTACACTCTGGCCGGGGACCGCATCAACAGCGGTCTGCTCCTGTACCCGGGCCGGGACGAGAATTTCTTTCTGCTGATGATGGAGCCCCCGGCCCGGGTCAAACCGGAAACGGTGGTCAAACGGGAGTATATCTTCATCGTGGATATCTCCGGCTCCATGCACGGCTTTCCCCTGGACACCACCAAGGCTCTGATGTCAGACCTCTTCAAAGGCCTCAAGCCCCAAGACTATTTCAATGTGCTGCTCTTTGAAGGCGCGCCGGAGGTCCTGTCCGCGTCCGGCTCCTTGCCAGCTACGCCCGCGAATAAACAAAAGGCCGCGAGCTTTATCAAAGGCCAGACGGGCGGGGGCGGCACGGAAATTTTGACGGCCTTGAAGCAGGCCCTGAACCTGCCCCGGACCCCGGACACCTCCCGCATCGTGGTGGTGGCCACGGACGGTTACGTGCACGTGGAACCCCAGACTTTCGAGCTCATCCGCCAGAACCTGGGTGCCGCCAACCTCTTCCCCTTCGGCATCGGCACTTCCGTCAACCGCCACCTCATCGAGGGCATGGCCCGGGCCGGCCAGGGAGAGCCTTTCGTGGTTCTGAATCCCGGTGAGGCCGCCAAACAGGCCGCCAGATTCCGCCGCTACATCGAGAGCCCGGTGTTGACCAACATCAAAGTCTCCTTCGATGGCTTCGACGCCACCGACCTGGAACCTCCCCACCTGCCGGACCTCTTCGCACAGCGGCCCCTCACTTTGCTGGGCAAATACCGGGGCAGCCCCAGCGGCACCATAGTGGTGACCGGCAGTACTGCCCGGGGGAAATTTGAGCAGAAAATCAAGGTGGCTCCGGACCAGGCCAGTCCGGATAACGCGGCGTTGCGGGTGCTCTGGGCCAGGCACCGCCTGCTGCGCCTGGCGGATCAGGGCCGCCTGGAAAGACAGAATAACGAAAGCCTTATCAAAGAGATTACTGCGTTGGGCCTCAAGTACAGCCTGATGTCCCCTTACACCTCCTTTGTGGCGGTGGACCAGGTCAAGCGCTCTGACGGCAAAGTGGAAACCGTGAAGCAGCCCCTGCCCTTGCCCCAGGGCGTCAGCGACCTAGCCGTTGGCGGCGGTGCCCCGGGCGCCAGGGCCAAGCTCATGGTCCGGCAGCCCGTGGCCTCTATGGCGGCTCCGCTCACCCCATCCTCCCAGGAGAAGTATGTCACCGCGCTCCCTGCCAGCCCCGCCGAGTCCGGAAAAACCGGTGCGGCTGCGGCGGCGCCCACAGTAAAAGTCGGTATCCAGGTCTCCCAGGTGAAAGGCCGCCTGGACAAAAAGGCCATTAAAGATGCCCTGGAGGCCGCCCAGCCCCAGTTGACCGCGTGCTGCCATGAATGTCTGAAGAAGGGAGTCAATCTGCCCGCAGAGGTCACCCTCACCTTTGCCATCGGCCCGGGGGGGAAGGTTAAGGGAGAGGTCCTGCCCAAGCTGCCCCTGGGTTATGAAGACCTGACCAAATGCTTGAGCCAGGCGGTGCAGACGATCCATTTTCCGGACCCGGGGAAAAAGGTGGTCAAGGTCACGGTGAAGCTGGTGCTGGAGGCCAAATAAGGGGCCAGGGGCCAGGGAAAAAAACTGATAACCGGCTGCTGGCTATTGGCTAACAGTCGTAGGGGCGGGCGTCCTCGCCCGCCTCTATCACTTTAAACTTTGAACCTTGAACCTTGAACTTCTCAAGGCAGAAGGATACCGGGGATGGCGGCGAAGTCATCCACCAGGAAATCGGGGGCCGCGGCCTTTAAAACCTCCGGGTCGCCGTAACCGTAAGTGACCCCCAAGGTCAGGGCCCCCGCGCCTCTGCCCGCGGATACGTCCGCGGTCTTGTCCCCCACCATCAGGGTGTGGCCCGGTTCCGTCTGCAATTCCTGCATTAAGTCCAGCAGCGGCTCCGGCGCTGGTTTCAGAGGCAACCCCCGGCCCCCGCCCCGGACCGCAGCGAAAAAGGGAAAGAGGCCCAGGGTCCGGAGGACTTTCTCGGTGAGCCTCTGGAGTTTGTTGGAGAGGACTGCCAGCTTTTTCCCGGCGAGAAGCGGCAGGGTCTCTTTCACTCCCGGGTAGATGCGGGTCAAATCGCCGCAATGGCTGCTGTAATAATCCAGATAGAGCTTTAGCCCCTCCTCCAGCAGGCCTTCCTTACCCGGCCCCAGGAAGCGCTCCACGAATTTGCGTTCCCCGCCGCCTATCATCCCTTTAACGGCCTCCGCCGGGTGCTCCGGCAAACCCAGGCTGCGGCAGGCGTAATTGGCGGCATTGGTCAAATCCGGCAGGGAATCGGCCAGGGTGCCATCCAGGTCGAAAACGATGAGGTCTATTTGTTGAATCATTCTCTCCTCAAATCCTGATAACTCGGCAGCACCCCCAAGCCATGCGCGGATTTTACCGCGGAGATAATAGCCTGGGTGATGGCCGTTTCCGCCAGCAGGCCGGTGAGGTGGAGGTCCGCATCGACCTGGGGGTGGGCCAGGACGAAGACCGCGTCGCCGTCGAACAGGGTATGCACCGGCCGGATGCAGCGGGCCAGGCCGTTATGGCTCATCTGGGCGATCTTCTGGGCCTCTTCCCGGGTGAGGCGGGCGTTGGTGGCCACCACGCCGATGGTGGTGTTGGTGGGCTCGCCGAATCGCCGCCGTACCACGCCCCGGCGGATCAGCTTGACGGCATCGGCAAATTCTTTGCTCTCCGGCGCGGTGCGGGCCCCGGCCAGGATCTCCCCGGTTTGGGGGTCGATCACGTCGCCGAAGGCGTTGACCACCACTAAAGCCCCCACCCTTAAGCCGTCGGGGCCTTCCAGGAAGCTGGTGCCCAGCCCCCCCTTGGTGCCCTGGTGGATGCCCAGGAGCTTGCCCACGGTGGCGCCGGTGCCCGCGCCCAGGCTGCCGTCCCCTTGGGGCTCGCCCCGGGCGGCCCGGCAGGCGGCATAGCCCATGGCCTTATCCGGCCGGGCCCGGCAGTTGCCCACGGAGAGATCGTAGATCACCGCCGCGGGCACGATGGGCACCCGGGTAATGGTGACGTCAAAGCCCCGGCCCCGCTCCTCCAAGTATTCCATCACCCCCCCGGCCGCGTCCAGGCCGAAGGCGCTGCCGCCGGAGATGCACAAGCCGTGCACCTCATTGACGATATGAAAGCCCAGGAGCGCGTCCAACTGGCGGGTGCCGGCCGCGGAGCCCCGGATATCCACGCTCCCCACGGTGCCGGGAGGGCAGAGAACCACGGTGCAGCCCGTCACATTCTTGAAATCACTGGCATGGCCCACCCAGAATCCAGGGACGCGGGTTAGCATGATTGATTATCCTAGCTGCTGAATTGCCTTGTAAATATAAATATTTTTCGCCCGTATCTCAAGTAGTGGTCCGCAAATGGGGCGCAGCCCGGGAAAGCGGCTGTCCCTGAGTTTCTAAAATGCCATTGAGTCATGAATAGGCGTAGGACAGGGGTCTCGCCCGCCTCGATACTGGAAGCCATTTCAAAACCTCTCTTTCTGTCATCCTGAACGCAGTGAAGGATCTCAACCCCCCAAAAAATACGAGATTCTTCGCTGCGCTCAGAATGACAATTCAGGACTATTTGAGGTTTTGAATGGCTTCCAGACCCGGGCTGGAAAGCCTGGGCCACCGATTCTAAGAATTTCTCGGTAGATAACCCGGGGGACGGGGACACGCCGGGCCGAAGCCGTCAAAATTGGCCAGGTAGTCAGCCAGCTTAGCCCGATTAGGCTCCTCCAGACCCGGGCAGGCGACGAGGCTCTTGAGACCCTCGCTCACCTGGGCGGCAAAGACCAGGCAGGTGGGCAGACCGCATTGCCGGCAATTGGTCTTGGGCAACAGCCGCAAAATCTCCAGGATGCGGGGCTTGGCAGGGACGTCAAACCTTGGCTGAATCTCCTGCCGTCTTTCCCAGGTGTCATTGATCACCTGGCGCAGCCATTCCAGGATCTTGTCTGCCTCCTCCTGATCTTTCACGATGTTGATGGCGATCATCCGGGGATAGATGGTGATGAGCTGGGCCTGTTCGCCTTGGAGCTTCACGGTCAGCATGGGCGGCTGCCTGGAGAATTGGTGGCCCCTTAAGACCGCATGCAGATGCGGCAGGATATCTTCGATATCCTCCTCGAAAGAGGCGAAGCACCGGAGGTGCGGGGCGCTGGGATTGGGCGGCCGCACAAACTCTTGGCGGTATTCCCGGATCGGCATAAATCCCTCCAAATCTCGGGTTTGATTTCAAGCCATCAGGCTATTTAACCCCCGGGGTTTTGCCTGTTTGGCCGCCACCCTGGCGTTAAATTTGGTGGCGTCGATGACAAACCGGTGATGAAAACCCTCGGAAATCTGGTCGAATTCATCCGCGGCCAGGAGGTGAAAAAGGTTTCATGGCCGCGTCTCCTCAGGAATTGTTACTGCCGGTCTTTTTGGCGAGCTTGGCCGCGACCTTGGCGTTAAATTTGGCGGCGTCGATGATAAACCGGTGGTGAAAGCCCTCGGAGATCCGGTCAAATTCATCCTCAGCCAGGATATAAAAAGTCAGCTTGCGGCCCTCCACATTCTCCAACTTGCCTTTGACGGTGACGGTCAAACCCGGCGGGGTGGCGGCGGAGTGGTTCAGTTGAAAACCTATGCCCACGGTCTGCTCCGCGGGCCAATCCAGATGGGGGTTAATCCCTTTGATGCAGGCCCATTCAATCAGCCCCACCATATAGCCGGAGGCCAGAACCCGGGGCATGAGCTGAAACTCCGGGGATTCCGGCAAGAGGTTTGGAACGGTTCTTTCCGCCGGTACCGGGAACTGGAACTCGAAGGTCAGGCCGGGTTTCAGAGAGGGTTTCATGTGCTATCCTCCTGCTCTAACTTTTTTCTTGATTTTATGATGGGAATATAATTAAGTAAAATTAATTAATTTACTATTATCAATTAGGATTACTTATATGGAATGGCAGCAGATTCTGGGGTTTTACCAGGTGGTCAGGCTGGGGAGCTTTACCCGGGCAGCGGAAGCCACCTTCCGCACCCAATCCGCGTTGAGCCAGCAGATCAAGGCCCTGGAAGAAGAGTGGGGCTGCCCGCTCCTGGAAAGGATCGGTAAGAAGAAATTGCGGCTGACCGTGGCCGGAGAGAAACTCTTCCAGTTTTCCCAGGCGATTTTGGCGCAATATGAGCATCTGCAAGAGGAAATAAACGCCATCAAGGGGCAACAGATCGGCCACCTCCGGCTGGCCGCGCCTTTCACCACCCTCTACCACCTGTTCCGGTGGGTCATCAAGGAGTATGCCGCCCAATTTCCCCAGGTGCGGCTGACCATCCTGGATCGGTCCCAGCACGAAGTGATTGAGCTGGTCAAAGCCGGGGAGATCGATTTCGGAGTGGCCTTGGAGTCGATGGTCCCCAGGGACCTGAAGGCCCGGCGCTGGCAGCCGGTGGAAATGTTTCTTATGGTGCCCAAAGGCCATCCCCTAACCCGGGTGAAACGCGTCACTATGAAGCAGTTGGCGGCCTATCCCTTGATTTTGCCCCCCCACCAGACCGGATTCGAGGGATGGCTGACCATGGAAGACCATCTCCGGAAGGCAGGGGTCGACTATCATGTTATCCTGGAGTCGGCCAACGTGGAGTTGAGTTCCCTGTACGTGGAATTGGGCCTGGGAATCTCCTTTGCCACCATGATCCAGGACCTGCCCGGCCCTCGGAGCCGGAATCTGGACTTTATTCCCCTCAGGCATTATTTCAAGCCGGATCATATTGCCGTGGTCATGAGAAAAGACAGGAGCCTGGCGGCGTACAAAAGCGCTTTCCTGGAGATGCTCTTTGGGGCGGTAGGTGTGGAGTGGACGGAAAGGAAAAGGTGATACCGGGGGGAGGGCAGGTCCTGCGACCCCTGCCCCCCCTAAAATGCCTTCACTGCGCTAGTTGCACCGCGCCGTTCTTGATGGTGAGGAGATACAGGGAAAGTTTCGCTTCCCGGTCGTTGTTGAAGCCTTTGAACCAGGGGAGGCCGGGCAGCTCTTTCACCTCCAGCAAACGTTTGGGGAGATCCGCGCGTTGGAGGTTTTTGTCTTTTCCCAGGGCCTTGAGGAGCAGCCGCACCACCGCATAGCCCTGGGCCGCCAGGTAATCCGGGTTTTCGTTATATTTCTGGCGGTAAGCGGTAATAAACTCCTGGACCGCGGGAGAGGTATCCCGGGCAAAGAAGGCGTCCGGGAAAATGATGCCCTCCAGGGCCCGGGCCTCGAGTTCCGGCAGGTCCGGAGCGTGCAGCAGGTTGGTGCCCAGAAGCTGCACGTTCCTCAGGCCATAGGCTTCCAGTTGCCCGGCCACGGCCGCCACCGCAGCCGCGTCATCGGGAATGAACAACGCCCCAAAACCGGGAGAGCCCTGGTCCTGCTGATACATGGCCTTGAGAGAGGCCAGGGCCGGCGCAAAATCCCGGGTCGAGGGGGAATAGGCCTCCTGGTCCACCACTTCCACGCCCTGGTTCTGGGCCTCCTGCAAAAATTGCTGCATCATGGCTTGTCCATACCCGGAGTCCGGATAAAGCACGGCAAAGCGTTTGATGCCCCGCTCCAGGGCGAAGCGCATGAGGGTCCGCACCTGCTGGCGGGCGGTGAGAAAGGTCTGAAAGACATAATCTCCCGCCTGGGTGATATCCGCCTTTTGGGACAGGGCGATGAGGGGGATTTTGGCCTCCTGCGCGGCCGGGGCCGCGCCCTGGACCGCGGCGGAGCTGAGAGGCCCCAGGATGGCCAGGACGTGGGGATCGGCAGCCAGGTCCTGCACCATTTTGGCCGCGACCCCCTGGTCATTGGCCGTATCCCGGAAATCCAATTCCAGAAAAGTGCCCTTGGCCGCCAATTCCATGCCCTGTTTCACATGCCGGCCAGGGTTGGCGAATTCGCCGCTCAGGGGCAGCAGGCAGGCCACGAGCCGCTTTTGTCCCTTCAGCAGCCGGTCCAGGGTGGCGGCCTCCTTGCTCTCCGGGAAACGCTCCTTCAAGGTCTCGGCCCATTTTTGCGCATCCTCCGTACGCCCTTCTTTCTGGGCCACTTTGGCCAGCCGCAGCAGCAACACCGCACTCAGCGGCGTATCCCGGTACAGGTTGGCCAGGTTCTCCAATTGTTCGGGAGTGGCTTGCTCGACTATCCGGGTCTTCAGATCTTCGAACCACTCCCGATCTCCGGACACCAGGTCTTTAGACGCCAGGCGCAGCCGGGTGAAGGCCTGGGGCACCTGTCCCTCTTTCAAAGCGATCTCGGCCAGGAGCGCCTGCGTGGAAAAACGCATGTCCGGCGGCAATTCATCGGCGGTAAGGCTGTCCAGCACCCGGTGAGCCTGCTGGAGGTCCCCCTGCTTGAAGTAGGCCCGTCCCACCCCGTAGCGGACCTTTAAGGCGATATCCTTTTGAGGCTGCTGGACCAAGAGGGCCTGATAACGCCGCAGGGAATCCCGCCAGTCTCCCAGGAGTCCCACCAGTTCAGCCAGCCGCAGCCGGGCGGTCAGGGCGTGCTCGCCCTTGGGATAGCGGTCCAGGTAAGTGGCGAACTGGGCCCGGGCCTGGCGGTAGACCTGGTGGCGGTAGCTCTCCTCCGCCTGTTGGAAGAGATTCTCTTCCGCCCGCTGGAACCTCTCCTGGTAAGTTGGCCCCTGAAAGACCGCCGGCCCGCCGGCGCAGGCGGGCAGCCAGAGACTCAGACACAGCAGGAAGATGCCGCAGAGCAGTTTTCGCTGGTGACTTTTCATAAGTATTATTCTTAACAGATTTTTTTACTCTAGAACAATATTTATCTGCAAGATTAGATGGAAGTGACGGCAGGCGGGTTAAGAAAAAAAAGGGGAAAGGGTCTTATCCCCTTTCCCCCCAATTCTAGTGGACGTGGCCTTGGAGACGGCCTGCCGGCCCGGGGCGGACCGGCGGCTGCTCCACGTTTATTTCACTTCTTCGAATTCGGCCTCCACCACCTCTTCTTCGGGTTTCTTGGCCTTTTCTTCGTGACCTGCGGCGCCCGCGCCCGCCCCGGCTCCGGCGCCCGCGGCGCCAGCCCCGGCGGTCTTGGCGTACATCTGCTCCGCCAGTTTATGGGAGGACTTCATCAGGGCCTCGCTGCTGCTCTTGATGGCCTGGACGTCGGTGCCTTCCATGGTGGTTTTCAACTGGGCGATATGGCTTTCGATATCCGCTTTGACGGCCGGGTCGGCCTTGTCGCCCAAGTCCGCCAGGGTCTTTTCCGTGGTGTAGATCAGGGTGTCCGCCTGGTTCCGGGCCTCCACCAGCTCCTTTTTGCGGTGGTCGTCTTCGGCGTGGGCCTCGGCCTCCCGGATCAGGTTCTTGATCTCGTCTTCGCTGAGGCCGCTGGGCGCGGTGATGCGGATGGACTGTTCCCGGCCGGTGCCCAGGTCCTTGGCGGAAACATGGACGATGCCGTTGGCGTCGATGTCAAAGGTGACCTCGACCTGGGGCACACCCCGGGGGGCCGGGGGGATGCCGAACAGCTCAAACCGGCCCAGGGTCTTGTTGTCCCCGGCCATGTCCCGCTCGCCCTGGAGCACGTGGATGGTCACCGCGGTCTGGTTGTCCGCGGCGGTGGAGAAGACCTGGCTCTTCCGGGTGGGGATGGTGGTGTTACGGTCGATGATGCGGGTAAAGACCCCGCCCAGGGTCTCGATCCCCAGCGAGAGGGGAGTGACATCCAAGAGCAGGACGTCTTTCACTTCCCCTTTGAGCACCCCGCCCTGGATGGCGGCGCCCACGGCCACCACTTCGTCCGGATTGACCCCCTTGTGATGCTCGTTGCCGAAGATCTCCTTGACCTTGTCCTGGACCTTGGGCATGCGGGTCATGCCCCCCACCAGGATGACCTCGTCGATCTCTTTGGCGCTGACATTGGCGTCTTTCAGGGCCTGGCGGCAGGGGCCTTCCATCTTGTTGATGAGGTCTTCCACCAGGCCTTCCAGCTTGGCCCGGGTGAGCTTGATGAGCAGATGTTTGGGGCCGCTGGCGTCCGCGGTGATGAAGGGCAGGTTGACCTCGGTCTCCAGAGAGGTGGACAACTCCATTTTGGCCTTTTCCGCGGCCTCCTTGAGGCGCTGCAGGGCCATCTTGTCCTTGCGCAGGTCAATGCCCTGCTCCCGGAGGAACTCATCCGCCAGGAAGTCGATGACCCGCTGGTCGAAATCGTCGCCCCCCAGGTGGGTGTCGCCGTTGGTGGATTTCACTTCAAAGACGCCTTCGCCCAGTTCCAGGACGGAGATATCGAAGGTGCCGCCCCCCAGGTCGAAGACGGCGATGCGCTCGTCCTTCTTTTTCTCCAGGCCATAGGCCATGGACGCGGCGGTGGGTTCGTTGATGATGCGCAGCACATTGAGGCCGGCGATCCGCCCCGCGTCCTTGGTGGCCTGGCGCTGGGCGTCGTTGAAGTAGGCGGGCACGGTAACCACCGCCTCGGTGACCTTTTCCCCCAGATACTCCTCCGCGGTCTGCTTCATCTTGGTGAGGATCATGGCGGAGATTTCCGCGGGGCTGTAAGTGCGGCCCCGGATCTCTATATGGGCATCGCCGTTTTCCGCGCGCACGATCTTATAGGGCAGAACCTTGAGATCCCGCTGCACTTCCGGGTCGTCAAATTTCCGGCCGATGAGGCGCTTGACGGAGAAGATGGTATTCAAAGGGTTGGTGATGGCCTGCCGTTTGGCGATCTGGCCCACCAGGCGCTCACCGCTGTCGGTGAAGGCCACCACTGAAGGGGTGGTACGGCTACCTTCAACATTGGCGATGACCTTGGGCTCCCCCGCCTCCATGATGGCGACGCAGGAGTTGGTGGTGCCTAAATCAATGCCGATGGGTTTGGACATTTATCTTTCCTCCTAGACTTTTACATCAATGGGACATGACGTTTTTTGGGTGTTTTTGGCCACCACCACCATGGCCGGCCTGAGGAGCCGGCCCTGGAGGAGATAGCCTTTCTGTAATTCTTTTAGAACGGTGCAGTCATCCGCGTCCGTGGTCTCTTCCTGCATCACCGCGTTATGGAAGGCCGGATCAAAAGGCTGGCCTACGCAAACGATGGGAGTAACGCCGAAGCGGGTCAAGGCCTTGAGAAAACCCTGGTGCACCAATTCCAACCCCTCCAACAAGGGCTGCGGCGCGTCCAACTGGCGGCCATGCTCCAGGGCCAGTTCCAGGTTGTCCACCACGGGGAGAAGCTCTTTGATCAGGTTTTCGTTGGCGAACTGCAGCAGTTCGGCCTTCTCTTTCTCCTGGCGTTTTTTCAGATTCTCCATCTCTGCCGCCAAACGCAGCAGGCGTTCATAATATTCCTGGGCTTCCGGGGCCTTTTCCGCCTGGGGCTCCGGCCCCGCCGCGGCTTCCGCCACCGCACCCACTTGAGGTTCCAGATCGGGTTCGGCCTTTATATCTTTTTTTATCTTTTTCTCCTTATTTTTGGATAAGGACATAAGTCTCTCTCCTTAACTCCTTTACCCACCTGTTTGTGCGGGCAGTGCCCCGGGGCGAAAACCAAGGAGCGTGGCCTCAACTATGCCACTTCTTGAGCAAATCGGTGACCATGGAGGCGGTATAGCGCACAATGGGTATCACTCGGCCATAGTCCATGCGCATGGGGCCGATGATGCCCAGGCTGCCCACCGGCGTGTGGTCGCCGGCATAGGATGAGGCCACCACGCTGAGCTGCATCTCCGGGAAGTGCTCATCCGGGCTGATGATGATCTGCACGCCCTGGGAAGCCAGAGTTTGGTCCAGCAAGGTGATCAGGTGGTGCTTTTCTTCAAAGGCCCTGAACAGGGTGCGAATCTTCTCCACATCCTCAGAAAACTCGGGATAATCGAGGATCTGGCTGGTCCCCTCGATGTAGAGCGACTCTTCCTCCTCGTTCTGGAGGGCCTGGCGGCTGAGACTCAAGGCCTGGGAGACCATTTTGTCAAACTGGTTTTTGTCCTCTTCCATCCGGGCCAGAATCTGGCGGCGGGTTTCCCCCAGGGTGAGATTCTGGCAGAATTCGTTGAGAAAATGGCTGAACCGGTCCAATTGCTTCTGGGTGCAACGGGTGGTGCTGCGCACAAACCGGGTTTGCACCTGATGGTCCTGGGCCACCAGCACCGTGAGGACCCCGTCGCCCCCCAGATTGATAAACTGGACGTGCTTGAGGCGCATCCCTTGGGGACGGGGGGCCAGGACCAGAGCCGGGTGGCCGCTCACCGCGGAGAGCACCCGGGAGGCCTGGCGGAATAGCTCCTGGGGTTCAACCTCCGGCAGAGCCAGGGCATTCTTTATTTGCTTCTGCATCCGCGGCCCCAACTCCACCGCCGGCAGAATGTGATCCACGTAATACCGGAACCCCAGGGCCGTGGGCAGGCGGCCTGCAGAGGTATGGGGCTGGCGGAGGAACCCCCGCTCTTCCAGATCCGTCATCAGGTTACGGATGCTGGCCGGGCTGAGATTGAGCCCCGAAAGCTTGCTCACCAGCCGGGAGCCCACGGGTTCACCGGTGGCGATATATTGCACCACCACGGTTCTTAAAACCCGGCTGCCCCGTTCTCCCAAGAGTTCCATAGCGCTACTCACGGCCTTGAATTTATCTTTATTAAATTAATAATGCTATCTTAATTTGTCAAGGGATATAAGGACCTTTCGCTTCCTTATCCCTGGCAGCGGTGGCGGATATTTTCCCCTTCCACCATGTAGACCACCTGTTCGGCGATATTGGTGGCATGGTCCCCCACCCGTTCCAGGTTGCGGACGATGTTGATCTGACTCTGATCCAGGGGCACCACTTCCCGGCTGGCCGCCATTTGCTCCAGCAATTCCTGGGTGATGGACCGGTCCAGCGTGTCCACTTCATCGTCCGCCAGACATACCTCACGGGCCGCCTGGACGTCCCGGCTGATAAAGGCATCCAGGCTCCCGGCCACCATCTCCTGAACTTTACGGGCCATGGTGAGGATCTCCGGGTGCAATGGCTGGGGCGGAAAGTGGCTCAGGTTCAAGGCCTCTTCCGCCACATTCACCGCCTGGTCGCCGATGCGTTCGACTTCGGCGATGATATGATCCACCGCCATGATCACCCTGAGATCGATGGCCACCGGCTGATATAAGGCCACCAGGCGGATGCATTCCCCGTCAATGTTCACTTCCAGGTCGTTGATGGCCCGGTCGCCGTTGATCACCTGGCGGGCCAGGTCCGGGTTCCGGTCCCAAAAAGCGGTGATGCACCGTTCCAGGGCCGTATGCGCCAGCCCCGCCAATTCCAGCAACCTGTTTTTCAAGGCCTCCAGTTCCTGGTGGAATCTGTCCCTGCGCGCCTTTTCATCGACCATATCGCACCCCTTAGTTGGCCTGGACTAATAGTAACCCTTTCAACCCCTTCCGGCAATTGGCGCAGCAAAATTTCTCTTAACCGGCATTTAATGGCCAGCAGGGCTGCGACCTGGTAAATTTCATTGACTCCGGCGCGCTCTTAATTAACGATGAATTTCTTATGTTGGGCTAACTGCGGCCGATAAGAAAATTAACGGCCCCGGCACCCTTGGTCAAAAAAAGGTGAATCAACCCTTAGCCCGAATCCTTGCTCCGGCCCCCTGATTTTAGGGATATCTCAAGTA
>JAKAKP010000141.1 GCA_021813445.1 Deltaproteobacteria bacterium
ATGTATGACAAAAAGCTGGTCTTTCCGGGAGTGGACACCTGCTTCTTGGGGGTCAACGAAGAGCGGGGCCTGTATTCGGAGCGCTGCCAGGCCTGCGGCCGCTGCATCCTGGCGGAGACCGGGGGCATCTGCCCCATCGCCCGCTGTTCCAAGCGCATGTTGAACGGCCCCTGCGGCGGCTCCGAAGGCGGCAAATGCGAGGTCAATAAAGATATCCCCTGCGGCTGGGAGCTGATCTACGAACGGCTGAAAACCCTGGGGCAATTGGACCGCTTTGAAACGCCCGCGGTACCCAAGGACTGGACCACCTCCCGGGACGGCGGACCCCGCAAGATCGTCAGAGAGGACCTAAGGATATGAGCGCTGAGACCCCGAGCAAACTCCAAAAGATGATGAAAGCGGGCCACCTGGCCGTGACGTCGGAAGTGGGGCCCCCCCGGAGCGCCGACGGTGCGGTGATCGAGCATAAGGCCAAGATGATTAAAGACTATGTAGACGCCATCAACGTCACCGACAACCAGACCTCGGTGTGCCGCCTGTGCAGTATGGCCGCGTGCATCCGCATCAAGCAAATGGGCCTGGAGCCGGTCTTGCAGATGGTGACCCGGGACCGCAACCGCATCGCCTTGCAGAGCGATATCCTGGGGGCCGCGTCCTTCGGGATCAACAATATCCTCTGCCTCACCGGGGACCACCAGCACTTCGGCGACCACGCCACCTGCGCCAATGTCTTCGACCTGGACTCCACCCAGTTGGCGATGACGGTGAGGATGATGCGGGACGAAGGCAAGCTCCTGGGGGGCTTTGAGTTCGAGGTGCGGCCGCAGATGTTCATCGGCGCCGCAGCCAATCCCTTCGCCGGCCCCAATGTGGCGATTCGCGTGGCCCGGCTGGCCAAGAAGGTGGCCGCGGGGGTGCAGTTCGTGCAGACCCAATGTATTTACAACCTGGACACTTTCAAGACCTTTATGAAGATGGTGGTGGATCGGGGTCTCCATGAAAAAGTGTCCATTCTCGCGGGGATCACGCCCATGAAGAACGTGGGCATGGCCAAATATATGCAAAAACGGGTGCCGGGGATCGACGTGCCTGACGCGGTGGTCCAGCGAATCGGCGGTGTACCCAAGGAGAAGCAGGCCGAGGAGGGAATCAACCTGGCGGCGGAGCAGATCGAGGAGCTGAAAGGAGTGGAAGGCATCCGGGGCTTCCACATCATGGCCATTGAGTGGGAAGAAAAGGTCCCGGAAATAGTGAAGAGGGTTGGTTTATATCCCCGGCCCCAGCTTGCCGCTTAGGCAATACGGAGCGGGCGCTTGTTCCCGGGATAAAAACAGAAGGAATTAATATCCCACCCATATTGACTTGCAATTAATGATTCATAAGTTCATGGGGAAATGGGATAATGAAAGGGGAATTCTATGTCTGCAAAATATGTGCTGATTGTGGATGATGATCCGGATCTGGTGGAAACCGTTTCCATGATCTTGGAAAGCAAGGGCTATGAAGTGGGCAAAGCTTACGACGGGATCGAAGGCGAGGCGTCCATCAAGCAGCGCCGGCCGGATGCACTGGTGCTGGATGTGATGATGCCCCGGAAAAACGGCTACCAGCTCTGCAAGGAGCTGAAGGCCGATCAGGCGACCCGGGGCATCCCCGTGGTGCTGCTCACGGCAGTGGGAGAAGCGGTCCCCACTACCACTTACAGCCACGCGGAAGGGATGGCCGTGGAGGCCGAAGATTTCATCCCTAAACCCGTGGACGCGGCCACCCTGGTGGAGGCAGTGGAGAGATTACTTTAATCTGCTTGTCTTGACTAAGGCCGGCATGAAATTAACGACCCTTGAACCAGGCACGAAACAGGATCAAAGTCGGGGGCCTTAAAATCCAAGAGGAGGGCGCCTGCGTGGTGTCCTCCTCCCCCATGGGTGAGAACTGTTTACACGCGGATATCTGCGCCCCCCTGGCCCGGAAAAAGATTAACCTCACCTTCTTTACCCATCTTTCGGGTGACAGCCAGGTTATTTGTACGGCTGACAAGTTGGGGGAAGAGACCCTGTCCCTGGTACAAAGCCAGGCCGATCCGAGGAGCGCCCTGCGCTTGCAGCGCGGCACCGCGGTGATCGCGGTCTATCCCCACGAAAAGCGTCCCCAAATTTTGGGCACCTTTATTCACAGTTTGGCCCGGGCCCGGGTCATCCTCCAGGGCCTGGCCAGTTCACCCTCTGCGGTCTCGGTGGTCTTGTCCTCCCGCCGGGTGAAAGCCGCGGTGCAGCAACTGTTCGAGCATTTTTATTTTCCCGCATTCGCCTCCCCCCAGGAATTCTTTGACGCCCAGCCCCCGCCGGCGGAATTGGTGCAACAAGTGGTGGCCACCTACCAGGAGAAGGTCATCAAGGTTTATGGGATTATGCCGCAAGCGGACCTGGACCTCTGGGGGGCCCAGATTTCTTCCTCGGCCATTCTGGAAGAGTTCGCCAATGCGCTGATCGACTTCGGGGAGCTGGGGGTGAAGATCCCCTTTCTGGTGGCCAGCCCGGGCCTGGGAGGCAAGAACTTTTTGCTCTCTTTCTGTAGCTCACCGGTGACCCGGGGAAATGAAGTCCGGCGCATTTTGCAGCGGCACCTGCCGGATATCAGACCCATGCGCCTTTCTCCAGTGGCCGGAGTCTTTCTCCATGGCCCCCATTTCGGGGACCGTTACGGAGTGGCGGACACCTTTTTACGGGCTTTGCGCCGGGCCCGGGTCTCCTTGCTGGCCCTGAGCTGTACGGTGTCCTCCATCTCCGGGGTGCTCAAGCAGCAGGACTTGGCCGCAGCCATGGAGGTCCTGGGAGAAACCTTCGAGATGCCGCGGCCCTTAGCTTCCCCCAGGCCCCGGAAGCCTGTGTTCGTCCCCTGAACAGGCCGGAGGAAAGGCCGTGAAACCGAAGCAAAACCAGAACTCCACCGCCCCGAAAAGCCGCCGGGATGAGGCCTCTCTCCTGGCGGGCGAAGCCTTTCGGCCCCTGCTGGCGGATTTTCCCGATGCCGTCTTGATCACGGACCGGCAGAAAAAGGTGGTCTTCCTGAACCGGGCCGCGGCCGGGATTTTCGGGGAGACCCTAAAGCTCGGCGACCCTTGCCCCATCTGTTCCCAGCCCACGGGGCTGCTGCTGAGTGGGGACGGAAAAATCCGCCATGGCTGTTGCCCGCAGCCAGGGGAAATCCTGAAAGACGTTCCCCTGCTGCTGGGGGCAGGTTGGGCCACCTCCGCCCCCTTGGCGGTTACCGCCAGTACCATCCCAGGACAGGGGGACAAGTCCGGGGGCTGTTTTGTGGTCCTCCGGGAGATGCAACAGTCCCTGCAGGCCCATCCGGTAGTAGAACTGCAAATGGCGACCCTGTCCAGTATCCTGGAGAACTTTCCCACGCCCTTCTTCATGGTAGACCCGGAACTGCAGGTGACCCACATTAATGAGGCCATGGAGAAACTCACCGGCTATAGCCGTAGCGAGGTGGTGGGCCGGATGAGCTGCGGCGCCATGCTCAACACCGTGCAGTGCAATACCTGCGAATGCGTGCTGAAGCAGGTCATGGAAACCAAGAAGCCCCTTTCCGGGTTGCGGCGGGTGGTGCGGGATCGCCAGGGCAAGGAAATTCAGGTGGTGGTGTCCGCATCAATCATCACCGACCCTTCAGGCAGGGTCATCGGCGGGTTTGAGGCGGTCCGGGATATCACTCCGCTGGTGGAGGCCGAAATTAAGTTCGATCTGATGACCGAACTGACCCGGGAAGGCATCATGCTGGTGGACGAGCACCAGCGTATCCTCTTTGTTAACAACCGCATGGGGCAAATTGTGGGGCGATCCAAGGAAGAGATGCTCGGGAAAAGGGTGGAAGAAATCCTTTCCGGCCACCACCACCGGTCCGCCCAGCAACTGGCGGAGATGATCAGACAGGAAAAAGAATGGGGCCTCCGGTTCTGCAGCACCTTGCCTCCCTTGTCTACCGCGCCGCCCCAGAGCGAACGGCGGGTTTTCGAAACCTGCATGGGCGGCCAGCGGATCGGCGAGACCATCCTGGTCTGCATTTATGTCCGGGATTTGAGCGAGCGTATCAAGATCGGCCGGGAACTCCATAAGACCAACAGTTTTCTCAATGAAATCATCCGCTGCAGCGTGGACGGCATCGTGGTAGTGGATACCAAAGGAATACCTTTGATTTTTAATGAAGGAGCCGAACGCATCCTGGGCTATAAGGCCAACGAAGTGATCGGCCACCCGGAGGTTTTTTCCCACTTTTATCGTCCCGCCTTGGCCCATGAGATGATGCGCCGCATGCGCAGCAACCGCTATGGCCCCCCGGATAAGCTCTCTTCCACCCAGGTCACCTTCATCAACAAGGAGGGGGAAGGGGTGCCGGTGCGGTTGTCTGCCGCCATCCTCCGGGAGGGGGCCCGGGAGGTGGGAAGTGTGGGGATTTTCTCCGACCTCCGGGAATATCAAAGCATGGCCAAGAAGCTGGAGGAAAGCCAGGCCCAATTGCTGCAGACGGAGAAAATAGCCTCCCTGGGCCGGCTGGCTGCCGGCGTCGCCCATGAAATCAACAACCCCCTGGCCGGCATCCTGATCTATGCCGAACTTCTCAAGCGGGACCTGCAGGAGAATGCCACAGTCCAGGAAAATATCGAGGTGATTATCAATCAGACGGTGCGCTGCCAGCAGATCGTCACCCGCCTCTTGGAGTTCAGCCGGCAGTCCCTGGGCCAGAAAACGCTTTTTGACCTGAACGAGACCCTGAACCGTTGCGTGGACCTCCTCAGCAATCAATCCTTGTTTCACGACATTGAGATCATCCGGGACTTGGACCCGGAGCTGCCTCAAATTATCGGCGATCCCGGCCAGCTGCAGCAGGTGTTCGCCAACCTGCTCCTCAATGCCGCTGATGCCATGAAAGGCCAGGGCAAAATTACCATCACCAGCCGGCCCGCCCCGGGAGAAGACGGGATAATCCTGACCATGGCGGACACCGGCCCGGGCATACCCCTGGAAATCAGAGACAAAATCTTCGAGCCTTTCTTTACCACCAAACCCCCGGGGAAGGGCACCGGCTTGGGTCTATCCATCGTTTATGGAGTACTGCAGCGCCATGGAGGAACGATTGAGGTGGCTGGGGGATCTGGGGGCGGCACCATTTTTACCGTCTCCCTCCCGCTGGATTCCCCGGAGCAAAGGGAGACAGCCTTTGAGATTCCAAAGGCACATTGATTCTAATTGCAAATGGTAAACGGCCATGGCAGAACCGACCACAGTCCTGGTAGTGGACGATGAAAAGGTGATTCGGGATGGCTGCACCTTGCTGTTGCAGCCCGAGGGCTACGTGGTGGCCACCGCGGCCGACGGCCGGGAAGCTCTGGACCTGATGCGCATCCAGCCGGTGGATGTGGTTCTCTGTGATCTGAAGATGCCCAGGATGGGGGCCCTGGAGGTCCTGGAGGAGGCCGGGAGGCTCCATCCGGATGTACCGATAATCATCATCACCGGTCACGGCACCGTGGCCGACGCGGTGGAATGCATGAAGAAAGGGGCGTATGATTTTGTCACCAAGCCCTTCCGGGCCGATCATCTTACCCTGTGCGTCAAGCGGGCCTTGGAAAAGCAGCAGCTAGAGCGGGAGACCCGGCGCCTCCAGGAGGAACAGGCCCGCAACCTTTATACCCTGGCCATGGAACAGAGCCGGATGCACACCATCGTCAACTGCATGGCCGACGGGGTGATGGTGACCAACCGCAACCTGGAGATAGTTCTGTGGAATCCTACTTTTCTGCGGCTCATGGGCCTCGCCCCGTCCGTGCCGCCTCCTGGCCCCCTGGCGGTCTACCTGGATGACAAGCCCTTCTTGGAGGCCCTAAAAAGCTTGACCGAAGAGGCTGAAAAGGAGCCGGCCAGGTGTCTGTCCCAGGAAATCTGCCGGGGCCGGGCGCACCTCCGGGCCATGACCGCGCCCTTTTTCGGACCGGATATGAAGATGCTGGGGACCGTCACCATCTTCCATGATGTCACGGCCTTTAAAGAGCTGGATGCCATGAAGAACGACTTTGTGCACATGGTGTCCCATGAGTTGCGCTCCCCCATGACCGCCATTAAATTACAGCATGAAGTGATCCTCCAGGGGCTGGCCGGCGAGGTGACCGACAAACAGCGGGAACTCCTGAGCCGGGCCCAGGTCAAGATCCAGGGGCTGATAGAACTGATCAACGAATCCCTGGACATTGCCAAGATTGAGGCGGGGTACCGGCAGTTGGAATTGCTGCCCCTGCAGATCGGCGAGGTTTTGCAGGAAGTGGTGGACCTGCTGCACGCCCGGGCGGAGGACCAGAAAGTAACTCTGAAGCTGTCCAGCTCTCCGGACCTGCCGCTGGTCCTGGCCGACCGGCGCAGCATGGAAGAGGTGTTCACCAATCTGGTGACCAACGCCATTAATTATTCTCCCGATGGCGGCGAAGTCACGATCTCCACGGTGGATCACGGGGGGTATGTGGAGGTGCGGGTGAGCGACCGCGGCATCGGCATTGAGCCGGAGGAGATTCCCAAAATCTTTGACAAATTTTACCGGGTGAAACACCCCCGCGCCCGGCAAATCATCGGCACCGGCCTGGGCCTGGCCCTGGTCAAAGGGATTGTAGACGCACACCGGGGTTCAGTGGAAGTGGAGAGCCGGCTGGGAGAGGGCAGCACTTTCCGGGTTCTTCTCCCCAGGTAGGCGAGGGAAATAATGCTATGGCGGCATCGCCGGATATCACTCGGAACATCCTGGTAGTGGATGACGAACTCACGATCCGCTCCGGTATTGCCCAGGTGCTGGAGAAACAGAAAATCACCGCGGCCACTGCCGCTGATGGCCGGGAGGCCCTGGATATTCTGGCCCGCCAGCCCATGGGCATTGTCCTCCTGGATATCAAGCTGCCGGATATGGACGGGGTGGAGCTGCTCAAGATCATCCGCCGGGAGTACCCGGAAACCGAAGTAATCATGATCACCGGCTATCCCGCCATCCAGAGCGCGGTGGAGTGCATCAAACACGGGGCCCTGGACTACCTGGTGAAGCCCTTCCGCCTGGATGAACTGGAAGCGCTGATCGACAAGGCCCAAAACCTGCTAAGTCAGAAAATCCTCCCCCCTTCCCCGGAAGGGGCGCGGGGGCAGGGGATCGATTTCATTGTGGGTCAAAGCCCGGCCATGCAAAAGGTCTTTGCCAAGATCCGCCGGGCCGCGCCCAGCGACAGCACCGTGCTCCTCACCGGGGAGTCCGGCACCGGTAAAGAGCTGGCGGCCCGGGCCATTCATAACCTCAGTCCCCGGCGGGATAAGGAGTTTGTGCCGGTGGATTGCTCCGCCCTGGTGGAGACCTTGCTGGAAAGCGAACTTTTCGGCCACGTCAAGGGTTCTTTTACCGGGGCCCACCAGACCAAACACGGCTTGTTTGAACTGGCTAACACCGGCACCTTCTTCTTCGACGAAATCACCAACCTCAGCCTCAATATTCAGGCCAAGCTCCTCCGGGTGATCCAGGAACGGGAATTCATGAAGGTGGGGAGCCAGAAGCGCATCAAACTGGACATCCGTATTATCGCCTCCTCCAACCGGGACCTGCAGGACGCCATTAAGGCCGGCACCTTCCGGGAGGACCTCTTCTACCGCCTCAGCGTCATCCCCATACATCTGCCGCCGCTTCGGGAGCGCACCGGAGACATTCCTTTGCTGGTGGAGCATTTCCTGGAAAAATACCGGCAGCGGGGCAACCGGGAGATCCTCGGGGTCTCCAGCCAGGCCCTGAAGATGTTTTGCGCCTATTCCTGGCCGGGCAATGTCCGGGAATTGGAGCATACCATCGAACGGATCGTTATCCTGGAGGACGGGGACCTCATCCAGCCGGAACACCTGCCCAGCTTTATCTCCCAGCGGCAGAGCGAATTCCAGGTCTTTTCCGACGGGGAATACACCCTGGAGGAATTGGAAAAACGTTACATCCAGATGGTTTTGCGCCGCACCAAGGGCCACCGTCAGGAAGCGGCCCGCATCCTGGGTATCAACCGCAAGACCCTGAGCGCCAAAATCGAGAAATACCAACTGCGGGTGCCTTGAGCCCCGAAGGGGCCAATCCCCAGGAGCAATCCCGCGGCCGGAGAGCTCCAGGCCGGACTAATCTGAACATTTCATTTTCCATCAAATATTTTTGGTATAAAGGTTGACAAGCTCCCCAGAGGTTATTATTCTATACTGCAAAGTTATAGAATAAGATTGTATACTTTCTCGGTGGTCGCCGGGAGGGAAAATATGCGGTTTTTAAAAGAATGTAAGGCCGACGCCACTGCAGATCTGGTTTACCGGGTTTGCCCCATGCACCTCCTGGAGCCCCGGGAACTGATTAAAGACTTGAAGCAGGGCCAGGTATTGGAAATCCTCACCGACTACGACGGCGCCCTGGAAGACATACCCGCCTGGTGCGCCAAAAACGGCCAGGAGTTCCTGGGCATCGGGGAAGATAAAGACGAGGATTTTTATAAGCTCTATATCCGCAAGCTGCACTGAGGAACGGCCATGAGACGCGTTTATCTGGATCATGCTGCGGCCACGCCGGTGCGCCGGGAAGTTTTGGAAGCCATGCTGCCCTACTTCTCCCAGCGTTTTGGCAACCCCGCGGCGGTGTATGACCTGGGCGCGGAGATCAAAGAGGTGCTGGAAGAGAAGAGGCACCAGGTGGCCCGGCTTATCGGCGCCCGCCGCGAAGAGATGATCTTCACCTCTTCCGGCGCGGAGGCCAACAATCTGGCCATCAAAGGCGCGGCCCTGGCCAACCTGAAGAAAGGCCGGCACCTGATCGTTTCGGCCATCGAGCATCATTCGGTGCTCAATGCCGCCAGGTACCTGGAAAAGTTCCACGATTTTGAGGTGACCTTCCTGCCGGTGGATCAATACGGTCTGGTGGATGGGCAACGGCTGCTTAAATCTCTTACTCCGGCCACGGTGCTGGTCTCCATTCAGCACGGCAGCAATGAGATCGGCACTATCCAGGACCTGGCCGGTTTGGCCGCGATTTGCCGAGGCCAGGGGGTGTTCTTCCACACCGACGCGGTGGCGACAGTGGGACAGGTGCCGGTGGATGTGCAAAGTCTGCAGGTGGACCTGCTTTCTCTGTCCGGTCCCGCACTGGGGGCTCCCAAGGGCGTGGGGGCCTTGTATTTTCGGAATAAGCTGCGCCTGGTGCCTCAGATTCACGGCGGCATTCAGGAAGACGGCCGGCGGGGCGGCACGGAGAACGTGCCTGCCATTGTCGGCCTGGGGCAGGCCGCGGCGCTGGCCGGGGAGGAACTGGGCGCCAAGGCCCGGCGTCTCTCCAGGCTGCGGGACCTTCTGGTCGCGGGCCTCACAGAGCGGGTGCCCGAGGTTCTTTATACCGGCCACCCGGAGGCGCGGCTGCCGGGACACGCCAGTTTTTGCGTGGAAGGCATTGAGGGCGAGGCCTTGCTCTTTATGTTGAGCCGCCAGGGGATTTACGCCAACACCGGGTCCGCCTGCGCCTCCAAAGCCCTGAAGACCTCACCGGTGCTGACCGCCCTGGGTATTGCCCCGGACGTGGCTCAGGGCTCCGTGGTTTTTACTTTTAGCCAAGACAACCAGGAAGAAGACGTACATTATGTCCTGGAGCAACTTCCCCCGGCTGTGGAGCGCCTGCGTTCCTTTTCGCCGGTATGGCGGAAAAAAACAGCCGCGGCTGCGGGGGCATAAAGAGGGGAGAAAATGAAACTTTCCACCAGAAGCAGATACGGCACCCGGCTCATGCTGGATATGGCCGAAAATTATAATAACGGCCCCATACACCTGATGAAAATCGCCCAACGCCAGGGTATCTCCGTGAAATACCTGGAGCAGATCATCATTCCCCTGAAAAAGGCCGAGTATGTGAAAAGCCTGCGGGGCCCGAAAGGCGGCCATATTTTGGCCAAGCCCCCGGAGGAGATCACTGTGGGCGAGATCGTGGCCTTGCTGGAAGACGGCGCCAGCCTGACGGAGTGTTCTTATAATGAAGGCGTGTGCGAGCGCGCCGATATCTGCCCCACCCGCCAGCTCTGGCGGGACGCGGCCCAGGCCATGTTCAAGACCCTGGAGGCCGTGACCCTGGCCGATTTGCTGGAAAAAACCAAGGCTAATCAAAAATGAGGAGATTTCCTAATGTATAGCGACATGGTCATGGATCATTTTGCCAACCCCAGGAACACCGGGGTCATCGAGGACGCGGACGGCGTCGGCGAAGTGGGCAATCCCGTGTGCGGGGACATGATGACCTTTTATATTAAGGTCCAGGATGACCGCCTGGTGGACGTGAAGTTCCAAACCTTCGGCTGCGTGGCTGCCATTGCCGTCTCCAGCATAGTAAGCGAAATGGCCAAGGGCCGGAAGCTGGAAGAGGCGAAGCTGATCACCAACAAGGCGGTGGCCGAAACCTTGGGAGGCCTGCCCCAGAACAAGATGCACTGCTCCAACCTGGGGGCGGAAGCCCTGGCTTTGGCCATCAAGAATTATCAGGAAAAGCGGGAGAAAGATCCCCGGGACGCATGCGCGGCCTGATCAAGGAGGGAATGCCGGAACATGAGCCGTACCCTACCCCAAGCAAAGACCGATGCCCCCATGCCGGCAATCACGCCGGGGGAGCGGAACCGTTCACTGCTGGCCGAAGTCAAGAAGCGGAGCGGCACCGATTTCAACCGTTGCTTCCAGTGTCGCAGCTGCGCCAATGGCTGTCCCTTTGTCCAGGCCATGGACCATCCCCCTAACGCGGTCCTGCGCCTGTTGCAATACGGCCTGGACCAGCAAGTCCTGGAGTGCAACACCATCTGGGTCTGCGTCGGCTGCCATACCTGCTCCAGCCAGTGTCCCATGGCCATCGACATCGCGGCAGTGATGGACACCTTGCGCCTGCTAGCCATGGAGCGGGGCGCGGCCATCGCCAAGCCCAATATCCTGGACTTTCATGAAGAGGTGCTGCACTCTTTGCAGCGCTATGGCCGGGCCCATAAGCTGGGAATCATGTGGCACTATAAATTGCAGACCCGCCGCTGGTTCAGTGATATGGACACCGGGCTCAAAATGCTGGCCCATCGCAAACTGGAGCTGCGGCCCTCCCGGGTCCAGGCCATCGACGAGATCACCGGCCTCTTTAAATGCTACTGGGGGGAATCGCGATGAGCAATTCCGAGCAACTGGATTTTTCTTATTTCCCCGGCTGTTCCATGGCCACCACCGCCGCGGAAAGCAATGCCTCTCTGATGAAGGCCGCCCGGGTTTTGGGCTTTAATCTCATCGAGCTGGAGGATTGGAATTGCTGCGGCTCTTCTTCGGCCTCGACTTTGTGCAAGGATCTGGCCTTGGGCATGGCGGCCCGCAACCTGTCTCTGGCGCCGGCGGGGCGGCCTCTGGTGGCCATGTGCCCCCGCTGTCTCCTGTACCTGCGCCGGGCCCAGGCTCGCCTGCGGCAAGACCCGGAGATCCGCCGGGAGTTGGAAGAGCGGTGGCAGAGGCCCATTCCCCTGGACCTGGAAATCATGCATTTTCTGGAGGTCATGGCGCGCTTCGGGCTGGACCGCTTGCGGCAGAGCGTCAAGCGCAGCCTGAAAGGCCTTAAGTTTGTGCCGTATTACGGCTGCACCGTCTTCGGTCCCCCGGACCTGGAGCGGGAGAAGCACTATCAGGGCGAGATGGAAAATATCCTCAAGGTCCTGGAGGCGCAGCCCCTTATCGGGGCCTATACGCACCGTTGCTGCGGTTCGTTCCTGTCCGCCACCGACCCGGAGCTGGTCACGCCCCTGGTCAATGAGATCATCGACAGTGCGGTGGCGGCCGGGGCTCATTGCCTGGTGACCTCCTGCGCCATGTGCCAGCTCAACCTGGAGATCCGTTGTTCGTCCCGGATCAAGTTGCCCATTTTTCATTTTTCGGAGGTCCTGGGTCTGGGCCTGGGCGCGGAGGATTACGAGGGATGGTTCATTCGCCACCTGGTGGACCCCCGGCCTTTGCTGCACAACCTGGCCCTGGTGGCGTGAGGAAATGAGCAGTGGCTTGTAGGGCGGGAAAGCGAAGCGCATCCCGCCTTCGAGCTCACGCAAAGACGCAAAGGCGCAAAGGTTTTCTAAGCGGTAGCACAGGCTTTCCAGCCCGTGCGGATTACCGGGACGGGCGAGACGCCTGCTCCTACGATTTTATTACAAACCATTTCAAAACCGTCTTTTTTTGTCACCCTGAGCGCATTGAAAGGGCTTATTTGAAAGGACTAGATTCTTCACTTAGAATGACAATATTGTAAAAGTCGAGGTTTTGAAATGGCTTCTAATCATCCCCAAATCTCTCCTTCCGCAACATCAGCCCAAAAACTGGAAAATTCAGGCAATTGCAGATAGAATAAAAACATTGCTGGGATGAAACAATGATCAACTTTCTCTTCAAAAGAAGGCTGCAAAAAATCCGGAACCAGGAGGGGGGCATCACCCCCCAGGACCTGGCAGCAGCCCGGAAGGTGTTATTTGCTCTCTTTTGCCGCTATGGGGACGCGATCATCAGCCTCAGCGTCATCTCAGATTTCATTAAGAAATACCCTGACAAACAATATTTCCTGGTTACCTCCCATCAGATGTATCCATATGCCCGCAGGTTGTTGGGTGAGGAAGTCACCATCAGGAGTTTTAACAGAAGGCGAAACCCCATAAAATTATGGAAGATTATTGCATTATTAAAAAAAGAGAAAATAGATGTGGGCTTCAATCCCTGGGGCAGCGGCGAAGACAGCCAATTCATTATTACTTATGCCGATAAATTCAGTTTTTATAAGGGATTCCAGGGCATCAGCAACCTGTACGACCGGGTCCGGGATTATTTAGGGGTGGAGAAAAAAGACCGGGTCCTGCTTGATTGGGATTTAGACAGGGTTCGGCGTATTGTCATTTGCCCCTTTTCCACGGCCCTGGCCAAGAGTCTGGTAAATGGCGATCTGGAGAAGTTGCGGCAGCAGGTCAGGGAGAAATTCCCTGACGCCGAGATCACCTGGGCGGTACCCCCGGCGGCAGCCCAGGAGCTTAAAGGCCGGGAAAAGATGTTCGTCTTCGGCAAGACCAGGTCCGCGTCTGCAGCTTTCTTAAACCTGTTGGAGGGCGCCGACCTGGTGATCAGCGTGGATGCCGGGCCCATGCATCTGGCCGACAAGCTGGGGCTCAGGACCATCGGCATTTTTGGGCCCACCACCCCCCAGGGGGTGCTGGATCGGGCCACCCGGGTGGTGGCGGTGCGGGATGAGACCCTGGCGGGATTCTTCTGCGGGGTGAAGTGCCGTGACCCTCGCTGTATTCACCGGCTCTTCCAGGGGGACGTTCTGGAGCGCCGGGTCAAAGATTACAGCGCCCCGCCAGGGGAAGTATGGGAACGGCAGGAGTGCCGGTTGACCTGAAAAAAATAGATTTGGACGATAAACATTGAGATATCGCCGAGATAGCCGAATATGCAGCAGGCCATTTAAGGTCCCTGTAAAAATAAGCGAAATTTTGAGAATTCAGGAAATCAGTTTTGGGGGACTCAACCCCCGATCCTGGTTTTCCGCCCACCACCACTGCTTCTCAAACCCAGATGACCAAAGGGTTTGAGGACCCGCCGGAAAATGCCGCCCCCCGCGGCTTTTCTCAGCCTGGGCCATGAATCTCCCCGGCCTGGCGGCTAACTGCCATTTCCCCCCAGGGCCTTTGACCGCGCCCAAAGAGTTAAGGTATTTTTGCCCCCACGAGGAGGTGTTCGGAAGTTGAGGCAACTTCCCAAGCCTTGGGGGGAGAAGGCAGGCGGCCTGGGGCCCCAACCCAGGGAACACTGCCTCTCCCCCCACCCCCACCAGCCGCTTTTTCCCCAGATGGTTAATTCCGACAGCCCAGGGCGGCCTGCAACCCACCACCCCGTGTCAGGGAAGGAGACCCTAATGCAAGATTGGGAAAAGACCTTGGAATTCCTGGGTAAAAATGGCTGGAGTTATGCCTATGTCAAATGCATCGATCTGGAGAGGGGCACTGACACCTACTATGTGAGCATCAGGCGGGGGGAAGAGCAACTGATCAGCCTCAGGCCAACCCTGGCGGAAGCGGTAAACGCTCTCAGCCATTTGGTGGAGGCTGGGGCCGCCTGATAAATTACTTTTGTTTGGTCTGCCGGGAAAATCAGGCTGATGATCTTGCATCTCTTTGGCCGCTCCTTAAAATAAGGGCAGCAAAGAAATCTTTTGAGGCGAGGACCGGCAGACTATTGATTTCCGGTGAGCAGCGGCTAGCCGCCGATTATCGGCCAACCTGTGCGGCCCGTCTCCTGACGCGCTGAACTGATGGCCTTAACACCTCCTCCGGCCTTCTGGAGCCTCCCTGGAGCCGAGCTGCTCCGGCAGTTGGAGACATCTCCCCTGGGATTGAGCCGCGCCGAAGCCCAGGAGCGACTGCGCGTCCACGGCGCCAATCTCCTTAAGCCTAAAGCCCGCATCGGCACCCTGACCCTTCTCCTGTCCCAATATAAAAGCCCCATCATCCTCATCCTCCTCTTTGCCACGGCCCTGTCCTTTTATCTGCGGGACCACACCGATGCCTTGATTATCCTGGCCATTGTCCTGGTGAGCGGGCTTTTGGGATTCTGGCAGGAGCGGGGTGCGGTCAATGCCGTGGCCAAACTGCTGGCCATGGTGCAGATCAAGGCCGCGGTGCGCCGGGACGGGGAGGTGGAGGAAATCCCGGTGGAAGAGATCGTGCCCGGGGACGTGGTGCTCCTCAAGGCCGGAGACGTAATCCCCGGGGACTGCTCCATCCTGGAATCCAAAGACCTCTTCGTGAATGAAGCCGCTCTCACCGGTGAGACCTTTCCCGTGGAAAAAGAGGCGGGGGTCCTGACCCCGGACCTCCCCTTGAGCAAGCGGACCAACGCCCTGTTCCTGGGGACCCACGTGGTGAGCGGCACGGCCGCGGCCCTGGTGGTGGTGACCGGCAAGGGCACGGAGTTCGGCCAGGTTTCGGCGCAGTTGGCCCTCAAGGCCCCGGAGACGGAGTTCGAACGGGGCGTGAGGCGCTTCGGTTATTTCCTCATGGAAGTGACCTTACTCTTGGTGCTCTCCATCTTTGCCATCAACGTCTTTCTCCACCGGCCGGTGCTGGAATCCTTCCTCTTTTCCATGGCCCTGGCGGTGGGGCTCACCCCCCAGCTGCTGCCCGCCATCATCAGCATCAACCTGGCCCTGGGCGCCAAGCGCATGGCCGCGGCCCGGGTCATTGTCAAACGCCTGGCCGCCATCGAAAACTTCGGGTCCATGAACGTGCTGTGCGCAGACAAGACCGGCACCCTCACCGCCGGGGTGGTGCAGCTCCACTCCGCCCAATGCCTGGAAGGCCGCCAGTCGGAAAAAGTCTTGTTCTATGCTTACCTGAACGCGGCTTATGAAACCGGCTTCGCCAATCCCATCGACCAGGCCATCCGGGAGCACTGCTGCCCCGATATCTCCGGCTACCGGAAGCTGGACGAAGTGCCCTATGATTTCCTGCGGAAACGGCTGAGTATTCTGGTGGCCAAGGGCGAGGCCCACCTGATGATCACCAAGGGGGCTCTGGTCAATGTGCTGGCCGCCTGCAGCCGGGCGGAAACCGGGGAGGGCCGGGTGGTGGACCTGGAACAGGTGCGGGCCCGGATCATGCAAAATTTCGCCGGCTTCAGCGCCCAGGGCCTGCGCACCCTGGGGATCGCCTACCGGGATCTGGAAGCGGCGGCAGTCATCAGCAAGGACCAGGAAACGGACATGATTTTTCTGGGCTTTCTCCTGGTTTTCGACCCTCCCAAGGAAGGCATCGTCGCGACCATCCAGCAGATGAAACAGCAAGGGGTGGCACTGAAGATCATCACCGGCGACAACGCCCTGGTGGCGGCGAGTGTGGGCCGGCAGGTGGGGTTCGCCCACCCCCGGGTGCTCACCGGCCCGGAGATGAGCCGCATGAGCCAAGAGGCCCTGCTCCGGAAGGTCCGGGAAACCCAGGTCTTTGCGGAGGTGGAGCCCAATCAGAAAGAGCGCATCATCCTGGCCTTGCGGCAGGGGGGCCACGTGGTGGGTTTCATGGGGGACGGGATTAACGACGCCTCGGCGCTGCACGCCGCGGACGTCTCCATTTCCGTGGACAGCGCCGTGGACGTGGCCAAGGAGGCCGCGGACATCGTGCTCCTGGAAAAGGACCTGGGGGTCCTGATCCAGGGGGTGCACGCGGGCCGGACCACTTTCGCCAACACCCTCAAGTACGTGTTCATGGCCACCAGCGCCAACTTCGGCAATATGTTCAGCATGGCCGGGGCTTCCCTCTTCCTTTCCTTCCTGCCCTTACTGCCCAAGCAGATCCTCCTCACCAACCTCCTGACCGACCTGCCGGAGATGACCATCGCCACGGACTGCGTGGACCCGGAACTGGTGGTGAAACCCCGGCGCTGGGATATCAAGTTCATCCGCAGATTCATGATCACCTTCGGGATCATCAGTTCGGTTTTCGACTATCTCACCTTCGGGGCCCTGTTGTGGATTCTGCACGCCACCGAGGCCCAGTTCCGCACCGGCTGGTTCCAGGAATCGGTCATCTCCGCGGCCATCATCGTCTTGGTGATCCGTAGCCGCCGGCCCTTCTTTCAGAGCCTGCCGGGGAAGTATCTCCTGGCCGCCACCTTGCTGGTGGTGGCGGCCACCATTATCTTCCCTTATACGCCCCTGGCCGCGGTCTTTAACTTTCAACCCCTGTCCCTGGAGTTCCTGCTGCTCATCGGCCTGATTCTCGTCCTGTATATCGGTACTGCAGAAGCGGCCAAGAGGTTTTTTTACCGGCGGGCGAAGCCCTGACATACGCAAGGTGGCACAGACTTTCCAGCCTGTGCCGGCGTAAGCGCACCAAAGTGTGCACCCCGCCACGGGCGGACACCTAGATCCGCTGCATTTTTCTTACTCGTTCTCATACCCTGCCCGGGAACCAGGATTAAGATTTCCCAAAAATTATTCTTGACAATATTCGCTTATCCGGATATAAGCATATCTATGAAACAGCAAGCCCGTTTTTTTTTTACCCTGGCGGACTAAACCCGCTTGCAGATCTTCAGCCGGGTGGCCGGATCCTCATCAGTGACCTGGTGATGCGGGGCCGATCCCCGATGATATCCGCCGGAGCTTCCCGGCCAGGGCGGACTGCCTGGCCGGGGCCATGGACAAGGAAGACTACCTCCGGACCATCCGTCAGGCCGGTTTTGGGGAGGTGGCCATCGTGGCCGAGCGTCCCTATGGGGCTCCGGAAATGGACCCGCGGCTGCAGGGGCGGATCATCAGCGTCAACGTGCGCGCGGTGAAGCCGGCTTGATAATGACGGCCCCCAGAGTCGCCCGGACCCAGGAGGAATGAAAGTGGTAACGGAAATCCGGATGTGCGTCAAGGGGATGGTGCAGCAGGGCGGATTCACTTGAATCGGCTGCCCGGACGCCGTGCGCGCCGATTTGCTGCGGATACCGGGGGTGCTGGCAGTTTCCTATCATCAGGAACAGGATTATTTCTCTGTGCAGTTTGACTCCGTCATGGTGAGCCTGGAAGACATCTTTGCCGCGGTCCACCGGGCCGGGAGGATGATGGGCCGGGAATACCTGCCGGAACTCAGGCGGTAAACTTGCCTCCTGATGAGGGCGATAAATCTGGTTTCCATCATCAAGACGCGGCGCAGGTTGACGCCAAAGACAGAAGATGGGTAACCATTATTCTCCGGAAGGTCTTGAAGCCCAAGCTGATTGCGGTCTTTGTGGGCGTGGTGGCCTTGGGCATGATGATCGTGGGCTTTTGGTTCAACACCATTCTTTAAGGGGAGGGCTCGGAAAAATTATGACCGCGCCGGAAGTCACCCGGATTCACCTCCAGGGGGGCCTGCAGGTGGGTCTCACCGGGCTGGCGCAGGCCCTGGAGGAGGTTAAGGAGCTCAAGGGGCGCCAGGAGGAGGAGATAGCCCAGGTCCTGCTGGCCAAATTACGCCTCAAGAATTACATTCCGGCCGTTGCGGAGGCGGATTACCAAAAGGCTTTGCTAAGAGAATACAAAAAGGCCCTGGGGGAGGAAGTCGCCGGGGAAAAAGGCCCTCTAAGCATCAAGATCCTGGGTCCCGGCTGCGCCTCCTGCACCGCGCTGACGCAACAGGTGATCACCGTGCTTTCTGAGCTGGGTCTGCCCGCGGATGTGGAACACGTGCAGGACCTGCAGGATATCGCCAAAACGGGGGTGATGGGCATGCCCGCGCTGCTCATCAACGGTGAAGTCAAGGCTGTGGGCCACACCCCCACCCGGGAACTTTTGCAAAGGTGGCTCAAAGAAGCGGCCGCCTCCAACACCTGAACAGGAGAAATTGATGCAACGAAAAAAGATGGCGGATCTGGTCATTTTATTGTTGGCGGCAATGGCCCTTACCACTGCTGCCACCGAAGCGGCGGCAGATAAATCCCCCCAACTGGCCCGGGTGGTTTTTCTGACCACCAGTAAAGCCTGTAGCTGTACTTTGGAGCGTTGCCAGGCGGCTGAGGAATTGGTGAAGCAGGTATTTGCCAGGGCCAGGCCCGGATTGATGCAGCGTCTGGATTACGCCCGGGATAAGGACCGGGCCAAGGAGTATATCCAAAAATACCATGTTGTCGCTTTGCCGGCCCTCTTGTTTCTGGATGTGCAGGGAAACCTGTTGTGGAGCGCAGTGGGGGAGATGGCCGGGCAGCCCTTGGCTGAAAAATTGGCCCAGTTCGGGGACAGTTGATCAAGAGGAGGAAATAATGAAAAAGTTGCAAGTCCTGGGGCCGGGTTGCCCCAAATGCCAGGAACTGGCCAAGCGCACGGACGCAGCGGCCAGGGCCCTGGGAAGCGAATACAGCCTGGAGAAAGTCACCGGCCTCCAGGAAATCATGGCCTTCGGGGTGTTCATCACCCCCGCGCTGGTAGTGGACGGGGAGGTGAAGGTCACCGGCCAGGTGCCCAGCGTGGAGGAGATCAAGAAACTGATCGCTTAAGGGCAATCCGCGAGCGCTCCCTATGGGAGGGCAAGGGAGGATGGTGATGCTGCTAGAAACCATTAAAAATCTGGAGATCTTCCGCCCCAAGTGCGACGCCACCAAAGAGGTGCTCCATGCCATTGCTGACCTGGCGGAGGATATCTCTCCGGCCCTGCCTTATCTCAACGCCGAGTTGGGGGGGTGGGATTACGATGACCGGAACCACGTCCTGTTGTTGAAGCTCTCCGCCGGGAAATGGGTCACCCTGCAGCCGCAACAAATCGCCATCCGTGGCTGCCGGGATATTGCCGAAGCCCAGGCCCTGATGGAGTGGATCAAAAACCAGGTCAACGAGATTTATGAGCGCAGGCACGCCATTTTACCCCGTTATACCGGGCAGGCGGGCCTGAAGGTGATGGAGATCCTTAAGCTCCTGCCCCGGACCAACTGCCGGGCCTGTGGCTATGCCACCTGCATGGCCTACGCTGCGGCCCTGCGGGAGGGGGAGATCAGTTGGGAGAATTGCCTGCCTTTGCAGGAGGAAAAATCCCAGGGGCAACTGGCCGGGCTGCGGGCATACCTGGACAGTTACGGTTGGCGCGCCTTGGATGAAGGTTAACCGCATCCGCATAAAACCCGCCCTCAGTCTTGCTCAAGGTTTTTGGCCCAGGCCGGCGGCCTTGCCTTTTATCACCTCAGGTTCTGGCATCCTGGCATTTCCTGATTATATTAAGAGCTTATCCGTATAATTAACTAAATTTTAGATGGGGGTCTGCTCCAGCCCGGCGCTAGAGCCAAGCGGGGTAGATATCTTGCCTTTTTCTGCCTTGTGGAGATGGCAGCCAAAGTCTTACGACCCACCAATTTAACCAGCAGCAAATTAGTTTCGATATAAGAAGGAATAAGTTTAAACAATTGCGAAATAATTGGCTTGATTAGCCAGCAGAGGCCGCAATGAGAGATGAAGATAAGACTAAAGAGCAACTTATCAGGGAATTAATACCAAGTTGCCATCTAACAGGTAATATTAAGATATGGAAAATTCGTCATCGAACGAAGTTTTTCCGGGTTATTAGCGAGATCATTCAGTCCCAGGCAGAGGTTGTCCTCTACCTCAGCAAGA
>JAKAKP010000006.1 GCA_021813445.1 Deltaproteobacteria bacterium
CCATCACCCCATCAAGCGGGGGGCCACCATGTAAGCCATCAAGCCCAGGATGGCGATGACGATCATCAGCTCGATCAGGGTGAAGCCTGCGGTTCTCCGGTCTTTTTTCAGCAAACGTGCAATTCCTCCTGGAATCAAAATTGGATCTCGTAAAGATTCAGAATCGGCATCAGCAAGGAGACGATCACAAAGGCCACCACCAGGGACATGGCCAGGATTAAAAAGGGCTCCAGCAAGGCCAGCAGACGCTGCACCGCCGCCCGGGCGTCACCTTCCAGGGAGTCCGCGGCCGCGAGCAGCATCTCCCCCAGGTGGCCGGTTTCTTCGCCGATGGCCACCATTTGCAGAAACAGCTCGGGCAGCATCCCCACCTTTTTGAGGAGCGCCGATAGAGGTTGTCCTTTTTCCACCTCGGACTGGACGCCTTCCAGGGCTTTGGCCATATAGCGGTTGGGCACCGCAGTGGTCACCACCTTCAGCGCGGCCACCAGGGGCACGCCGTTATTCAGCAGCGTGCCCAGGGTCTTGGCAAAGAAGGCCGCAGAAATCCGTTTGGTCAGATCGCCAAAAAGGGGGGCTCGCATCTTGGAACGATCCACCGCCATGCGCCCTGCGGGAGTGCGCAGCACCCGGATACTAATCATGACTCCCAGGGCGGCCAGCAGCACGCCCACCCACCAGTAAGCCCGAAAAGCATTACTGACACCCAGCAGCAGGCTGGTGCTCCAATAGAGGCTCTGGCCCATTTCCTTAAAAAAGGCCTCAAACCGGGGCACCACATAGATCAGCATGAGAATCAGGGACATGCTGCCCACGGTGGCCAAAATCATAGGATAGATGAGCGCGGTGGCCAGATAGCTGCGGAATTCGCTCACCGTTTTCAGGTATTCCCCGAGCCGGGTTAGGGACACTTCCAGGAAACCGCCGGTCTCCCCGGCCTGCACCAGGCTGATATACAGGGGCGAAAAAGCCTTATGGCGGCTGAGGGCTTCGGATAAAGATTTGCCGGCTTGCAGGTCCCGGAGCACCTGATTGAGGATCGACTTGAACGCCGAACCGCTGGTCACTTCCAACAGGGCCTGCAGGCTGCGTTCCAGGGGCAGGCCGGCTTTCAGGAGCGCCCCCAGTTCCTGGGTGAAGTGGACCACCTGGCTCAACGGCACTCGGCGGCGGCGGCCCCGGGGCCAGCGCCACTGCCAGCCCCCGGACTGCGCTTCTTCCGTGCTGATCCGCAGGGGAATCAGGCCCCCCTGCTGCAGGTGCAGCACCACCTGGCGTTCCTCCCGGGCTTCCAGGGTGCCCTGGATGATGCTGCCTGCCGGATCGCTGGCCCGGTAATGAAAGACCGGCATAGACTACTCCTGGGTCACCCGCAGCACTTCCTGGCTGGTGGTGATACCTTGGGCCACTTTGGCCCAGCCGTCCCCGGCCAGGGTCTGCATACCATGGGAAATCGCCGTCTGGCGCAGGGCCGCAGCATCGGCCCTTTTTAAGATCAACTGGCGGATGGCTTCATCCACCAGCAACAACTCGTAGATGCCGGTACGTCCCTGATAACCGGTGTGGGCGCAGGCCGGGCAGCCCCGCCCCAAGAACAGGCGCTCCGGCAGGGGGCCGGGAATTTCGCTCCGCAGTTCCTCCACCATCTCCGCCGGCAAGGGGGCCTTGCACTCCGGACAGATGAGGCGCACCAAGCGCTGGGCCAGGATGCCGATGACCGCGGACGCCAGCAGGAAGTCCTCCACGTCCATCTCCAGCAGGCGGGTCACCGCGCCGGCCGCATCGTTGGTGTGCAGGGTGGAAAAGACCAGGTGGCCGGTAAGGGCCGCGTGCACCGCGATTTCCGCCGTCTCCCGGTCCCGGATCTCTCCCACCAGCACCACGTCCGGGTCCTGGCGCACGATGTGCCGCAAGCCCCGGGCAAAGGTGAGGTTGATGGAAGGCTTGACCTGCATCTGCGTCACCCCGCCCAGCCGGTACTCCACCGGGTCCTCGATGGTAATGATCTTCTTGTCCGGGGAATTGATGCGCTCCAGCGCGGCATAGAGGGTGGTGGTTTTGCCGCTGCCCGTGGGGCCGGTGACCAGGATCATGCCGTAGGGCTTGTGGATCAGGTCGTCGAACTGTTTGAGTTGCCGGGAGGGAAAACCCAGGCGATGCAGGTCCAGGATGACCTTCTCCCGGTCCAGGATCCGGATCACCATGGACTCCCCCAGGAGGGTGGGCAGGGTGGAGACCCGGAAATCGATGTCATTGCCCTTGACCTTCAAACGGAAACGTCCGTCCTGGGGCAGCCGCCGCTCGGCAATATCCAGTCGGGCCATAATCTTCAAGCGGGAAATAACCGCGGCTTGCAGGCCCTTGGGCGGAGACTCGGCTTCATGCAGGATGCCGTCCCGGCGATAACGCACCCTAAAGGAATCTTCAAATGGCTCCAGGTGGATATCGCTGGCCCCCATCTGGATGGCCCGGAGCACCAGCAGATTCACCAGCTGAATGATGGGCGCTTCCCGGGCCATATCCCGGAGATGGCCGATCTCCGCGGTCTCCTCCGAGACCATTTCCATCTCTTCCGCATCCAGGTCGCCCACCAGGCGGGCCATGGGGCTGCCCGGCTGGTACACCGCTTCGATGGCTTCGAGAATCTCTTCCTCCGCCGCGGGCACCGGAGAAACCGGTACGCCCAGAGCCACTTCCATGGCCTGGTTGGTCTCCAGATTATCAGGGTCGGCCATGGCCAACAATACCCGGCCGTCTTCCTTTTTCAGGGGCAGGCACCGGTTGTCCTTGAGGAAACGTACGGACAAGCCGGCAAAGGGCTCAATCGCGCCCCAATCCTTCAGGCTGACGGTCTGGCTGGCCATCTTATCTTCCTCTAATATCCGGCAAAATCAGCGGTAATTGACCATGCCTTTATAAATCCAGCCCCAGGCCCTCCATCACCGCAGGGGCGGACCCCGCCTTCCCCCTGGGCCACCCTGCTGGTCGGGGTTGCTGGCATTACCGGTCCGGGGGGGCGGCTCTCTGTGGATCGCGCCCGCTTTAGGGTGTGGTCCTGGCGGCGGTGGAGGAGGAGGTGGGGGCGGTGATGGCCCGAAGGAGGGGAAGGAACCGCCGGGCTGGGCCGGACCCCCGGCTGCAGGGGCCGCGGGGGCTTTATGGGCCGGACTTTCACCTGCCTCATTGGTGATATGCAGGGTGCCATGGTCATCCGTGAAACGCTTGATGGCAGCCGGCGCGGGCCAGGGAAGGAGAATCGTCAAGGCCAGGGCTAATAGGAAACCGCTCACCCTGAGTTTTCCGTTTCTCTCCTGAACGTTCTCCATAAAACCTTGGGGCCTGAAGGCCCGTTTATTTTCTGTTCCACCTGATGCCTGTAATTTTAATGAATCGATGGGCAAAAATCAAGACAGGTGCTGTGGTGGCAGGCTCCGGTCCGCAACCGCGACCAGGCGGAAGGGTTGCGAGTATAGGAATTTCAGAGAATGGGGTTGCAGGCTCTCGATTTATGCAGATTAACTAGTTCCCTGCCTTCGCCCGATAATCTAGGTAGCCTGTCCACTGGGAGGAAATGGACTATGAATTTGGCGGAAGTGCCGGCATCCATGGAGAGGCCGCGAGAAGTGGTCTATGCCGTACGTTTGGCCATCGCTTCTCTGGTTTTGACCCTGATCGCCTTTCCTTTAAAAAAGCCGGAAGTTCTAAAATCTCACTTGTTTATCCTGGGAGTCTTTGCCATCTTCGTGGCTTTGTCATTTTCCTTTATTATATAGCGATTGCCAAAAGTTTTTTCCGATAAGGCCTTAAGAAAATTTACGCGACATTTGGTGAAAAATATGCTTTCCTTGATGCGTGCCCAGACGACT
>JAKAKP010000092.1 GCA_021813445.1 Deltaproteobacteria bacterium
CAGGCTGATGTAATCCGTAATCCGGGTGCCCTTGGGGAGCTCTGCAAGTGTCCGTGCCATCTGCGGCCCTCCTGTGATAAGTTGACACAGGATACCACAGAATTATTATTAAGTGAACAGTATTAGATTTAGGGGGATTTCGAGGCCTTACAAAATCCCCCCTGCCCCCCCTTTACGAAAGGGGGGAAAAGAAACAGAGCATCAAATTTCCTTCAGCAGCTTCATGGCTGCTTCCAGGTGTTGCAGGGCCTCGTGGATGGGTTCGCATTCCAGGCAGTTGACGACGTTGTCCCGGCCCCGGGCAGTGAACGTGGTTTCCCGGGTGCCTTCGCAACGGGGGCATTTTTCTGCGGCCAGCTTGAGGCGCACCACCAGTTCTGGAATGGTCAGATTATCGATATTCATGTCTTCCTCCTTAACGCCATAAGCTAGGCACGGCCTGCGGGAAATCAATAGCCCCCGGTTACCCCGGCCCCAGCCTGATTAACCGCCGTTCCTTGACCCCATTTCCAACCAAAATTGGCCTGAATTTGTCATTCTGAGCGCAGCGAAGAATCTCGCATTTTCGAGGCCTATTGATCCTTCATTGCCTTCAGGATGACTGAAAAAGAGGTTTTAAGTGGCTTCTTGGGTCCCTGCATTATATGCGGCATCCCTGCTGGTGACAAGGTGCTCCGGCCGGGACCGGGGGCTGGCAAAAACGCGGTCCGATGATTATTAATTGAAAATTAAGGAGATGTGCAACCATGCCGGAATATCATGTCGATCCCTTTCCCCAGGTGGTGGAAGAGCCGGAGGTCTACGTCACCGCAGTCCTGGCCCACCCCCTGCACGGCCGGCTGGTGGAGCGGGTCATTCTCTGGGTCCGGCCCCATCTGGATTTTAAGGGCAGGCCTTATAAATTGACCTGGTGGGGGGACGGAGTGGCCTATTATGAGCCGGTCAGCTCCTGAAAACGGGGGCATATTCCCTGGCGGGCCGCGGCTGGTAAGGCCAGACGGCCGGGACGGCCGCCCTCCGAGATGTCCGCCAGGCTGGGCGGCACCATTACCGTTCCTGTCGCCGGCCCGGCTTGACATCCCGTTAAACCGCATTAATTTGAGGACAACCGGCCACAAGCATTTAATCTCTATCAGAAAGGACAAAAATATGCGCGCTTCGCGGGTTATCCTGGCCTTAAGCATGGCGGTTTTGCTTCTATTGGCCGTATCCCCCGGGCAGGCCCAAGAGGCCCGGGGCACGGTGTCCATTGACCTCACCGGCGTCGGCGTCGGGTTGGGCGTCAGTTGGGGCTCGGGCACTCTCAGGTACGAAGGGAAAACCTATCCTTTCAGCATTCAGGGCCTCCAGGTGGGGAACGTGGGCATCTCCACGCAGCGGGCCGTGGGCACGGTCTATTATTTGCATAACCCCGCCGATTTCGCCGGCACCTACGCGGCCGTGGGCGCAGGGATGGCGGTGGCCGGGGGCATGTCCGGCTTGACCATGCAAAACCAAAAAGGAGTGGTCATCGATCTCTATGCGGTGCAACAGGGAGTGCAGTTGAACATCGGCCCCCAGGGCTTTACCATTGACATGAGGTAAGTGGGGGTATCCCGGAGTTGGAATCTTGACTTCTTTTCTTGAAGTCTTAATTTTGGGAAAAATTCTACAATCAAATCTGAGCAAGAAAGGAAAAAGACATGGGTGTAAAAAGGATTCTGTGTTGTCTGGCGGCGGCGGCGATTTTGCTGGGCGTGGTGTACACGGTGGGGGCCCAGCCCGAATCCCCTTATCCCATCGGGGAAGTGACCATTCATGCCAAACAGATAGCCGCAGGCGTGGGCTATACCTGGGGCGGCGGCACCCTGAAATTCGGGGGCAAGGAATACCATTTCAAGGTCGATGGCCTGAACGCGGGCGCGGTGGGCCTCGCCAAGATCGACGCCAAAGGCGACGTCTATAATATGAATAGCGTGGCCGACTTTCCGGGGACCTATGCCGCGGTCCAGGCCGGCGGCGCCTTGGTGAAAGGCCCGGCCGGACTCATTATGAGAAATGACAAGGGTGTGGTGATCAACCTGAAGGCCGTGCAAACGGGGGTGCAACTGACCCTGGGCACCACGGGCCTCAATATTTCCATGAAATAGGCGTTAAAATCTTTGCCTGGGAGGGAGCTAAGGGCCGCCGGCTCCTGGTCCCTCCCCTTTTAAGCCGTGGCACTCATCCGGCCCAGGTAGGCTTCCAGCACCAGGGGATTGACCCGCACCTCTTCCGGGCTGCCCGCGGCAATGCGGCAGCCGCCGTCCAGGACCACCACCCGGTCCGACACCCCCATGACCAGCTCCATGTCATGCTCCACCAGGACCATGGTCTTTCCGGCCAGGCGCATCTGCCGGATCAGCCCGGCAATTTGGGCCGTTTCCTCGGGATTAAGACCCGCCACCGGCTCATCCAGCAGGGTGAGCACCGGCTGGGAGACGAAGGCCCGGGCCATCTCCACCCGCTTTTTGTCGCCGTAGGGGAGCGCGCCTGCGGGCATGGCCGCTTTATCCGCCAGGCCGAAGGCGTCCAGGGCTTCCAGGGCCTGGAGTTTGAGGCGGCGCTCCCGGTGGCGCAGGCCGGGAAGCCTGAGGAGGGCTTCCACCAGGGAGACCCCCGCCTGGATGGTGAGGCCGCAGAGCACGTTATCCAGGACCGAGAGCCGGGGAAAGAGGCGCAGGTTCTGGAAGGTGCGGGAGATCCCCAGGCGGGCCAGCCGGTGGGCCGGCAGCCCGGCGACGTTCCTGCCGTCAAAAAGGATTTCCCCCGCATCCGGCCTGATGACCCCGGAGAGGCAGTTGATCAGGGTGGTCTTGCCCGCGCCGTTGGGGCCGATGAGGGCGGTGACCTGACCCGGCGCGGCCCGGAAGCTGACCTGGGAGAGGGCGGGCAGGCCCCCGAAGTTTTTGTCCAGCCCGGAGATTTCCAGAAGGTAATTAGACATCGACGGCCTCTCAACCGGTGGGGGCGCGTTTGGCCGTCTCCGCGGCCAAACGCCGCCGGGCCAGGCCGGTCCGGACTAGGTCCACCAGACCGGTGACAAAGCCCTGGGGCAGGAAGAGGAGGATAACCACTAAAATCACACCCTGGATAATGTCCATATAGGTCTCAAAAAATTCCAGGACGTGGGGCAAGATGGTGATAAAGGCCACGCCGAAGAGGGTGCCCCAGATGGAGCCCATGCCCCCCACCACCACCATAATGACCAGGTCCAGGGATTTGAAGATGCTGAACGCGTGGGGATTGACGTAGCCGAAGTAATGGGCGTAGAGGCTGCCGGCCACGGAGGCCAGGACCGCGGAGAGGACGAAGACCTGGACCTTGGCCCGCCGGACGTTGACCCCCAGGGTGGCGGCGGCCACTTCGTCCTGGGCCAGCGCTGCCAGGCCCCGGCCGACGCCGCTGCGCACCAGATTGAGGCATAAGGTCAGGGCCGCCAGGGCAAAAGTCCAGACCAGGTAGTGGAATTTGAGGTCGCTGTCGAACGCGAAACCGAAAAAGGTCAGCGGGGGGATGCCGGAGAGGCCGCTGGGGCCGCCGGTGACCCGGTCCCACTGCACGAAGATGCTGTGCACCACATAGTTAAAGCCCAGGGTGGCCATGGCCAGATAGTGGCCGGAGAGCCGAAGGATGGGCACGCCGAGGGCCAGGGCGATCAGCGCCAAGGCCGCGGCGGTCAGGGCCATGGCGGGCCACGCCGGGAAGCCATAGGTGCCGGTCAGCACCGCGGAGCCGTAAGCCCCCAGCCCGAAGAACGCGGCATGCCCCAGGGAGATTTGGCCCGCGTAGCCGATGAACAGGTTGAGGCCCAGAACCACGATGACATAGAGGCCGATGAGATTGAGAATCCCCAGATTGTAAGGGTTGTTCACCACCAGGGGCGTGCCCAGAAGGATCAAAGCCAGGACCCAGACCGCCAGCCCGGTGCGGTGGCGGAGGGCGAATAATTTTGACCTATCCCGGGTCCCCATGGCGCGCTCAGGTATTACCGGCTATTGGCGGGATTTGATAAATTGCTGGATGCTACGGTTATAGGTGCGCTCCACCTCCGGGGTAAAGTAACACGCGGGCAACTCGCCGCTGCCCCGGTGATAGCGCAGGCATTCGCAGCAGATGCCTTTGCGTTCGCAAGGTTCATAGGTACAGTTGCATTTTTCCAGATTTTTTTGTTGATTGGGACATTCCTTCATGCTGCCGATCTCCTTGTGGCTGAGTTTCCTGCAAAAATGTCATTTTGCAGGAACCTCTGCTGATTTCTATTTTGCCGAGGCCATTCCTTGCTGGAAGGCTTTCAGGTTCATTTCCCGGAAGCGCTCCGGGGTTTTCTCCCGGATTACCTGCTCCAGGAGTTCCGGATCGCAGAAAAGGGCCTGTTTGCCCGCGGCGTAACCCAGGAGGATGAGGTTGGCGGCCACGGCCGCGCCCAGCTCCCGGGCCAGCCCCTGGGCGTCAATATTCTGGAAGTCGCCGGGAACCGGGGAGTTGACAAAGACCGCGGCGTCGGCCTTCAGGTAAGAGCGGTGCACCGCCAGGTTTTTCAGGGCCAGAAACAGGCCGACGTCGGCCCCCCCCGGGGGAATCAAGGGCCCCCGGAAGGGCCCCACCTTGATCATGGAAATGACGGTGCCGCCCCGCTGGGCCATGCCGTGGGTTTCGGAGGTGAGGACTTCCAGGTCCAGGGCCGCGGCCGCTTCCGCCAACACCCGGGTAATGGTCAAGGCCCCCTGGCCGCCCAGACCACTGACAATGATCTGTTGTTTCATTACTGCTCCAATGGTTAAGATTAGCCAAGGATAGTGATCAGTAATCAGTTACGATTTCACTGGTCACAGGTCACTTATTACTTATTACTTATTACTTATTACCCGTCTCCCCGGTCCTGCCCCAATTTTCACTGCTCCTTTTTAGGAGACGCGGTTATCGCGCCCGCGGGGCAGACGTGGACGCAGACGCCGCAGCCGATGCAGCGGGCGCGGTCGATGACCACCTGGTAGGTGGCCTCATCCAGGCTCAGGGCCGGGCATTCAAATTCATCCAGGCAGTGGCGGCAGCCGGTGCAGTCCTCGGTAACGCACATCTCCAAAATTTCTTGGGACTTCCGTGCTTCCCGGTCCAGTATGCAAAAATGTTTGGCAATGAGCACCGCCACGCCGCCGTTCTCACCGCGGCAATAGGCATCCGCCTCCTTCAGCAGGGAGACGAATCCGGGAATATCGTAAGGATCGGCCTCTTTCAGGAAACCGACGCCGCAAGCCTTGACCAGGTCTGCGATATGGACTGGGTGGGCCTGACCGCCCGCAGCCGTCATACCCTGCTCCGGGGTGGGCTGGTGGCCGGTCATGGCGGTGGTGGAGTTGTCCAGGATCACCACCATAATTCGGGCTCCGTGAAGGACGGCGTTGATCAAGGCCGGGATGCCTGCGTGAAAGAAGGTGGAGTCGCCGATGGTGGCCACGATGGCCGGGACTTTCTCCGCCGCGGCCGCATAAGTATGATAAAAGCCCGCAGCCTGGCTGATGCCCGCGCCCATGCAGTGGCAGGTGTCCACCGCGCCCAGGTTCAGGCCCAGGGTATAGCAGCCGATGTCGCTGGGGAAAATGTCCTCCGGGAAGGTCTCCCGGATGGCGTAGAACGCGGCCCGGTGGGCGCAGCCGGCGCAGAGGGTGGGCCGGGTGGCCTCTCCCCCCGGCAGGGTGGGCGCCGCCGCCGCCGGCAGATTGAGGAACCCCTCCAGCACCCGCCGGATTACTTCCGGGGTCAGTTCCCCTTCTCCGGGAACCGCCCGGTTGATCCGGCCCTGGACCTGATCCAGGACCAGTTGCAGTTCGATGACCGGGTAGGTCTCTTCCAGCACCAGCACCTTTTGGTAACGGGACTTGATATGGCTGATAAAGTCCCGGTGCAGGGGGTAGGGCATGGTGACCTGGTAGAGATCGAGGCGGCGCAAAAGGTCCATTTCCTCCAGCAGGTCCCAGGTATGGGCCAGGGCCACGCCGGAGGCGATGATGCAAACTCCGGGAAAGGTATCGTCCCCGGGGGTGAGGATGGGAAAGAATTCCTCTTCTGCGGCCATATCCGCGATCTTTTTATTGAGCAGCCGGTGCAGCTCCCGCAGATATTGGGGGGTGGCGCACCAGCGCCCGGGGTTCTTCTCGAAGCGGGCCGGCCGCTCCAGGTTTTGGGGCCGGAAGAGGGGCACGTTTTGGCGGGCGTGGCAGACCCGGGTGGTGGGCCTCAGCATCACCGGTATTTCATATTTTTCGGAAACCCGCAGGGCCTGCCCCACCATGCTTTTGGCCTCCCGGGGGCTGGAGGGGTCCAGCACCGGGATTTTGGCGAACATGGCAAAGAAGCGGCTGTCTTGCTCGGTCTGGGAGCTATGGGGGCCGGGGTCGTCCGCGGCGATCACCACCAGCCCGCCCTTGACCCCCAGGTAGGCGGAGCGCATGAAGGGGTCGGAGGCCACGTTCAGACCCACCTGCTTCATGGAGACCGCAGAGCGGCGGCCGCTCATGGAGTTGGCCAGGGCCGTCTCAAAGGCCACCTTTTCATTCACCGACCACTCGGCGTGGAGGGCCACCCCGGTTTCCCGGGCAAACCCGGGCACGGCCTGGAGGATCTCCGAGGCCGGGGTGCCGGGATAGGACGCGGCCAGGGTCACCCCGGCCTCGATGAGCCCCCGGGCCATGGCCTCATTGCCCATGAGGATGCGCTGGAGTTTTTTATCTTTCAAAGATTCTGATTCCATCATTACCAGGATATACCCTTACAAGAGAGATTAAAACTTCCCCCCTTTTCTAAAGGGGGGTAGGGGGGATTACTCCAGGCGCTGGTATTGGAGAACTTCCTCGAGTTCCTCCAAAAACCCCACCTGGCCTTTAATCATTTTAACCTTCGCCTCCTCCAGGGTAAACCATGCGGCCTTATCAATCTCAAGGAATTCCTGCTGTCTGCCGGAGCGGGGCGGCCACTCCATGGTAAAGGCATTGCTCTTTACCGCTGCAGGGTCGCAATCACCCGCGAAGGCCCAGACCTGGATGATCTTGCCGCTGGGCTGCTTCCGGGGGGTGAGGGGGATAAACTCACCCGCCGCGGGGAAACCCGTTTCTTCCGCAAATTCCCGGCGGGCCGCGGCCAGGGCGTCCTCGTCCGGATCATATTCCCCTTTGGGCAGGGACCAGGCGCCCAAGTCCTTCTTGGCCCAAAACGGCCCGCCGGGATGCACCAGGAAGACCTCCAGGACGCCATCCCGGTAACGGTACATTAATAATCCGGCGCTGTGTTTGGGCATCGCTTCACCAAACTTTATGGAATTGGGGGAGGGGGTAAGGGCCTATGGCCCTTAGTCCCCTCCCCCACATCTTCACGCCCCCTTGCCGCCCAACAGCCCCCGGGGCCGGATGAAAAGGACCAGGAGCAGCACCACGAAGGCGATGACGTCTTTGTAGGCGCTGCTGATGTAGGCCGTGCCCAGGCTTTCCAGGAGCCCCAGGATCAGGCCCCCGAGAATGGCCCCGGGAAAGGAGCCGAAGCCCCCCAGGATGGCGGCGGCAAAGCCCTTGAGGCCCAGGAGCACGCCCACGTCATAGCTCAAAGTGGTGATGGGGGTGACCAGGCAGCCGGCCAGCCCCCCCAGGGCCCCGGCCAGGGCGAAACTCATGGCCTTGACCCGCCAGACCTTGAGCCCCACCACGGCCGCGGCCGCCTCATTGGCGGCCACTCCCCGCATGGCCAGGCCCATGGAGGTCTTCCGGAAAAACAGCACCAGCAGCACGATGGCCGCGGCGGTGAGGGCCAGGATCCACAGGGTCTGGGGCAGGATGGTGGCGCCCAGCAGCTTCACCGGCTCTTCTCCGGCCAAGGGCGGCACGGCCATGCGGTTTTTCCCCCAGATAAGGACCATCAGGCCCCGGAGGATGATGGACAGGCCGATGGTGAGAAAGATCAGCACCAGGTGGCTCTGGGAGCGGGAGGGCCTCAGTCCCAGCTCTTCCACGGCGATGGCCACCAGGGTCACCCCGGCCATGGCCGCGGCCAGGGCCAGGGGCATGGGCAGGCCCGCGGCAAACAGGGCGCTGAAGAGGATCATGCCTCCCAGGGAGACGAAGTCCACCTGGGTGAAATTGACGATACCCATGGTATTGTGCACCACCCCGAAGCCCAGGGCCACCAGGGCATAGATGGCGCCCACGGTCAAACCGGCAAAGATGAATTGCAGCAGGTCATGAAAATTGGCCAAAACTTTTCCTAATGCTGGCGGAATCCTAGAAGTCATTTCAAAATCTCAAAAAACCCCGGATTGTCATTCTGAGCGCCGCGAAGAATCTCGTATTTTCGAGGGGTTGAGATCCTTCACTGCGTTCAGGATGACAAAAAAAGAGGTTTTGAAATGCCTTCTAGGCGGAAACCTGACACGGACCTTAAATATGTAAAACTATATGAAATGCAGGTGGTCCCGCAAGGAAAAAGGAGATTGGACCCACTGATGCGGGCGGGCATCCCCGGGGGCCGGAGACCCCCCGGGCAGGCGTCTCTCTCCGCGGAGGCTGCTTATTGGTTTGATATTCCTTAGTTACTGGGATATTCTAAACGAAGGAAAATTAAACGCCTATGACTTCCTCACCGGATCTGACCCTGGGAAAATTCGTGGTGGCCGCCAAGAACCTGGAGTACATCCTGGACCTGCTCCAGGACGGGATCATCGGCCATGACCGGCAGCGGCGCATCTTTTTCTTTAACCGCGCGGCCGCGGAGCTGACCGGGTTTGCCAAGGAAGAAGTCTTGGGCCGGGACTGCCACGAGATTTTCGGCGGCCCCTTATGCGGCCAGCAATGCTCCTTTTGTAAGGAGGCCCCGGATTCCTGGACCGCGTTGAACTATCCCCTGAACGTGGTGACCAAGCAAGGCGAACCCAAGCAGGTGGAAATGTCGGTGGTGGGCATGAAGGATGAGCAGGGCCGTTTCGCCGGGGTGCTGGCCGTGCTGCGGGACATCACTTCCCTGACGGGTTTGAAATTCTTATCCGGCGACTTTGCCGGTTTTGCCGGCATCGTGGGGCGCGATCCCCGGATGGTCCAGATATTCAAGCAGATCAGGCAATTGGGGGAAAATGATTATCCGGTGCTGATCACCGGCGAGACCGGCACCGGCAAGGAACTGGTGGCCGCGGCCATTCACGATGAGAGCCGGCGCCACCGGGGGCCCTTTGTCCCCGTCAACTGCGGCGCCCTGCCCGAAGGGGTTGTGGAAAGCGAGCTATTCGGGCATGTGCAGGGCGCGTTTTCGGGCGCAGTGCGGGACAAAAAGGGCCGTTTCGAACTGGCCCATGGGGGCACCATTTTTCTGGACGAAGTCGCGGAACTCCCCCGGAATATGCAGGTCAAACTGCTCCGGGTCCTGGAAACCGGCGCGTTCGAACGGGTGGGCGGGGAAAAGACCATCAACGTGGACGTGCGGGTCATCAGCGCCACCAACCGGGATTTAAAGCGGGAAATCGCCAGGAATAATTTTCGCCAGGACCTCTTTTACCGCCTGAATGTGGTGCCTCTGGAGATGCCGCCGCTCCGGGAGCGCCAGGGCGATATTTCCTTACTGCTGGATTATTTCCTCCAGGAATCCCGGAAACCCGGGGGTAAAGCCCCCCACTTTTCTCCGGAGGCGCTGGCCCTGCTGAAAAAATATCCCTGGCCCGGCAACGTCCGGGAGCTGCGCAACGCCGTGCATTTTGCCCTGGCCCGGGGCGAGCGCCGGGTGCTGGGGCCGGGGGATCTCCCCCCGGAAATCCGGGAGGAAGGTTCCCGGCGGGGGCCGGTCTCCAAGCTCCAGGCCGCGGACGTGCAGGCGGCGCTGGCGCAATGCGGCGGCAATAAGGTCAAAGCGGCCAGGCTCCTGGGGGTAGGCCGGGCCACCCTGTATCGCTTTCTTCTGTCTCATGAAACAACTATGTCTCAAAATTAATTAGAGACACTTGCCCCAGCCCTTCTTTCCTGCGCTGTCGCCGCATTTCCGTGGTTTCTCCCTTATCTCCCTGATGTCTCACGAATACTCCTTTGCCCTGGTGCGAGGGGCAAGGGAAGATAGTCCCGTTAAATAATAGTAAATAATATCAAGTAGATACCCATGGTTGGGGCGGCGGCCTGGGAATGGCATGCATCTTGATTAAAAAGGTGGTGAAGCGAGCACCGAGAAAATTTTGCCAGGGAGACCACGAATCAAAATCACGGTGATGGGCAAGAGATGAGGGCGGAAAAAGTGGGCAATCCGAGCGATGAGTGCCTGCAAAAAACCCTGGAGCTGGCGGCCCGCATGCTGGAGCTGGCTGACCGAGGGGATGCGGTCCGGCAAGACGTGGGGTGCGGCGTCCTCTACGGCGTTTTGCGGGATGCCGCCTACCGCATCCAGAGATTGGCGGAAGCGGAGCGCCAGGCCCACATCCAGAAAATGCGGCGGCAAGCCTAAAGAGATAAGAACCTAAACGGTCAAACTAATTCTAAGGAGGAAACCATGAGCAAGACCGAACAAAACCTGCTGGAAGCCTTTGCCGGAGAATCCCAGGCCAACCGCAAATACCTGGCCTTTGCCAAACAGGCCGAAAAGGAAGGCTATAAACAGATTGCCAAGCTTTTCCGGGCCGCTGCCGAGGCGGAGACAGTGCACGCCCACGCCCACCTCCGGGCCCTGGGCGGCATTCACAGCACTGCAGAGAACCTGAAAAGCGCCATTTCCGGGGAAACCCATGAATTCACGAACATGTATCCCGGGATGATCGCCGCGGCCAAAGAAGAGGGCAAAAAAGAAGCGGAGAGAAGCTTTACCTATGCCAATGAAGTGGAAGAAATCCACGCCGGCCTTTATGAGAAGGCCTTGAAGGAGATGGATAAAGCCCCGGAAGTGGATTATTACGTCTGCTCCGTCTGCGGCAATACCGTCGAAAATGAACCGCCGGACACCTGTCCGGTGTGCCAAAGCAAATCCCAAGCCTTCTTCAAAGTGGCCTAATTAGCTGGATTGACAAGGAGAAGAACCATGACCGAGAAATTGCAGATTTATAAATGTGAAATTTGCGGGAACATCGTGGAGATGCTGCACGGCGGGGATGGAGAGCTGGTCTGCTGCGACGCCCCCATGAAAAATTACGTGGAGAACACCGTGGATGCGGCCAAGGAAAAACACGTGCCGGTCATCGAGAAAGTCCCCGGTGGCTTTAAGGTAAAGGTGGGCAGCGTGGCCCATCCCATGGAGGAGAAACATTACATCGAGTGGATCGAAGTCATTGCCGACGGCAAGGCCTATCGGCAGTTTCTCCAACCGGGCCAGGCTCCCGAAGCCTTCTTCGAGATCCAGGCCGAAAAGGTGGTAGCCCGGGAATACTGCAACCTCCACGGACTTTGGAAGGCCTAAAGATCAAGGGATGGGGCCGGAGGCCGGACGCGGCGGAGACTCGGCCGAGACGCGACCCTGGCCATTTTCCGGCCCTATCCCTGGCAGGCTGGTAACCAAATATTCCTCATCAGGGGGCCAAGCCCGCTCACCTCAGTGCCTTAATTTCTTGTGGACAGAACCGGCCCGGTGGACAACGGCGACGGGGGTATTATTTTAAAGGGGAGATAAACCCCAAGTTCCCCGGGAGAGGGGCTGCAGGGAGGCCGGAAACCCAAGGTCGATCTTTCTCAAAGGAGGGCAGTAATGTCATGGACGTCCTGATGCTTTCGCGGCTGCAATTCGCGGTGGCCACATTCTTTCACTTTATCTTCGTCCCCCTGACCCTGGGGTTATCCATCCTGGTGGCCATCATGGAGACGGTCTACGTCCGCACCGGCGACGAGGAATACCGGCGGATGGCCAAATTCTGGGGGAAGATCTTCATCATCAATTTTGCGGTGGGAGTGGTGACCGGCATTACCCTGGAATTCCAGTTCGGGACCAACTGGGCCCGGTACTCCCGCTACGTGGGGGATATCTTCGGCTCCCTCCTGGCCATTGAGGCCACCCTGGCCTTTTTCCTGGAATCGACTTTCCTGGCGGTCTGGATCTTCGGCTGGAAGCGTCTCTCCCCCAAACTCCATTGCCTGGCTATCTGGCTGGTGGCCTTCGCCTCCAACCTTTCGGCCCTGTGGATCTTGATAGCCAACGCCTGGATGCAGCACCCCGTGGGTTATGCCATCCGCAACGGCCGGGCGGAACTCACCGATTTTCTCTCGGTGGTCACCCAGCCTTTCGCCTTCCAGATCTACTTTCACACCATCAGCGGGGCTTACATTCTGGCGGGTTTCGTGGTCATGGGCATCAGCGCCTATCATCTGCTGCGACAACAGCACCTGTCCTTTTTTACTAAGTCCTTCCGCATCGGCTTAATTTTTGCTTTGATTTTCTCCCTGGCGGAAATCGTCCAGGGACATATTCACGGCGCAGAAGTGGCCAAAATCCAACCCTCCAAGCTGGCGGCCATGGAATCTATCTGGGAGACCAAGGCAGACGCGCCCATGGCCCTGTTTCTGATCCCGGACGCCAAGAACGAACGCAATGCCGTGGAAATTGGAAAAATTCCGGGGCTCTTAAGTTTACTGGCCTATCACTCCACCAGTGCCACGGTCAAGGGACTCAAGGACTTCCCCAAAGAGGACCGGCCGCCGGTGCTCCTGACCTTCACCGCCTTCCGGGTGATGGTGGGCCTGGGCTTCCTCTTTGTACTCCTCACCCTGGTGGGTTGGTTCAAGCGCCATAAGCTGGAAGCCAGCCCCAGGTACCTGAAAATAATGCTCTATGCCATCCCCCTGCCTTATGTGGCTCTGCAGGCGGGCTGGATTGTCACGGAAGTGGGCCGGCAGCCCTGGATCGTCTACGGATTGATGAGAACCAAAGACGCGGTGTCGCCCATCGCCGCCTCCCAGGTGGGGGTCACCCTGGCGGCTTTTATCGCCGCGTATTCGGCCCTGGGAGTGATCGCCTTCTATCTCATCTCCAAACACGTACGGCGGGGTCCTGAGCCCGCCGCGGTCCAGGGGGAGGGTTAAGTCATGTTGGGAACCATCTGGTTTTTGCTGTGGGGCATTCTCTGGGCCGTCTATTTCATGCTGGACGGGTTTGACCTGGGTCTGGGGACCTTAATGCCGGTGCTGGCCAAGAGCGAAACCGACCGCCGCCTCATTTACCGGGTCATGGGCCCCTTTTGGGACGGCAACGAAGTCTGGCTGATCACTGCGGGCGGGGTCACCTTCGCGGCCTTTCCCACCACCTACGCGGCCATGTTCAGCGGCCTTTATTCGGCGCTGATGCTCATCCTCTTTGCCTTGATCATCCGGGGCGTCTCCTTCGCGTTCCGGGACGAAGTGCAGGCTCCCGGCTGGAAATGCTTCTGGGATTCTTGTCTGACCATTGGCAGTCTCCTGCCGGCATTACTGTTTGGAGTGGCCTTCGCCAATATCTTCCAGGGCCTGCCCTATGATAAAGACTTTGTCTACCAGGGCACCCTGTTCACCCTGCTCAACCCTTATGGTCTGGCCGGGGGGATCCTCTTTGTCCTCCTCTTTACGGTCCACGGCTCCCTGTGGCTGGCCGTCAAATCCGATGGTGAGCTCCAGGCCCGGGCCGGAAAACTGGTCACCAAGCTCTGGGCCGCGCTCCTGGTGGTGGCGGTGATCTTTCTCCTGGCCACCCGGCGCCAGACTTTCTTGTATGACAACTACGCGGCGCACCCCGTGCTTTTCCTTATCCCCCTGCTGGCGGTCGCGGCCCTGATCGCCACCCGGGTATTCATCGCCAAGGCCTCCTGGTGGCGGGCCTGGGCCGCGTCCAGCGTCACCATCGTCGCGGTCACTCTTTTCGGGGTGGTGGGGCTCTATCCGAAACTGCTGCCTTCCAGCATCGATCCGGCTTTCAGCCTGACCATCAGCAACTCGGCCTCCAGCCCCCTGACCCTGAAGATCATGCTGGCCGTGGCCCTGACCTTTGTGCCCATCGTCATCGCCTACCAGGTCTGGGTGCACTATATCTTCCGGCATAAGGCCACGGCCGAGGACCTGGAGGAGGGCGAGCTTTACTGATTTGAGTGAGCGGTGAACCGTGAGCAGTAAGCAGTGAGAAGAGATCAATGAGGTTTCTTCTCTCACCATAAACTGTCAAAAAATCGGTGGCACAGGCTTTCCAGCCTGTGCCATCATTTTGAGCCGTAGGTCGGATCCCGTAGGATGCAGGGCGGGAAAGCGTAGCGCCTCCCGCCTTTAGTTAGCTTTGCGCCTGGGCGAGAAATTTTATACACATAAGCTATGCCGCCACTCACTCCCATTCGCGTTACCGGCGCCCGCCAGAACAACCTCAAGAATATCAGCGTCACTGTGCCCGTGGGTGCGGTGACCGTGGTCACCGGCGTGGCCGGGGCCGGCAAGTCCTCCCTGGCCTTTGAGGTCCTCTACGCCGAGGGCTACCGGCGCTACGTGGAGACCTTTTCGCCCTACGCCCGCCAGTTCCTGGAACGCCTGGACCGCCCCGCGGCCGACCGCATCGACGGGGTGCTCCCGGCCATCGCCATGGAACGGGCCTTGCCGGTCAAGACGGCCCGCTCCACGGTGGGGACCATGACCTCCATCGACGACTACCTGCGGCCCCTGTTCGCCCGGGCCGCGGTCCTCCATTGCCGGCAATGCGGCCAGCCGGTGCAGCGCTTCTCCCCCGGGGCCATCTTCGATCTGCTCGTACATACTGCCCCCGGGCAGCAGGCCCTCATCTGCTTCACCCGGCAGGTGGGCCGGCTCGAACCCGTGGCTATCCGGGACATCCTGGAACAGGCCGGGTTTGGCCGGGTGTGGGAAGAGGGCCGGGCCGTGGAGCTCGAAGACGCCCGGCTGGAGCCCCAAGCCGGGGCCATCACTATCGTTCTGGACCGGGTGTTCATCGACGCTGGCCAGCGCGCCCGGATCGTGGATTCCCTGGAAACGGCCCTGCGCTTCGGTCAATCCCGCCTGGAGGTTCGGCTGGCAGGCGCGGCGGAGCCCCTGCGCTTCAACAGCGAGCGGCTCCACTGCCCCCGGTGCGACCTGGATTACCCGGAGCCCACTGCGGCCATATTTTCCTTTAACAATCCCATCGGCGCCTGCGCCACCTGCAACGGCTTCGGCCGCACCATCGACATCGACCCCGACCTGGTGATCCCGGACCCCGGCCTGAGCCTGGCCGCGGGCTGCATCAAACCTTTTCAGACCCCGGCCTTCTCTGAATGCCAGGAAGACCTGCTGGCCTACCTGCGGCGGCGCCAGCTCCCGGCCGACCGGCCCTGGGGGGAACTCGACGCCGAAAGCCGCAGCCGCATCTGGGAAGGGGAAGGCAGGTGGTACGGCATCCGGGGCTTTTTCGACTGGCTCCAGGGCCGCCGCTATAAAAAGCAGGCCCGCATCCTGCTCTCCCGCTACCGGCGTTACCTGCCCTGTCCCGACTGCGACGGGGGCCGGTTGCAACCGGGGGCGCTGCTCTTTCGCCTGGGGGGCAAGGCCTACCCCGAGATCGAGGCCTGGCCGGTGGCCGCCGTGGAGTCCTTCTTTAGGGATTGGACCCCGCCACCGGGGGACCGGGCCGGGGCGCTCCTCCTGGAGGAGATCCAGGGCAGGCTCAAGTTTCTGGTGGACGTGGGCCTGGGCTATCTCTCCCTGGGGCGCCTGTCTAGGACCCTGTCCGGGGGAGAAACCCAGCGGGTCACCCTGGCCACGGCCCTGGGCGCGTCTCTCACCAGTACCCTCTATGTCCTGGATGAACCTTCCGTGGGGCTCCATCCCCAGGACGTGGCCCGGCTGGCCGGGGTGCTCAAGCGGCTGGCCCAGGCCGGGAATGCCGTGGTGGTGGTGGAACATGACTCGCAGCTCATCCGCGCCGCGGACCGGGTCATTGATCTCGGCCCTGGCCCCGGTCAGCAGGGCGGCGCAGTAGTGCACCAGGGGTCCCTGGCGGGATTGCTCCATAAACAACATTCCCCCACGGCCGCGTATCTCCGGGGAGAATTGCAAATTCCCGCACCGGCCCAGAGACGCCAGCGCACCCGCCGGGAGCTGCGCCTCAGCGGCGCCCGGGAGAATAATTTAAAAGACCTGACCCTGCGCCTGCCCCTGGGACTCCTGGTCTGCATCACCGGGGTCAGCGGCTCCGGTAAATCCACCCTCATGGACCAGGTCCTCTACCGGAACCTGCGCCGGGAGTTGGGGCTGCCGGCCATGGAGCCGGGGGCCTGCCGCGGGATTGAAGGCGCAGACGGTCTGGACAACGTCGTGTTCGTCGATCAATCCCCCCTGACCCGCAGTTCCCGGATGAACGCCGCCACCTATCTAAAAGTCCTGGAGCCGCTGCGGGGGGCCTTCGCCCAGACCTGGCAGGCCCAGGCCCTGGGCCTGAGCCGCTCCGCCTTCTCCTTTAACACCGCGGCCGGCGCCTGCCCCCATTGCCGGGGCTCCGGTTACGAACTGGTGGAGCTGCAGTTTCTCCCGGACGCCTATATCAAATGCCCGGCCTGTGACGGTCAGCACTTCCGGCCGGAAGTGCTGGAGGTGCGCCTGCAAGGCTACAATATCGCCCAACTCCTGGCCTTGCCGGCGGCGGAGGTAGCCAGGCTCTTTAAGGATGAGGCCGCGGTGGCCGGGGCCTTGCAGCCGCTCCTGGAAATCGGGCTCGGCTATCTCTCCCTGGCCCAGCCCGCGCCCACCCTCTCCGGGGGCGAAGCCCAGCGTCTCAAGCTGGCCAGATACCTGGCCCAGGCCCAAGCCGCCCGCAATCTCCTCTTTATCCTGGATGAGCCCACCGCGGGACTGCATCCGGCCAATGTCTCGAACCTGGTGGGGGCCCTCCAGCAACTGGTGGATGCCGGCCATTCCGTGGCGGTGGTGGAACACGACCTGGACGTGGCCCGGGCCGCGGACTGGATCATCGATCTGGGTCCCGGGGGCGGCGAGGCCGGGGGCCGCATCGTCGGCGAGGGACCGCCCGAGAAGATTGCCCGGCTCGACACCCCCACCGGCCAGGCCCTGCGGCAAGCCGCCACGGAAATACGGGCCGCCGCGGAACCGGCACCCGTTCCCTATGCTTCCGTCCCGGCGGAGCGCAGTATTGTCATCGCCGGCGCCCGGGAGCACAATCTGGCTAATATCCAGGTGGCCGTGCCCCATCACCGCCTGGTGGCCATTACCGGCGTCAGCGGCTCGGGCAAATCGACCCTGGCCTTCGATGTGCTCTATGCCGAGGGCCGGCGGCGGTTTCTGGACTGTCTGCCCGCGTATGCCCGCCAGTACCTGCGGCCCCTGGCCCGGCCGGAGGTGGATCAGGTCCGGGGGCTCCCGCCCACCGTGGCCCTGGAGCAGAAGCTGTCCCGGGCCGGGGGGCTGTCCACCACCGGCACCGCTTCGGAAGTCTATCATTACCTGCGGTTGCTGTTCGCGGCCACTGCGGTGCCTTACTGCCCGGAGCACGGCCTGCCCGAGGAAGCGGCCGACCCCCGGGACATCGCTGCCCGCATTCTGTCTCACTTTCCGGGTCAGGAAGTCATGATCCTGGCCCCCCTGGTCCGCCAGCGCAAGGGGCATCACCGGGAGATTATCGAGCGGGCCGCCAGGCTCGGGTTCCCGCAGGTCCGGATCGATGGGCAGGTCCAGGGGACCGCCAAACCTCCCCGGCTCGACCGTTATAAAGTGCATGATCTAGAAGCCGTGGTGGCCAAGGGGAAGGTCCGGGAGGAACGGCTTGCAGAAATCCGCACCGCGGTGCAGCAGGCCCTGGAAGTGGGGGGCGGCGCCCTGGTGGTGTCAGCACCGGCTCAAGGTGGGGAACGCTTCTACTCCACCCGCCTGGCCTGCCCCCAGTGCGGTTTTTCCCTGCCGTCCGCCGACCCCCGCCTCTTCACCTGGAGCCAGAAGTTCGGGGCCTGCCCGGCCTGCGAAGGCTACGGCGTCATCTGGCGGGAAGGCAACGGCGGCGAAGACGAGGCTTTTCCCTGCACGGTCTGCGGCGGGGCCCGGTTGCGGCCGGAGGCCCTGGCTTTCCGCATCGGCGGCCAGAGTATCGCGGATATAGCCGCTCTGCCCATCCGGGAGGCCCTGGCTTGGGTGCGGCACCTGGGACCGGCCCGGGAAGAGGTGAGCCGGCGGATCGTGCCGGAGCTCATAAACCGTCTCGGCCTGCTTACTGACCTGGGGGTGGGCTATCTGACCCTGGACCGGGCCAGCAATACCTTATCCACGGGGGAAGGCCAGCGCATCCGCATCGCCGGGGAACTGGCTTCGAACCTCAGGGGGGTGTGCTATGTCCTGGATGAGCCCACCGTGGGCCTTCATCCCCGGGATGTGCGGGCCTTACTGACCTCCTTTTCCGGGCTGCGGGACCAGGGCAACACCGTGGTGGTGGTGGAGCATCAGGAAGCGGTCATCCGGGCCGCGGACCACGTCATCGATCTGGGTCCCGGGGCCGGCCCCCACGGCGGCCGGGTGGTGGCCGCGGGCCGCCCGGAGGCGCTGGCCCGGGCGCCCCAATCCCTTACCGGGCTCTGGCTGCGGGGGGAAGGCTCCCATCCGGCCTGGGTCCGGCGCTCGCTGACGGATTGCCCCCGCCTGACCGTGGTGGGCGCCCGCCGCCATAATCTGCGGGAGGTGAGCGTGGACATTCCTCTGGGCCGTCTGGTGTGCGTCACCGGGGTGAGCGGCGCGGGGAAATCCACCCTGGTCCGGGAAGTGATCCACCGGGCCCTGAAGGCCAAGCTGGCTCAGCGGCCGCTGCCGCCGGTCCTGACTGAACTCAAGGGGTGGGAGCAGATTCAGCACGCCAAGGAAGTGGACGAAGCCCCCATCGGCCGCACCCCCAGGTCGGTCCCCGCCACCTACGTGGGGGTGATGACCGCCATCCGCAACCTCTTGGCCCAGAACCCGGAAGCCCGGGCCCGGGGTTACGGCGCCGGCCGCTTCTCTTTCAACGTGGCCGGAGGGCGTTGCGACCGCTGCCGGGGGCACGGACACCTGCGGGTGCAGATGCCGCTGCTGCCCGAAGTCTACGTGCTTTGCGAATCCTGCCGGGGCCAGCGCTATAACCCAGACACCCTGGCCGTGACTTTTAAGGGCAAAACCATGGCCGAGGTGCTGGCTATGACCGTGGAAGAGGCCCAGGAGCTCTTCGCCGCCTTCCCCGTGGTGGCCCGGCCCCTGCAGTTTTTGACGGACATCGGCCTGGGCTACTTGCAGTTGGGCCAGCCCAGCCCCACCCTCTCGGGGGGCGAGGCCCAGCGCACCAAACTGGCCGCGGAGCTGGCCCTGCCCCCGGGCGGCCGGACTTTTTATGTGCTGGACGAGCCCACCACCGGCCTGCACATGGCGGACGTGGCCCGGCTCCTCGCGGTTCTCCAGCGCCTGGTGGACCGGGGCGATACCGTGGTGGTTATCGAACATGACCTGGACGTGATGGCGGCCGCGGACTGCGTCATCGACCTGGGGCCGGAAGGCGGCCAGGAGGGGGGGCGGGTCATGGCCTGGGGCAGCCCGGAAGAGGTGGCGGCTGCACCGGACTCCCGCACCGCCCCCTTTCTCCGGGAGCACTTGGCTGAAGTGAGCAGTAGACAGTAGCATGCAAGGCAGGAAAGCGCAGGGCTCCCAACCTGGTATCAAGTACTCGGTTTCCCTCCTAACTGCCATCCAAGCTACAGGGTCTCTGACTCCTCTATAATTATAACTTAATTAATTTACTGTTAATTTATACCAAGTTGCCATCTAATGAGTAATATGGTAGACTGCCCAAAAAATTTTCAAGGGGGCAGTCATGGGAAAAGTTACCAAGTGCATCGCCCACCTTTCCAAGGAGGAGATTCAGGATAAGATC
>JAKAKP010000109.1 GCA_021813445.1 Deltaproteobacteria bacterium
CCATGACGGTGCACCTGATTACGCCCGTGGCCCTGGAGAAGGAACTGCGCTTCGCCATCCGGGAAGGCGGCCGCACCGTCGGCGCCGGCGTGGTGAGCGAAATTATTGAATAGGATGGGTTAAATGATCACGCCCAAGATTCGCATCAGGTTGCGATCTTACGACCACAAGCTGTTGGATAAATCGGTGGTGGAGATCGTGGAGACGGCCCGGAGCACCGGGGCCCGGGTAGCCGGGCCCATCCCGCTGCCCACGGAGATCAACAAGTACTGCGTACTGCGTTCTCCCCACATTGATAAGAAATCCCGGGAGCAATTCGAGATCCGCACCTATAAGCGGCTCATGGATATCCTGGAGCCCACCCAGCAGACCATGGACGCCATCAGTAAGCTGGACCTGGCTGCCGGGGTGGATGTCGAGATAAAAGTATAGTTTCCCGTTTTCTCTTTTTCAGTTGATTTTTGAACCAACGGAAAACGGAAAACGGAAAACGGGAGTTAAAAATGCCTGGCGGCATTATTGGAAAAAAATTGGGCATGACCCGCATCTTCGACCCGGACGGCCTGGCCGTCGCGGTGACGGTGATTGAGGCCGGGCCCTGCTTCGTGGCCCAGGTGAAGAGCGGCGCCCGGGACGGCTACGAGGCCCTGCAACTGGGGTTCGAACGCCGGCCCCTGGCCAAGGCCAACAAGCCCTTGAAGGGTCATTTCGAAAAGCACGTCTCCAAGAGCGCGTTTAAGTATCTCCGGGAGTTCCGTCTGAACGGTCCCGGGGAATATGAGGCCGGACAGGAAATCACGCTGGAGCAGTTCGCGGTAGGCGATAAGGTGGACGTTATCGGCACCAGCAAAGGCCGGGGGTTCGCCGGCACGGTGAAACGCTGGAATTTTCACCGGGGCCCCATGACCCACGGTTCCATGTCCCACCGGGCCCCCGGCTCCATCGGCGCCAGTGCTTATCCTTCCCGAGTGATCAAGGGCAAGAAGCTGCCGGGGCAGATGGGCAATGTGCGGGTGACCTCCAAGAATCTGGAAGTGGTGGATGTCCGTCCGGAAGATAACCTGCTGCTGATCAAGGGCGCGGTGCCCGGTCCCCGGCAGGGCCTGCTGTTGATCCGGAAGGCCGGGTGATGCTATGCCGACTGTAGATGTCTTAAATATCAATAAAGAAAAAGTGGGTGAAGTGGAACTCCAGGAGGAGATCTTCGGAGTGCCGGTCCGGGGCCATGTGCTCCACGAAGTGGTGACCTGGCAGCGGGCCTGCCGGCGGGCAGGGACCGCGTCCACCAAGAGCCGGGGCGAAGTCAGGGGCGGCGGCCGCAAGCCCTGGCGGCAGAAAGGCACCGGCCGGGCCCGCTCCGGATCCACCCGGTCTCCCATCTGGAAGGGCGGCGGCACCATCTTCGGGCCCAAACCCCGGAGCTACGTCTACACCATGCCCAAAAAGGTGCGGCGCCTGGCCCTGAAGATGGCCCTGAGCAGCAAGCTCCAGGCCGGGCAGTTGGTGGTGCTGGACGAGTACCCCCACACCCAGCCGAAAACCAAGGATTTTGTCCAGGTGCTGCGCAACTTTGAGATCGCCAAGGCCCTGATCATCACCGGCGAGGCCAACCAGGCCCTGGAGCTGTCGTCCCGGAATGTGCCCCATGTCCAGGTGATGCTGCCCGCGGGCCTCAACGTCTATGACATCCTGCGTTACGAGCATCTGGTGATGCTCAAGCCGGCCCTGGCCCAGATCGAAGAGAGGTTGGGAGCATGAAGGCGTACCACAACCTGATCAAAGGCTCCATCATCACGGAGAAGACCCACGCCTTAAAGGAAGTGGGCAATAAGGTGACCTTGAGGGTGGCGGTCAAGGCCAACAAGATCGAGATCCGCAAGGCCATTGAGGAGCTCTTCAAAGTCAAGGTCCTGGCGGTGAACACCATCAATATGAAGGGCAAAAAGAAGCGTTTGGGCCGGACTGAAGGCACGCGGCCGGACTGGAAGAAAGCCATCGTTACCCTGGCCCCGGGAGAGAAGATCGCCGGGTTTGAGGGTATGTAAGGACAGGGGCCGGGGGTCAGGAGGCAGTATCCTCTGAAATTCTGACCACTGATCACTGACCACTGACCACTGATTTAAGGATATAGAGAGATGCCTCTAATTTCACGTAAGCCAACTTCCGCGGGGCGGCGGTTCCAAACGGTCTCGGATTTTGCCGAGATCACCCGCACCACCCCGGAAAAGAGTCTGGTCAAGCCCCTGAAAAAGAGCGGCGGCCGGAACAGCTACGGCCGGGTCACCACCCGCTTCCGGGGCGGCGGCCACAAGCGGCGCTACCGGGTGATCGATTTCAAACGCAACAAGCTGGAAGTGCCGGCCAAGGTGGCCACCATCGAGTATGATCCCAACCGCACGGTGCGCATCGCCCTCCTCCATTACCTGGACGGCGAGAAGCGCTACATCCTGGCCCCCCAGGAACTGCGGGTGGGGGATATGGTGGTTTCTTCGGCGGAAGCGGACATCAAACCGGGGAATGCGCTGCCGTTAAAAAATATTCCCGCGGGCACCATCGTCCATAACGTGGAGTTGAAGCCCGGCAAGGGCGGCCAGATGGCCCGGTCCGCCGGGGCGGCGGCCCAGTTGATGGCCAAAGAAGGCGACAATGCCCATCTCAAACTCCCCTCCGGGGAGGTGCGGGTGGTGTCCTTGAACTGCCGGGCCACCATCGGCCAGTTGGGCAACGCCGACCAGGAGAATGTGTCCCTGGGCAAGGCCGGGCGCAAGCGCTGGTACGGCAAACGTCCCCATGTGCGGGGCGTGGCCATGAACCCGGTGGACCACCCCATGGGGGGCGGTGAGGGCAAAAGCTCCGGGGGGCGCCATCCGGTGACGCCCTGGGGGGTGCCCACCAAAGGTTTCAAGACCCGGAAACCCAAAGACAGCGACCGTTACATCATTAAACACCGGACGCGGAAATAGAGGGAGATGCCGTGGCCCGTTCACTGAAAAAGGGACCTTATGTGCAGGACAGCCTCCAGGCCAAGGTATTGCAGGCCAAAGAGGCCCAGGATCGCCGGGTGATCAAGACCTGGTCCCGGCGTTCCACCATCACCCCGGATTTTATCGGCATCACCCTGGCGGTGCATAACGGTAAGAAGTTCATCCCGGTCTATGTCACGGAGAACATGGTGGGGCACAAGTTGGGAGAATTTGCGCCCACCCGCCATTTCGGAGGCCATGCCGGGGACCGCAAGACGAAAGTGGGTAAAAAGTAATGGAGATCAAGGCTCGCGCCCGGTTTATCCGCATCTCGCCCTTTAAGGTGCGGCTGGTAGCCCGGGAGATATCCGGCAAAAACGCGGATGACGCCCTGGCCCTGCTCCGGTTCCTGCCCCAACGGGGGGCCCGGGTGTTGCGCAAGGTGGTGGAAGCCGCGGTGGCCAATGCGGAACAGCGGTCCCAGGTGGACGTGGACAGCCTGTTCGTCAAAGGCATCCAGGTGGATGGCGGTCCGGTGCTCAAACGCTTCCAGCCCCGGGCCATGGGCCGGGTAAACCGCATCTTGAAGAGAAGCAGCCATATCACCGTGGTCCTGGACGAACGGACCGGGAAAGCAAAAGGAAAGTGACCAGTGACCAGTGGTCAGTGGTCAGTGCTTTAACCTAAAGGGCATTGCATCATGTAATTGCTGGCCACTGGCCACCGGCCACTGGCAACTGATTTAAGGAGGCAGCTTGGGCCAGAAAGTACATCCCATCGGTTTCCGTTTGGGGATCTATCGCAAATGGGATTCCATTTGGTTTGCCAGGAAGGATTATCCGGATCTAATCCTGGAGGACCGCCGTATCCGGGAGTTTCTCAAGGACGACCGGGAACTCAAAGGGTCGGGCATTGCCGGCTTGGATATCAAGCGGGCGGCCAATAAAGTGACCATCAAGATTCACACCTCCCGGCCGGGGATGGTCATCGGCCAGAAGGGCAAAAAGATCGAGGACCTGCGCCGGCGCCTGCAGAAGGTGGTGGGCCGGGAACTGATCATCGATGTCCAGGAAGTCCGCAAACCCGAGATCAACGCCCAGTTGGTGGCGGAGAACATCGCCCAGCAACTGGAGCGCCGGGTTTCCTTCCGCCGGGCCATGAAAAAGTCGGTGGGCCAGGCCCTGAAGTTCGGGGCCAAGGGCATCAAGATCCGCTGCAAAGGCCGCCTGGCCGGCGCGGAAATCGCCCGGCAGGAGTGGTACCGGGAAGGCCGGGTGCCGCTGCACACGTTGCGCGCCTTTATTGATTACGGCTTTGCCGAGGCCCGCACCACTTACGGGGTGATCGGGGTCAAGACCTGGATCTTCCACGGCGAGGTGTTAAGCCCCGAAGAGCGGATGGGCTTCTAACAGGAGTAAAGTCCCCCTTTTTTAAAGGGGGATTTAGTGGGGATTAAGAAGGCATAGATAATCCCCCCTTACCCCCCTTTAGAAAAGGGGGGAGATGTAAGGATTAGAAAATGCTTGCACCGAAACGCGTACAACATCGTAAGGTGATGAAAGGCCGCCGCCGGGGCCAGGCCACCCGGGGCAATTTTATTGCCTTCGGCGACTACGGCCTGCAGGCCCAGGCCTGCGGCTGGATCACGGCCCAGCAGATCGAGGCCGCCCGGATCGCCATCACCCGCCACGTCAAAAGGGGCGGGAAGGTCTGGATCCGGGTTTTTCCGGACAAGCCCTTCACCAAGAAGCCGGCGGAAACCCGCATGGGCAAAGGCAAAGGCAGCCCCGAAGGCTGGGTGGCGGTGGTCCGGCCCGGGCTCATCCTGTACGAGATGGCCGGGGTGGAACGGGAAGTGGCCAAAGAGGCCCTACGCCTGGCTGCGCACAAATTGCCCCTGGCCACCAAATTTGTGGAGCGGGAAAATATTGCGCCGTTGTCCGAGTCGAAGTGGGCCAAGACCATCATGAAGGAGCCGGAGCCGGCCCAGCCGGCTGAGGCCGCCGAGGCGGAGGCTACGTCATGAAGGCTGCGGACCTGCGGGATCTGACCTTGGAGGAACTGGGGGCCAAGCTGAAAGAGGTCTCCGAGGAACTCTTTAATTTAAATTTTCAGCACAGCAGCCAGCAGCTGGACAACACGGCCCGGTTGGGGCAGGCCCGGAAGGATTTGGCCCGGCTCAAGACCGTGCTCCGGGAGAAGCAGGCAGCCAGTGGCCAGTAGGGTGCGGTTTAGCGGGTTGGCTTTCATGACTAACGGCCAAACGGCCAAACCGCCAGACCGCCGAGTCGCCAAACCGCTCCAAAGCGGGTTGGCTTTTATGAAACGGTAAACGGAAAACGGAAAACCAATCAAAGGTTAGGAATATGGAACAAAAGCGGGGTGTGCGCAAAACCAGGGTGGGGCTGGTGGTGAGCGACAAGATGGATAAGACCGTGGTGGTGGAAGTGAAACGCCTGGTTCCCCACCCCCTCTATCATAAAATTGTGCGCCGGCGGGTGAAGATCAAGGCCCACGATGCGGCCAACGCCTGCCAGGTGGGGGACAAGGTGCTCATTGAAGAGACCCGCCCCTTAAGCCGGGATAAACACTGGCGCATCAAGCAGATCCTGGAGAAGGCCCAGTAAGTTAGGGCCCTGAGGAAGATAACCATGGTCCAGGTTCATACCAATTTGACGGTGGCGGATAATTCGGGAGCCAAGCGGGTCAACTGCATCCGGGTCCTGGGCGGCACCAGGCGGCGCTACGCCCGGGTGGGGGACATCATCGTGGTCTCCGTGAAAGAAGCCTTGCCCCACTCCAAGGTGAAAAAGGGAGATGTGATGCGGGCGGTGGTGGTGCGTACCGTGAAGGAAACCCCCCGGCCCGACGGCTCCTATATCAAATTTGACGATAATTCGGCAGTGCTCATTAACCCCCAGGGAGACCCCATCGGCACCCGTATCTTCGGGCCGGTGGCCCGGGAACTACGGGCCAAGAGATTTATGAAGATCATCTCCCTGGCCCCGGAGGTGCTGTAATGCCCAGGGCTGCAAAACCGAAAGCAGAGCCCGTGCGCATCCGTTTAAAGAGAAACGATCTGGTGGAAGTGATCACCGGCAAAGAGCAGGGCAAAACCGGGAAAATCTTGAAGGTCCTCCGGGAGAAGAACCAGGTCCTGGTGGAAAAGGTGAATATGATCAAGTGCCATACCCGTCCCAGCCCCACTTCAGGACAGGGCGGGATTATTGAGAAAGAGGCGCCCCTGAAGGTTTCCAAGGTGATGCTGATTTGCCCTAAATGCGCCACCGCCACCCGCTTCCGTCTGACCGCAACCGCCGAAGGGAAAAAGTCCCGGGTCTGCCTGAAGTGCAAGGAATTGATAGATGGCTGAACAAGAAAAACCTAAAAAAGAGAAAGCGAAACCCAAGGCTGAGGGCAAGGCCAAGACCAAGGCCGAGACCAAAGGCAAAGCGGAGGCGAAACCCAAGGGCGAAACCAAGGCCAAGGCCGAAGCCAAGCCCGCGGCCCCTCTGGCGCCGCCCCGTCTCCGGGATTATTACCGGGAAGAATGCGTGCCCCGCATGATGCAGGAGTTCCGCTACCGGAGCCCCATGCAGGTGCCCCGGCTGGAGAAGATCGTCATCAACATGGGGCTGGGGGAAGCCATCCAGAACATCAAGCTGCTGGAGTCCGCCAGCCAGGAACTGGGGGCCATTGCCGGGCAGAAGCCGGTGGTGACCCGGGCCCGGCGGTCCATCGCCGCGTTCAAGCTCCGGGAAGGTATGCCCATAGGCTGCATGGTGACTCTGCGCCGGGGCCGCATGTGGGAGTTCTTCGACAAACTGGTGAACGTGGTGCTGCCCCGGGTGCGGGACTTCCGGGGCGTGTCGGATAAGGCCTTTGACGGCCGGGGCAATTACACCCTGGGTATCAAAGAGCAGATCATCTTTCCGGAGATCGACTACGACAAGATCGACAAAGTCAAAGGCATGAACATCTGTATCGTCACCAGCGCCCCCACCGATGAGGAGGGGAAGTACCTGTTGAATTTATTGGGATTGCCTTTTAGGAAATAATCGAGCGGTAGGGGTCAGACACACCGGCCCTTACGGAGAAGAGGGATGGCCAAGAAATCATTAATCGCCAAAGCGAAACGCAGTCCTAAATTTCCGGTGCAGAAATATAATCGCTGTCCGGTATGCGGTCGGCCCCGGGCCTTTTTGCGGCGGTTCGGCATCTGCCGCATCTGTTTCCGCAGTATGGCCCTGAAGGGGGAGATCCCCGGGGTGATTAAATCCAGTTGGTAGAACCGAGGGATTAATATGAGCATGACCGACCCCATAGCCGATATGTTGACCCGGATACGCAACGCCGGCCACGCCCGGTTCGATAAGGTGGACATTCCGGCCTCCCGTATGAAGATCAGCCTGGCCCGCATCTTTAAAGATGAAGGCTTCATCAAGAACTATAAGGTGATCAAAGACAATCGCCAAGGCATCCTGCGGGTGTACCTCAAATACGGCGACCAGCAGCAGGCGCTCATCCAGGGCCTGCGCCGGGTCAGCAAACCGGGGCGGCGGGTCTATGCCGGGTCCGAGGAGCTGCCCCGGGTGCAGGGCGGGCTGGGGGTGGCGGTGATCTCCACCTCCAAAGGCGTGGTATCCGACCGTCAGGCCCGTAAGATGCACATGGGTGGCGAAGTGCTCTGCGAGATTTGGTAAGGGTTGAGACTATGAGCCGCATCGGCAAAAAACCTATTCCTTTGCCCAAAGGGGTGAAGGTACAGTGGCAAGATGGCAAGGTGATGGTCACCGGGCCCCTGGGGAAGCTGGAGCAGGTAATGCCTCCCCGGGTGACGCTGGAGATCGGTAAAGACGAGATCCAGATCAAGCCCCAGGACGATACTCGCCTGACCAGTTCTTATTGGGGCCTGGCCCGGACCCTGGTGGCCAACATGGTCACCGGCGCCAGCGCGGGATTCACCCGGGTGCTGGAGCTGGTGGGCACCGGTTATAAGGTGGAAGCCAAGGGCCAGAGCCTGGCCTTCAGCGTGGGCTACTCCAAACCGGTGGAGTTTCCGCTGCCCAAGGGGATCAGCGCCCAGGTGGAGAAGGCCACCAAGATCGAACTCAAAGGGTTTGATAAAGAGCAGCTGGGGCAAACCATCGCCGTTATTCGGGCGATCCGGCCTCCGGACGCTTATAAAGGCAAGGGCATCAAGAACCTGGGCGAAGTGCTGCGCCGTAAGGTGGGCAAGGCCGGCGGACGCTAAAGGAGATAGAGATGAACTGCAGAAGGACCGCACGCCTCAGCCGCAAAGGGCGCATCCGCAAAAAGATCAGCGGCAGCGGGGAACGCCCCCGGTTGTCGGTGTTCCGCAGCGCCAGGCATATTTATGTGCAGATTGTGGACGACCAGCAGGGCCGCACCCTGGTGGCCGCATCAACTTTGAGCAGTGAGATCAAAGAGAAGTTGGCCGGTCTGAAAAAGAGCGACACCGCCAAGGAAGTGGGCCGGCTGCTGGCGGAAAAGGCCAAATCCAAAGGCATCTCCCAGGTAGTTTTTGACCGCAACGGCTTTTTGTATCACGGCCGGGTGAAGGCCGTGGCCGATAGTTGCCGGGAACACGGGCTGGTTTTTTAGCGGGTTAGCGGTTCAGTGGTTCAGCGGGTTGGCTGCTAAACCGCGAACCGCCAAACCGCCCCAATAAACTGGAGGTTAGCTTGTTCGAGCCAGAAGCACAGGAAAGGGAATTTACCGATAAGGTAGTGAGCATCAATCGCGTCGCCAAGGTAGTCAAGGGCGGGCGGCGTTTCCGCTTCAGCGCCATTGTGGTGGTGGGCGACGGCCAGGGCAAGGTCGGCTTCGGCCTGGGCAAAGCCCACGAAGTGCCGGAGGCCATCCGCAAGGCGGTGGAAAAGGCCAAGAAGGACATGGTGCAGATCCCCATCATTAACAATACCATTCCTTACACGGTGGTGGGGGAGTTCGGCTCCGGCCGGGTCTTGCTTAAACCGGCCGCGGACGGCACCGGGGTGATCGCGGGCGGACCCGTGCGCGCGGTGGTGGAAGTGGCGGGCATCAAGAACATCCTGACTAAATGCCTGGGCTCCCATAATCCCCACAATGCCGTGAAAGCCACCATGGAGGCCTTGCTGCAACTGGCCAGCCCCGAGGACGTGGCCACCCGGCGCAACCGGCCCCTGGCGGAGATGGTTGGCTAAATTTGCGTCTTTGCGTCTTGGCGTCTTGGCGTGAAAAAATATCTCACGCCAAGACGCAAAGGCGCAAAGACGCAAGTATTGAGGATAAATTATGATTCTCGAAATAACCTTGATCAAGAGCCCCATCGGCCGGCCGCCGGCACACCGGCAGACGGTGAAGACTTTGGGGTTGACCCGGCTCAATAGGACCGTGCGCCACAAGGAAACCCCGGCCATCGCCGGCATGGTCCGCCAAGTGCGGCATCTGGTGGCGGTGCGGGAAGTCCCGGAAGGAGATAGCTGAAATGCGACTGAGTGAGCTGCAGCCCAGTCCGGGGTCCAAGCAAAGCAAAAAACGGGTGGGCCGCGGCCCGGGTTCGGGCTGGGGCAAAACCGCGGGCCGGGGCCACAAAGGCCAGAATTCCCGGGCCGGGGGCGGCACCAAGCCCGGTTTTGAGGGCGGCCAGATGCCGCTGACCCGGCGCATGCCCAAACGGGGCTTCAACAATATCTTCCGGAAACCCTGGAGCATCGTCAACGTCCGGGACCTCAACCGCTTTGCCGCGGATACGGTGGTGGATGTGGAGATTTTGAGCCGGGCTGGGCTGGTGAAGCCTCAATGCCAGCGGATCAAGCTCCTGGGCCAGGGGGAAGTGAAAGCGGCCCTGGTGGTGAAAGTCCAGGCAGTGAGCGCCCAGGCCCGGGCGCGGATCGAGGCCGCGGGCGGCCGGGTGGAGGTCGTGTAAGTGGCCGCTTTATCGAACATCGCCAAGATTCCGGAGCTGAAAAAGCGCATTCTTTTCACGCTCCTGATGCTGGCGGTCTATCGTCTGGGGTGCCATATCCCCACCCCGGGCATCGACCCCGATGCCTTGATGGCCTTCTTTGCCCGGCAGCGGGGGACCATCTTCGGCCTGTTCGATATGTTTTCCGGGGGTGCGCTGGAACGACTGAGCGTTTTTGCTCTGGGCATCATGCCTTACATCAGCGCGGCCATCATTGTGGAACTCCTCAAGGTGGTCATCCCCGCTCTGGATAAGCTATATAAAGAAGGGGAGGCGGGTTCCAAGAAGATCAAACAATACATCCGCTACGGCACCGTGGTCATCGCCGCCATCCAGGGCCTGGGCATCAGCATTGGCCTGGAAGCCATGACCGGCGAACACGGGTCCTTGGCGGTGGTGCTCCACCCCGGCTGGGCCTTCCGGCTGATGACGGTGCTGACCCTGACCTCAGGCACCGCGTTTATTATGTGGCTGGGGGAAATGATCACGGAGCGGGGCATCGGCAACGGCATCTCCCTGATTATTTTCGCGGGGATCGTGGCCCGGCTGCCTTCCGCCATCATCAAAACCTTTGAATTGATGGGTGCGGGCGAAATCTATCCCATCCTCATGCTGGTGATCGTGGTCCTGATGATCGCGGTGGTGGCCTTCATCGTCTTCGTGGAGCGGGGCCAGCGGCGCATCCAGGTGCAATACGCCCGGCGGGTGGTGGGGCGGCGCATGTACGGAGGGCAATCCACCCATTTGCCTTTGAAAGTGAATACCGCGGGGGTTATCCCCCCCATTTTTGCGTCGTCGCTGCTGATGTTTCCGGCCACGATAGCCGGCTTCATCCAAAACCAATGGGTCAAATGGTTTGCGGAACTCATCACCCCCGGCCATCTGACCCACGATATCGTGTATGTGGGCCTGATTATCTTCTTCTGCTATTTTTACACCGCGGTGACCTTCAACCCCGTAGATGTCGCGGATAATCTGAAGAAGTGGGGCGGCTATATTCCGGGCCTGCGCCCGGGTAAACCCACGGCCGAATATATTGACCGCATCCTCACCCGCATCACTCTGGGTGGGGCCATTTATGTGTCTGCGGTGTGCGTCCTGCCCTCCATCCTGGTGCAGAAGTTCAATGTCCCCTTCTACTTCGGGGGCACGGCTCTGTTGATCGTGGTGGGGGTGGCCATGGATACCATGGCCCAGATCGAGTCGCATATGCTCACCCGCCATTACGAGGGGTTCATGAAAAAGCGTATGGGCCGGGTACGGCGTTGACCTTGAGAAGGAGGAAGCTATGAATCTGATCCTGTTAGGTGGCCCCGGAGCGGGCAAAGGCACCCAAGCCAAAAAGCTGATCGATAAGTTCCAGATTCCCCAGATTTCCACCGGCGACATTCTGCGCGCGGCCGTGAAGGAAGGGACGGAAATGGGCCGGAAGGCCAAGGAATACATGGATTCCGGCAAACTGGTGCCCGATGAGGTAGTCATCGGCATCATCAAAGACCGGCTGGCGCAGCCGGACTGCAAAAAGGGCTTCATCCTGGACGGTTTTCCCCGTACCGTGCCCCAGGCCGAGGCTCTGGACAAGGTGCTGGCGGGACTGAGCACCAAGATCGACCACGTGGTCTCCATCGACGTGGACGAAGAAGCGTTGGTGACCCGGCTCACCGGCCGGCGCACCTGCAAGAACGCGGCTTGCGGCCAGATGTTCCATATCAAGTTCACTCCTCCCAAAAAGGAAGGAGTGTGCGACAAGTGCGGCGGCGAGCTCTATCAGCGGGATGACGACAATGAAGCCACGGTGCGCAACCGTCTGGCCACTTATAACCAGGCCACCGCGCCCCTCATCGGTTACTATTCGGCTAAAGCGCTGGTGCGGCCCATCGCCGGCGTTGGTTCCATCGACGATATCTTCATCAAGATCGTGGGTATTGTGTCCGGCGGATGCAGCTGCGCCTGCGGACGCTAGAAGGCGGTTTAGCGGGTTAGCGGTTCAGCGGGTTGGCATTACTAAACGGCCAAACCGCAAAACCGCTTTAGCTAAGAGAGAAAAGAGGGAGGCCCAGGGGAAAATAACTGACCCCTGGCCCCTGCACTATGATATTGCTCAAGTCCCCCCAGGAAATCTCCAAGATGGAGAAGGCCAACCGCATCGTGGCGGAGATCCTGGAGGAAGTGAAGGAACGGGTCCGGCCTGGAGTGGAGACCCGGGAGCTGGACGAGCTGGCGGAGCAGGGCTGCCGCCGCCATCGGGTAGAGCCGGCTTTCAAGGGCTACCGGGGTTATCCCAGCTGTATCTGCATCTCCGTCAATGAAGAGATAGTGCACGGCATCCCCGGCCCCCGGGTCATCAAGGAGGGGGACCTGGTGAGCCTGGATTTTGGCGTGCGCTATGACGGCTATTATGGGGATGCGGCCCTCACCGTGCCGGTGGGGGAAGTGAGCCCTAAGGCCCGGGATCTGCTGGCAGCTACCGCGGAGTCCCTGGATGCGGCCATCGCCCAGGTGAGGGTAGGGGCGCGTTTGACCAATATTTCCCACGCGGTGCAGACCGTAGTGGAAGGGCATGGATTTGCGGTGATCCGGGAGTTCGTGGGACACGGCATCGGCCGTTCGCTCCACGAAGATCCGCAGATCCCCAATTTCGGCCCGCCGGGGCGGGGTCCGGTGCTGCAGGCGGGCATGACCCTGGCCATCGAGCCCATGACCTGCAGCGGCTCCTGGCGGGTGCGGATTTTGGCCGACGGCTGGACGGCAGTGACCCAGGATGGGAGCCTGGCCGCACATTTTGAGCACACCGTGGCCCTGACGGATAACGGGGTAAGGGTTTTGAGCCGCTTGTAGCGCTGCTTGCATTCGAGCCATAATTGATTTAAATTTAAAGATTAAGACTGATAAAGACACGATAGATGCCAAAAGAAGACGCCATCGAAGTGGAAGGTGTGGTGATCGAGCCACTTCCCAATGCCATGTTTCGGGTGGAACTGGCTAACGGCCACCGGGTGCTGGCTCATATTTCCGGGAAGATGCGGATGCATTACATCAAGATCCTGCCCGGAGACAAGGTGATCGTGGAACTGTCTCCGTATGATCTCAGCCGGGGCCGGATCGTCTATCGGGTCAGATAGGATAGAGCCATGAAAGTTAGACCGTCTGTCAAACGGATTTGTGCCAAGTGCAAGATTATTCGCCGTAAAGGGGTAGTGCGGGTGATCTGTGAGAATCCCAAACATAAGCAGCGGCAGGGCTAAAGGGAGGTAGGGAATTGGCCAGAATCGCGGGAATCGATTTGCCCCGTAATAAGAGAATCGAGATCGCCCTCACTTATATTTACGGGATCGGCCGTACCAGCGCCGTCCGGGTTCTGAAGGAAGCCGGGGTGGACGGTGGTATTAAGACCGGGGATTTGAACGATGGAGAGATCACCCGCATCCGCCAGGTGATTGACTCCACCTTGAAAGTGGAAGGTGACCTGCGGCGGGAAGTGTCCATGAATATCAAACGGCTGATGGACCTGGGATGCTACCGGGGCCTCAGGCATCGGCGCAGTCTGCCCGTGCGGGGTCAGCGCACCCATACCAACGCCCGCACCCGCAAAGGCCCGCGGCGCAGCGTGGTGGGTAAAAGGAAGAAGGCTTAAGGAGGGGTGATGGCCCGAGCACCGTCACGTAGTAAGAAGAAAAAGGAACGGAAGAATATTCCTGTGGGAGTGGCCCATATCAAGGCCACCTTTAACAATACCTTGGTAACCATTACCGATCCCGGGGGCAACGTGGTCTCCTGGTCTTCATCCGGGGTGCAGGGCTTCAAGGGCTCCCGTAAGGGTACGCCCTTTGCGGCCCAGTTGGCGGCCCAGGACGCGGCTAAAAAGGCCATGGAACACGGTATGCGCAGCGTGGACGTCTACGTCAAGGGACCAGGCGCGGGCCGGGAGGCGGCCTTGCGGGCCCTCCAGGCTGCGGGGCTGAGCATCAATCTGATCCGGGACGTCAGCCCCATTCCGCACAACGGCTGCCGGCCGCCCAAACGGCGTCGGGTGTAGTTTAAGAGGAGATGGAAATTGGCCAGATACCTGGGAGCTAGTTGCCGGCTGTGCCGCCGGGAGGGTGTGCAACTATACCTGAAGGGAGACCGCTGTTATACGGACAAATGCGCCATTGAGCGCCGCCACTACCCCCCGGGGCAGCATGGCCAGCGCCGGGGCAAGCTGTCCGATTACGGCTTGCAGCTGCGGGAAAAACAAAAAGTTAAACGCATTTACGGAGTATTGGAGAAGCAGTTCAGGGGCTATTTTGAGAAGGCCGAACGGCAGAAGGGAGTTACCGGGACCAACCTATTAGTTCTTCTGGAACGGCGTTTGGACAACATCGTTTACCGGTTGGGCTTTGCCAATTCCCGGGCCCAGGCCCGGCTGCTGGTGCGCCATGGCAAGATTTTGGTGAACGGCGCCAAGGTAAGTCTTCCCTCTTATCTGGTCAGGAAGGGTGACGTGGTCCAGGTGACCGAAAAAGGCCGGACTTTGCCGATCATTCGGGATGCCCTGGAAGCCGTAGCCCGCCGCGGCCTGCCCGCCTGGATTGATCTCGACAAAGATGAGGCTAAGGGCAGGGTCATCATGCTGCCCACCCGGGAAGATATCGCCATGCCCATCCAAGAGCATCTTATCGTGGAGCTTTATTCCAAGTAGAATCATGATCCTTGGGCTCCGGCTGGCGCGGCAGCCCAGCCGGAGAGTGACTCATCCCGGGAGGCCATCGGCCACCATATATCACAAGTATTGTTTCTGAGGAGCCATGATCCACAAGAATTGGAGCGAGCTGATTAAGCCCAGAAGGCTGGAAGTAGATACGGAGACCCATAATCGCTTTTATGGGAAGTTCTCCTGCGAGCCTCTGGAGCGGGGCTTCGGCACCACTTTGGGAAATGCCCTGCGGCGGGTCCTGCTTTCTTCTCTGCGGGGCGCGGCCATCACGGCGGTGCGCATTAAAGACGTTTATCATGAATTTTCTGCGCTTCCGGGAGTTTTTGAGGATGTGACCGAAATCCTCCTGAACCTGAAGCAGGTGCGCCTGAAAGTGCTCACTGATAGTACCAAGACCCTGCGTCTCGAAGCCCGGGGCCAAGGGGAAGTCAAGGCTGGAAATATTATTACCGATGGCACGGTGGAAATCTTGAACCCGGAGCATCATATTGCCAGCCTGTCTGCGGACGGGGAACTCATCTTGGAAATGACGGCCAAAACCGGCAAGGGTTATGTGGCCGGAGAAGCCCATAAGGACGAGGACCAGCCCGTGGGCTACATTCCCCTGGATGCCAGTTTTTCCCCCATCCGCAAAGTGAATTACGTGGTTACCCAAGCCCGGGTGGGGCAGCGGACGGACTACGACAAGCTGACCCTGGAGATCTGGACCGACGGCAGCATTAGCCCGGAAAACGCGGTGGCCTATGGGGCCAAGATCCTGAAGGAACAGCTGAACCTGTTCATCAATTTTGAAGAGGAAGCTGAAGGCACTGAGGAAAGGCTCCCGGAAGAGGTCCCGGCACTGAACGAGAACCTCTACCGCAGTGTCAATGAACTGGAGCTGTCGGTACGGGCGGCCAACTGCCTGCGCAACGCCAATATCCGCTTTATCGGGGAACTGGTGCAGAAGACCGAGCAGGAGATGCTCAAGACTAAGAATTTTGGACGCAAGTCCCTCAATGAAATCAAAGAAATCCTCACGGAGATGGGATTGCACCTGGGGATGAAGCTGGAAAACTTTGTGCCTCCGGAGCAGGTGCCCGAGAGGAAAGAAGAGGTTGTGCCATGAGACATCTAAAGGCCGGGCGGCGTCTGTCCCGGACTACTGAACATCGCCAGGCCATGCTGCGCAATTTGGTGACTGCCCTGTTGGAGCACGAACGGGTGGAAACCACCAGCGCCAAGGCCAAAGAAGTGCGCCAGTGGGCCGAGCAGATCATTACCTTGGCCAAACGCGGGGATTTGCACGCCCGGCGCCAATCTCTAAGCGTGGTGCGTTCCAAAAAAGTGGTGGCCAAACTCTTTGGGGAACTCAGAGAGCGTTACCTGGAGCGCCCCGGCGGTTATACCCGCATCATTCCCTTCGGCCTGCGCCTGGGAGACGGGGCGTCTCTGTCCGTTATCGAACTGGTGGGCCGCCCTGAGAAACTGCCCAAGGCCCAGAAAAAGAAAGCCGCAGCTTCCTGATCCGACTGCCAAAGAATGCAGGGGCTTTAGCCCCCTGCATTCTTAATCGCCCCTGTTTGCCATATCCCGGCAAGAAGAAATCTCCCCGAACTGCAACGCCAGCGTCTTGGATATCGTTTTGCCCCTTCAAGACGCCGGGGCCAAGGGGCGCTATTCCCTCTCTGAAATAGATTGATAACTACCTGACATTATTGTGGTAATATGGGAAAAAACTAAATTTCAGGAAAAAAAAGATTGACAAGGTTTTAATATTCTAATATGGTGCTTCAAAAATAAACAGGCATCTCTACCTAATTCTGTCTAGGCAATTTTACTTGAAGGGAAACAGTAAAATTATCTGGAGCGGGAAAAGGTCGCTCTCTCTCAAAGTTCAGCAGGCAATGCCAGCCAAGTGACAGGAGCTAAATAGGTTTAGTTCCCTTCAGGATTGTCCCATAACAAAGGAGGTTCTGGATGGCGAATCGCATAATTTTAGGCGCGGCATTATCTCTGGCCCTGATTTTTTCTCCCGGGCTGGCGCAGTCAGTTCCCACCAAATCCGACAAAAAGAAAAGTTCCACCAAAACGCAAAGCAAAACCAGCCACAAGGCTCATAAAGAAACCAAGAAAAGAAAGACTGCTTATCACAGCCGGAGCAAAAGCTCGCGCCTGGCCCATAGGGAGCGGGAAAGGGATAACACCCCGGTACGGGGTGCGATGGCTCTCTCTGATGAAACCTCTACCCCTAGAAGGTCCTCTTACGGTGTCTCGGAAACCCCGCCACTGATGAAAGTTACCCCCCAACGGGACGGCAGTTTTCTCTTGGAGCCTTTAACCCCCAAAAAACCCACGGGTCCTTTATCCCGCAATCTCGCACCGCCGGCGACGGCCCAGCAGGTTTCCGCGGCGGAGCGCAATTATAACCGTTTTGAGCCTTGGGATTTCTCGGATATGATTCTTGCCCAGGCTCGTTACTATCGTGGCACTCCCTATTGCCGCGGGGCCTCTCTGGCGACCGGTTCTGCCACTGATTGCTCTGGTTTTGTGCAGTATATTTACAAGGGCTTCAAGATCGATCTGCCCCGTTCCAGCGCCGAACAGGCCCAGGTGGGCAAGGTCGTGACCCGAAATATGGATTTCTCCAAATTGCTGCCCGGGGATCTGCTCTTCTTCCGTCGGGGAGGCCACCACATCGGCCATGCCGGCATTTATCTGGGGGAAGGGAAAATGATCCATGCATCCAACTACCGTACCGGGGTTACTGTCACTGACTTGCGCCAGCCCTATTACGAAGGCACCTTTGTGGTGGCCAAGCGGGTCTTTGAAGTAAAGTACCCACAGTAGTCTAAGACGGCTCTTAGAGCAGAGAGCCGGAAATTGCCCCCCTCTTTTACTTACGGCCGGTCTCTTCCAGGTGTTTCCCTGGTGGAGATGAAGGAAAGGTGCGCTCAAACCTACTGGCTTATTCCAATTTGACACCAAAGGTAGAGTTTTGAAAAATGAGTCATGGTGCTGCGGGCCACAGGCGGGCACGGAGGCCTGCCCCACGAAAACATAACTCTATATTTGACATCAAATTAGTATTAAAGACTAGAACCAGGTTTTTTGCCCCCTTTGACAGCCACTAAATTCCTGAAGAAAAGCAGACCGTTATCCTCCCGCCAGTCATCGTTCCGATTCATTAAATTCGCCCCAGATGTCGATGATAATTATGCAAAAAAATAACCGGATTCACGATGGCAATGCCCGGGAAGACTGATTATTCTTGCCTTTCCAGGCTTTTTCTAGTATTTTGAATTTAGGGATTTCTGCTAGAAATAGGGGGCGAGCTGCAGTAGCAGCGCAGATGATGAGTGGGATTGACCCGAGGGATTGGGAACAGCGCCTCAAGTACCGCTACCCCATGCTCCAATATTTCACCGACCGCCCCTTTGGGGTGGAGATTGAGACATTCGGATTAAAATACAGCATTGCCACTGGCGACCGGGACGTAATCCCCCCTTACAAGATCACCAGCCGGGCCGCTGACGGGACCTTACTGCCCCAGGTCTTTCAGCGGCACGGTCTCACCTTGAACGGCTTCTCTCCGGATGAACCGCGTTATGAAGCCTGGGCCTTTGTTTTGGACGACACCATTAAGGGCACGGGCGGAAGCGAGCTGGTGAGCCCCATCCTCTCCGGCCTCAAAGGGCTCACCCAGGTTTATGACGCCTTGCTGCTCCTCCAGGAGTTTCCCGAAATCCAGGTCAACGAAACCTGCGGCTTCCATGTGCATCACGGCGTTAACCCGGAGAAGTTCGGCGACACCCAACTCTTCCAGTTGCTGAGGATAGTCGCCATTTTTGAAGATTATATCTATTGCCTGCTGCCTGAAGAACGCCGCCAGGCCGAGGCCTGCCGCCCCCTGGAGATCGATCTTTACGAATGGTACCGGAATAATACCCGGGTGCAGACCCCGGTGGTGCAGAAACTCTGGTATTCCCTGGAGAACCGTAACGATCCTCAAGTTCCAAAGAATCGCAAACTGCATCCCACCCGGTACCATGGCCTCAATCTCCATTCCTACTGGTACCGGAATACCATTGAATTTCGTTATTTCCCTTCTTTACTGGACGCCCCGGAAGAGCTGATGCAATGGATCATCTTTACCCAATTCCTGGTGGAGTGGAGTAATGGCCGGCGCCCGCAGTTGGAATATCTTCCCAAACCGAATAAGTGGATGAATACTCTATATAAAATATATTTAGGCACAGGGATGATGTCCCATATCCATTTTCCCGGAAGTCTTAGCCCGGGGTCCGGAGAAATCAGATCATGACCCACTATGGCTTACAAACCATGGATTTCTTAGAACGCATGGAAAAATTTGAAGACGAATTGCCGCCCTTATTGCTGGATCTGGCCCGGCTGCTGCAACGGCTGATTGGCGAAATCGAGCGGCCGCAACTGGAGGATATCCTGCGGATGCAGGCGGACCTGCGCCGGCTCATCGGCGACTCCGCACGTCTGGAAGCCGCCTGCGGTACGGAAGGCAAACTTTGCCCGCACTGCCCCTTTGGAGCTTACCTGCCTTCCGGATTCCCTTATGCCTCCCCGCAACAACCCCTGTGCCTGCCCTGGATTGTGGTGACCCAACCCGAGTCTCAGCCGCAGTCAGCCTCGCAATAAGAGCGATCTTGGCGCCGTCTCCGGGGCCATGAGTAGGTAACTCCTAAGTATGCCAGAGCCTATTAATATGGTTATCCTTTATCGAGAATAGCAAACTGTAATACCAAGTTGCGTTCTAATGAGTAATATGATAGACTGCTCCAAAATCATTAAGGGGGCAGTCATGGGAAATATAACCAAAAGCATCCCCCACCTTTCCAAGGAAGAGATTCAGGAAAGGATCAA
>JAKAKP010000145.1 GCA_021813445.1 Deltaproteobacteria bacterium
CTTGCTGAGGTAGAGGACAACCTCTGCCTGGGACTGAATGATCTCGCTAATAACCCGGAAAAACTTCGTTCGATGACGAATTTTCCATATCTTAATATTACCTGTTAGATGGCAACTTGGTATAATAAGGAATCTCTCCTCCTCTACCAAAAACCTGACGATCAGCTTGAGGCTGGTCCTTGCAGCCAAAGCCCAAAGGCCGCAGGGTGGGGGAAACCCCGCTCTTTTATATTAAGTTCGCTTTTGCATGCAACAAATCCTAAAGACCAGCGTGCATCGGCGTGCATCGGCGGCTAATATTTAACCGCCGATAAACGCAGATGAACGCCGCTGATTCTGCCGGTTTGTTGCATGCCAATGTGAATTTGGTATTATTATGCCTATTTCCCTGCCGCTTTTTTCCCTTTGGCCCTGAATTCTGCCACCATTGCCGGAGTTATGGGGCCGGCCCGATTGGACCAGTCTTGCCGGATATAAGTGGCGACTGCCGCCACCTCCTGGTCGGATAAATTCATGTACCAGCCCGGCATGACGCCTTCTCCCTCCCTGCCGAAGAGGATGACCGCAATCACTTTGTTTGGGTCTCCCGTCACCAGGGCAGAATTAACCAGGACGGTTTTGGGATAGAGGACTCCCCCGCCGTTAGCGCCATGACAGGCAAGACAATCGGCTTTAAAAATTTCCTGACCCTGCAGGAAAGAAGGGGCCTTCTTCTCAGAGCATCCCACCACGACAACAGTGGCCAAACCCATTATCCCCAAAAATGCGGCGATGGTTATTCTCCGGAAATGGACGACAGGAAATATTTTCATGATCCCTTGCCTCGGATGCTACTTTTAGGGTTAATTACCGCAGGCCGTAGACCAATGTGTTTCCAATAAGAAAAACTTTTGGCAATCGCTAGAAAAGCACACCGTCATTAAAAACTAGCAAAGAATTAATTCGCCATTAACAATTGAGGTATATAGGAAAAGTAACGGCACCGATGATATTAAGGAAGCATAACCTCAACGGTTTTACCAGGGGGCAATCATGATCTCATATCTGATGTGGTTTTCGGCGGGAGTTTTGTGTGGCACTATTTTGATGGGATTATTCGTGGCCTTCGTGAATTTCCGGGACGCCCGGGATAACTGGTAAATTCCGACCCAGCCTGCCATCTGTGCCCCTAGTCAAGACCGGGCAAGGGGAGAAACGCGGCTGTAATTTTGTCCATCCTCCACTTCCCGCTTTTTCCCCATTGTTTTGACCCGGCCTCGGCCCCGCCCGCCTTTATAAAAAATTACATCAACTTGCCCGCGGCGCGGCCGGCGTTCTTCAGGGCCAGGGCCTTTTCCGCCACCACCTGGGGGTCGGGCCCCAGGATATAGACCAGGGGCTCCCGGCTCCCAGCTCCCGGATTAATAATCAGGTCGGGAGCCTGCTCCCAGGGCTGGAGCACCGCTTTCAGCCTCTGGCCCGGATCGCCTGCGGCTGCCGCCAGTGTCGCCACTTTGAAGGAGAGCAACGGCGCTATCCCCTCCAGGCCGGGAAAATGCCTGATATTCATGGCTGACCGCAGCAGGGGCCAGGTATGGCCTGCGGCCAGAATCACCGCGGCTATCTGCGGGGAAGCTCCGAAGGCCGGAGGCGCGGGAATCAGCAGCCCTTGAAAACTGGGCACCAGGCGGCCGGGGAACGCGGCCACGTCCTGAGGACCCTCGCCGTAAGGCGCGGCATAGCCCAGGTTGCTCATCGTTTCGGGGATGAGGGGCCTGATATCCTCCTGTTGCAATCTGGCCGCGGCCTCTTGCAGGGACATGATCACCTGGTAGCGGGCCAGGTCCCGGGCAAAGGGCGCATAAGGATTAACCGGCCCCCGGCCGCTTCCCAAGGCCAGGCCCCAGCGCAGGGCCTGGGCCACCAGGGCCCGGGCCTGATTCACCGCTTCCGGTAGGGCCAGACCCCGGGCCAGGCCTGCGGCGCAGGCCGCAGCCAGGGCGCAGCCGGAGCCATGGCTGTGAGGCGCGGCCAGGCGCTCCCCAGGCAGATGATAAGCATTGACGCCGTCGGTGAGCACGTCTACCGGCTCTCCCGGCAGGTGGCCGCCTTTGGCCAGGACCCAGCGGGGCCCCAGCTTCTGGAGGCGCCGGGCCGCGTCCTCCAGATGCGCGGGGGTGCTCACTTCCAGGCCCGTCAACAGGGCCGCTTCCGGGGCATTGGGAGTAAGGAGGTGGGTCAGGGGAAAGATCTCTTCCTTGAGGACCTCGATTCCTTCCGGGGCCAGGAGGGGGGCGCCGGAGCTGGCCGCCAGCACCGGGTCCACTACCAGGTAGGGGGGCTGATGCTCCGCAAGCCGCCGGGCCACGACCCGGACGATCTCCGCGGTGGCCAGCATGCCCACTTTCACCGCGGCCACCGGGAAATCGCTGAGCACCGCAGCCAACTGGGCGTCCACCACCTCCGGGGCCACCGGGTGCACCGCCTGGACCCCCAGGGAATTCTGGACGGTCACCGCAGTGACCACCGTCAGGCCATAAGTTCCCAAGAGGGTGGCCACTTTCAAATCCTGCTGCAGGCCCGCGCCGGCCCCCGGATCGGAGCCGGCAATGATTAGCACGGTTTTCATAGGACCAAACTCCTGCCGCCGGCCAGGCAGCGCCCGGCCTCGGCCACCAGGGCCCGGCGGTGCTCCCAGGGGAGATAGCCGTTCCGGGCGATACGCAACTCCGCCAGGGCCATATAAAAGGGATTAAGGGCAAAAATGCGCCGCTTAAGGGGCGCTTCTGCGGGTAAGGCCCGGAAATACGTGGCGAAAAAATGGCCGATGGCCGGCTCCGCCCCCTCCAGATTACCGGTGCGCAAGCCCCAGGCGTGTTTCAATTCCCCGGCCACCCAGGAGAGGTCCCAGAGACGGTCCCCGAGGCGCAGGCGCTCCAGGTCCAGGGCCACCGCCCGGCCATCCGGAAAGAGAAAATTAGTGGGGGTGGCATCGCCATGCACCAGCACCGGGCGGTCGGGGAGCAAAGGCAGCCTGGCCGCCCAGGCCGCCCTTTCTTCCTGGAAAACCTGGGCTTCTGCCGCGCTCAGCAATCCCAGGTCCTGAAGCTGACGCTGCAGCTTGTCAAAGTACCCCAGGGCCGGTTCTGGAGAAGAGGGTTGTTCCCCGGGCAGCCGGGCGTGAAAAACCGCTAGCAGCTCAGCCAGTTGTTCCAGGCGCCGCCGCAGTTGCTCATGGTCCCCGTGCCGGCAGGCCCGGGCCTGGACCTGGTCCAGGTCTGGACCGGGAACCGCGGCCAACACCAACCCCAGCCGGGTTTGGGGATGGCGTCCCAGCAGGCGGGGAATCAGACCGGCCCCCTGAGTCAGACCCAAGGCTTCAGCCCAAAGATAATTATGAAATTCCCGGTCGAGACTGCGGTCCGGCTCGGTGGCGGGAGGATAACCGGAAAAAAACTTGCCCACCGCCGCGACCTCTCCCCCGGCCGCCGAAAAGCGCACCACCTGCCGGGAAGAAGGCAGGAGTTCCAGGCGCACCTCGGCGGACTCGGGCCAGGCCGCGTCCGCCGGCAGCAGTTCCCGGAGGGCCTGGGCCAGGGGGGTGTCGGGGGATAAAAAGCTCATGGCTCCTCCCGCGGCAGCAGCCGGCGGGCTTCCAGGCAGCAGCCCAGCGCCCCGTTGAATTGGGGGAAAGAGGGGACGATCACCCGGTAATCACCCTGTTGCCGCAGGGTCTGGACCACCCCCT
>JAKAKP010000156.1 GCA_021813445.1 Deltaproteobacteria bacterium
ATTGATCAGGCTCTCTTGTGGGTCATGTCTCGTCCCGATGGCAATCAAAGCACCTGCTCCCTGGAACGATTCAGGTAAGGACCACTCCCGCTCATTTAGGAAATATTTTTCGGCAAACGCTATAATCTTTAAAAATCGTGCCTGGCGGCGATGGGGATACGGCGGCCCATGCCGAAGGCCTTGGAGGTGATCTTCAAGCCCGGCGCGGCCTGCCGCCGCTTGTATTCGCTGCGGTCGATGGCCCGGATGACCCAGCGCACCACTTCGGGATCGAACCCCAAGCGGACAATGTCCTGGTAAGCATAGCCCTCGGTGAGATAGTAGTCCATGATCTGATCCAGGATTTCGTAAGGCGGCAACGTGTCCTGGTCCTTCTGGTCGGGCCGCAGCTCCGCGGACGGGGGTTTGGTGATGATCTCCCCGGGGATCAGGGGCCGCTCCCGGTTTAGGAAGCGAGCTAACTGATAGACCATGGTCTTGGGCACGTCCGCCAGGACGCTTAAGCCCCCGCTCATGTCCCCGTAGAGGGTGCAGTAGCCCACCGCCAGTTCGCTCTTGTTGCCGGTAGAGAGCACCAGGTAGCCGAATTCGTTGGACAGGGCCATGAGGATATTGCCCCGGATGCGGGCCTGGACATTTTCCAGGGCCACGCCGATTTTCTCCGCGTCCAGGTGTTTCTTCAGGGAGCGCAGGTACGCCCGGTAGATGGGGGTGATGGGAATCTCCTTGATCTGCACCCCCAAATTTTTAGCCAGTTTGCGGGAATCCCGGATGCTGCCCCGGGAAGAGTAAGGCGAGGGCATCAGCACCCCCAGGACGTTTTCCGGTCCCAGGGCCTGCTGGGCCAGGCAGCAGGTGACCGCGGAGTCCACCCCCCCGGAGAGGCCCACCACGGCTTTCGAAAAACCGCACTTGCGCAGATAATCCCGGAGGCCCAGCACCAGGGCTGCATGCACCGTGGCGATCTCCTCCTCGGGGGCGTAGAGGCCCGGTTTCCCGGCTGTGGCCGAATCTACTGTGACCACCTCTTCCTCGAAACCGGGCAGCACCGCCACGGCCTCCCCCCGGCTGTCCAGGAACAGGCTGCGCCCGTCAAAGATCAGCTCGTCGTTGCCCCCCACCTGGTTGACATAAATAACCGGCAGGCCGAATCTCCGGGCATGATTGTGAAAGATGCGGAAGCGCAATTCTTCTTTGCCCACCTGGAAAGGGGAGGAGGAGATATTGATGAGCAGCGTGGCCCCTTTCTGGGCCAGTTCCTGGACGGGGTCAAAGGCATAAAGGCAGCGGGACCAGAGTTCCGGGTCGTACCAGGCGTCTTCGCAGATAGAAATGCCCAGGGTTTCCCCCCGGAAGGGAAAGACCTCCACCTGGGTGGCCGGGGCAAAGTGCCGGGTTTCGTCAAAGACGTCATAAGTGGGGAGCAAGGACTTGTTCTGCCGGCACAAAATCTCCCCCCCGCAGATCAGCAGGGCGCAATTGTTCAGCCCTTTGCCCGTATCCAGGCCGGTGGGCGTGGGTGCGCCCACCAACACTGCGGTTTGGGGAAAACTCCGGGAGATGGCCAGGAGTTCCTGGACCGCGGCCTGGGTGCGTGCGATCAACGCCGGCTTTTCCAGCAGGTCCCGGGGGGGATAGCCCACCAGGAAGAGTTCGGAGAAGATGATGAGGTCGGCAGCCCCGGCATGGCGCTTCAGGGTGTCCACAACCTTTTTCAGATTCCCGGAAACATCCCCGACAACGGGATTGAGTTGGGCCAGGGCGATTTTCATGAGAGTCGGCGGCAAAATGATAAATTAGTATTTAATTCAGATTATTAGAGAACTATACCCACTGGTCCAGGCCGCGTCAATGTGAATTTACCCAAGGATCATCCGGGACACTGGAATCAACCACACCTGGGACAAAGATACCCCCCTTTTCTAAAGGGGGGCAGGGGGGATTATCCAGGCGCCTCAAAATCCCCCTTTAAAAAGGGGGACTTAAAAACCATTCTTCGAAGTTTCATGCCGATCGTATGTACCACAAAAAACCGGGCGGCCGGGATATGCTTCCCGCCCGCCCTAAGGAGTTGTCTTTCATTTGCCAAATTAATCGCAGCCGATTGCTGCCCTCATTGCGCCTTGGTGATCAAAGCTCCCTGGGCGTCGTAGATTTCGATTTCCACGGTGCGGCCGCCATCCAGGCGGTGAGTGGCGCAGCTCAGTCATGGGTCGTAGGCGCGCACCGCCATCTCCACCTTGTTCAGGGCCTCCTCGCTCACCGCGCCCTGATGAATGACGCTGTCGGCCACCGCCCGGATGCTCATGTTCATGGGCGCGACATTGTGGGTGGTGCCCACAATGATGTTGGCCCTAGTGATGCAGCCGTTGTCATCAGTGGAATAATCGTGAATCAGCGTGCCCCGGGGGGCTTCCACGCAGCCCACGCCCCGGCCGGCCTGGGGGGTGATTGGACCCCGGACGTTGGTGTCGGTGATCTCCGGGTCGTTCAGGAGTTCCAGCACCCGTTCGCAGGCATAGACCAGCTCGATCAACCGGGCCCAGTGGTAGAGCATGGTGGATTGGGCGGGCCGCCCGAACTTGCCCCGGAATTCCTCCAGCTCGGCCTGGGCCAGGGGAGTGTTGGTCTTATCGCAGACGTTCAGCCGGGCCAGGGTGTTGACCCGGTAGATGCCCTTGGGCTCTTTCAAGTCCATGGAGAAGCCCTCGCCCCAGGCCCGGGCATAGGGCATCTTGGAGTAGGACCAGTCTTCCACGTGCTCGCCCAGGAAATCGACGTACTGGGTATAGGTGAAATCCTGGTGGGAGCCGTCGGGCTTCATCAGGCGCAGCACCCCGTCGAAGAGGGAGAGAGCGCCGTCCTCCGGCTTCACCGTGCCCAGGAAGCCCGTGGTGATCTGCCCCAGGCCCACGGTCTCCGGGTCCAGCTTATAGAAGATATTCTTCTTGGCGAAGTCGATGCAGAAGCGGGCGAATTCCAGTTGCTCTTGGCTCTTTTCCAAAAGTTCCTGGCGCTCGGCTTCGGTCATGGACTTGGCGAAGCCGCCGGGCACCACCACCACCGGATGGATGACCTTGCCCGCAAACTTCTCGATCATCATCTGCCCGGCCTGGCGCATCTTTACCACCTGCTGGGCCAACTCCGGCGCGGCCTGGACGATCCCCAAGACGTTGCGCACGCCGTAATCAGCCCCCGCGCCCAGAACGAAGTCCGGCGCGGCCAGGAAGAAGAAGTGCAGGATTTTGTCATTGATCTGGGCCATGACCTGCATCAGTTCCCGGAGTTTTTGTCCGGCGGGCGGCACCTTAGCCTGAAAACAACCGTCTACGGCCTTGTTGGACGCGGTGTGGTGCATCCAGGGACAGATGCCGCAGATGCGGTTGACGATGCGGGGCACCTCTTCCGCGGGCCGGCCTTCGATGAACTTCTCAAAGCCCCGCAGGGCCATGACGTTCAGCCGGGTGTCGGCCACGTTGCCCTCGTCGTCCAACTGGATGGCGATGCGGGCGTGACCCTCGATCCGGGTGATGGGCTGTATGTTGATGACCTTCTTCTTGGAACCGGCCCCATGGGCGAAGGCCTGGTCCGCGTTGGCCTCAATTGTTTTCTGTTCCATTGGTTTTTCCTCGTGTCCTTACTGGTGGCCCGGGCCTCGCGCCTGGGCCTAACATCAATTCTCTGCAAATACATCTTTTTGTAGCGAACCTTGTGTTCGCCCCGCACGATTCCGGGCGAACACAAGGTTCGCCCCTACGGTTGCTGCTTACTTAGCTTGCACTAAATTATGCGCCCCCGAGAAACGCAGCAAAGACGGCAGATCGGTCACGGAGCTGCAGTCGATGCCGTTGCTGGCCAAGGCGTTCAGCATATCCAGGAGCTGGTTGCCGTCATGCTGCACCGGTCCGAAACAGCCCCGGCAGGGCACTCGGGCGATGAGACACCGGGGCGCGTCGCCGTTGTTCCCGGCGCAGCCCGCCCGGGTCACCGGCCCCATGCAGAGAAACCCTTGCTCCAAGAGGCAGTGCATCTCGTTCAAGGGGCGGCCCGGCTCGAAATGGGCGTTTTCCGTGAAGCGGCGCAACTTTTTCACCCTCCCCTTCCCTTCCCGGATGGTGGGACAGGTATCGCAGACGCTCTTGGTGGGCAGATTGGGAGCCCGGCCTTCCAGCAGGGAGACGATGGCCTCGGCGATCTGGTCCGGGTGCGGCGGGCAGCCCGGCAGGTAGAGGTCCACCTTGATCTTCTCATCCAGGGCATAGGTGCGGTCCAACAGGGGCGGCAGGGCCGGATCATTGGGATTGGCGTGGGGGTCGGTGGTTTCGCTGCCCCGGTAATAGCGCTCGAAGAGATCCTCGTCCCGGAAGCCGTTGATCAGGGAGGGGATGCCGCCGTGGGTGGCGCAGGTCCCCAGGGCGATGACCACCTGGCAGTTTTTTCGCATGGCTGCGGCCACTTCCAGGTGTTCCTTATTGCGGATACCGCCGCTGATCAGGCCCACCACCGCCTGGGGGATGTCCAGGTGGTGGATATCGCCCTCCCCGGTTTGGCCGAAATATTTATGGTCCATGAGGACCGGGATGTGGACAAATTCCAATTGGGGCAAAACTGCGAGCAGCGTCTCGCCCAGGTTCAGGATGGCGATCTCACAGCCTGAACACGAATTGAGCCATTCCGAAGCGACCTTGACTGGCACGGGCTACCTCCTATCCCTTCACCTGCACGGACTTTTCCAGTTCCTGGTGCCGGGCCTGGGCGTGGGCCTTTTTCTTATCAGACCATTCCAGCACTTTGGCCAGGGCCCGGGGGGGCAGTTGCGGATCGTCCTTTAAATTGAATTCCTGCAAGTCCGTCTCTTTGGCATCGGCCAGGATGGCCCGGCCCAGGGGAGTGCGGGCGATCACCGTGGTCCAGCCCTCCGGCGCGCCGATGCCGCCGAAGGAGAGATCGGCGAATTCCGCGGCATAATCGTCACAATAGCGGCAGGCGAAGCGTTTTATACCCTCCAATTTGTCCAGGGGGAGGCTGCGGATTTCGCCGTTTTGCAGGTGAATCAGCAATTCTTCTTTGACATTGACCTTGCGGACCTGGTCCCAGGTGAAATTGCCCATCTTTTCCAGATTCTGGCGCTGTTCCGGGCCGAAATGGAAGTTGCCGGCGCAAAATAACCCCAGATGGAACTTGATGGAGCCGGCCGGGACAATGCCCAGGGCCTCCATGCGCCGCAGGGAATTGATCTGGCAGGGGGTGCCCACAAAGGCCACCCGGTTGAGGCGCTTTTTGGCCACCTCCCCCAGTTCCATGATGGAGGGGGAAAAGGTGTCATACACGCCGGAATAGAGCTTGGAAAAGTGGGTCATGCCGTGCAGGGTGTCAAAATGAAAGCCCGCGGCCTCCAGGATTTCTTCCCGGTTGATGGCCAGCCAGGGGGAGCGGCGGAATTCGCCCACCGGGCGGCTGACTATGGCCCCGTCAATGCGTCCCAGATCGAAGAGGTGCAGCAGCAGCGCGGTCACCACCCCACCGTCGGTGCCCCGGGCCAGGACCTCCGGGTCAGAGGCCCGGGCCACGGAGGTTCCCAGGATCCGGCCCATGGGCGCGCTCCAGGACACCATGCGCTTGGTTTCCTCGTCCAGTTCGTGGATTTCCGGGCAGATGGAGTAGCAGAGCCCGCATTCGATGCACTTCTCAATGTCCCTGTAACGGGGTTTGCCGTCTTCGCCCAACTCCAGGGCCCCATAGTTGACCGCGGTGCAGAAGGTGACGCAGCCGCCGCAATGATGGCACAGCCCCGGTTTCTGGACTTCTTGAATGAGATTGAAAAAGGTCTTCATGATCCCTCCCTCAGGCAGCCTGGGCCTTTTGCGGCCGGCGGGGATTAGGGCCCAATTCCTTGATCTTGCCGATGAAACGGGTGACGAGTTCGGCAAATCTGGGGGCTTCTGCGGAAGAGACCCATTCGATGGTGAACCGCTCCGGATCGATCCCCTGGACTTCCAGGACCGCCTTCGTGGCTCCTACCCTTGCCAAAGCTTTATGATTACCGTCCAGGTAATGGCAGTCTCCCAGGTGTCACCCCATGACCATGACGCCGTCGACCCCTTTGTCCAGGGCGCGGGCCACCAGGTCGGGATGCACCATGCCGGAGCAGTTCACCCGCACCACCCGCAGGTTGGGGGGATATTGCAGCCGGGAGACGCCGGCCAGGTCCGCCCCCGCATAAGCGCACCAGTTGCAGAGGAAGCCCAGAATTACCGGTTCGAAATTATCTGACATAGCTTAAGTCTCCTAATTCAAGCTTTCGATCACCGCATCCACCTGGGCTTTCAACTGGTCCATGGTGAAGTGGTGAATGGTGACCCCTTCCTTGGGACAGGTGGCTTCGCACAGGCCGCAGCCCTTGCACAGGGCCTTGTCCGAGACGATGCGCCGGTGGGCGTGGCCGTTGTCCCGGTATTCCTCCAGCTTCAGGGCCTTGTAGGGGCAGACGTCCAGGCAGAGGGCGCAGCCGTCGCACTTCTCGGTCACCTGGGACTTGATGGCGTCCAGTTGCATCACTTCCTTGGCCAGGACCAGCCCGGCCCGGGAGACCGCGGCCTTGGCCTGGGAGATGGCTTCATCCAGCGGTTTGGGGTGATGGCAGAGCCCGGCGAGATACAGGCCGTCCACCATGGAATCCACCGGCCGCAGCTTGGGATGGGCCTCGGTGAAGAAGCCTTCGGCATTGACGCTGGCCTTGAACAGCTCCACCAGATCCTGGGCGGCGTTGGGGATGATGGCCGCGGCCAGCACCAGGTAGTCCGGGGTCAGCCGCAGCGGCATCTGCAAAATGGGGTCAGTTATTTCCACTTTCAGGTCCGGGCCGTCAGTGAAGACCCGGGGGTTGTTATCGGGATAGTATTTGATGAAGATGACCCCCAGCTCCCGGGCCCGGGTATACAGCTCCTCCCGCAGGCCGTAGGTGCGGAGGTCCCGGTAGAGGATATAGACGTTCATCTGGGGGTTGAGCTCTTTGAGCTTGATGGCGCTGGTCACCGAGTGGGTGCAGCAGACCCGGCTGCAATAGGGCCGCTCCGGCTCCCGGGAGCCGACGCACTGGATGAAGGCGATGCTGTTGGCCTTCTGTAAGTTGGCGGCCTGCTCTCGCAGCATGGTGTCAAATTGCTGGTGGGTTATGACCCGGCGGTCCTGGCCAAACAGATATTCCTTGGGCTGCAGCTCCTGGCCGCCGGTGGCCAGCACCGCCACGCCGTAGGCCACGGGCGTCAGCGCCCCGTCCACCTCCACCTGGCTGGCGAAATTGCCCACGGAGCCGTTGACCGTCTTCAGGGCTGCGTTCTTCATCACCTGAATGCGGGGATGGTTTTCCACCCTGGAGATGAGGTCGGTCAAGAAGGGGCGGACTTCGTCGCCCTTCCAGGTACGGTTCAGGGTCCAGGCATTACCCCCCAGCTTGGGGCCCTTCTCCAGGAGCACTGCATCGTAACCCCGTTCAGCCAGTTCCAGGGCCGCGGTCATGCCGGCCACGCCGCCGCCCACCACCAGGGCCTTTTGCACAACTTGCACCGCGCCCCGCTCCAAGGCGTAATCCCGGGCCACCTTGGCCACCGCCATGCGCACCTGGTCCTTGGCCTTGGCCGTGGCGGCCTCGGGTTGCTGCTGGTGCACCCAGGAGTTCTGGTTGCGGATATTGGCCATCTCCAGGAGATAGGGATTGAGGCCGGCTTCCCGCAAGGTGTCCTGGAACAGCGGTTCGTGGGTCCGGGGAGTGCAGGCCGCGACCACGATGCGGTTGAGGTTAAGCTCCTTGATCTTTTTGGCTATAAGTTCCTGAGTATCGGTGGAACAGGTGAACAAATTATTCTCCACCGCCACCACGCCCGGCAGGCCCGCGGCATATTCGCTCAGGCCCTTGACGTCCACCACCCCGGCAATGTTGATGCCGCAGGAGCAAACAAAGACACCGATGCGGGGTTCATCCGGGGAGACGTCCCGTTCCGGCGGATAGGTCTTTTCCCGGGTCAAGGTGCCCCGGGCTTCCACCAGGGCCCGGGCCGCTTCCATAGCCGCGGCGGATGCCTCGGCCACCGAGCGGGGAATGGCCTTGGGCGACCGGAACGCGCCACAGACAAAGATGCCGTCCTGATTGGTGGCCACCGGCGAGAAACTGCCGGTCTTGACGAAATTATGGTGGTCCAGGGTGACGCCAAATTTCTCGGCCATGGCCTGGGCGTCTTTGGGGGCCTCCAGGCCCACCGACAGCACCAGCAGGTCGAAATCCTCCTCCGCCTTGGTGCCGTCCATGGTCAGATAGGAAAGTTTGACCCCGATATTATGGGGGCCGGGCTCCACGCTATGGGGCCGGCTCTTGATGAACCTCACCCCCTTGGCCTTGGCGTCCTGGTAGTAGCGCTCAAACTCTTTATTGTGGCTGCGCAGGTCCATGTAGAAAATGGTCTGGCTCTGTTCGCCGCGGCCCAGGTGCTCGGCCGTGACCAGGGTCTGCTTGACCGCATACATGCAGCAGACGGTGGAACAATAGCTATTGCCCCCCGGGGTGGTGTTGCGGGAGCCGACGCATTGAATCCAGGCCACCTTCCGGGGCTCTTTATGGTCCGAAGGCCGCACCAGATGGCCCTGATAGGGGCCGCCGGCAGAAAGCAGGCGTTCGTACTCCAAACTGGTGACCACATCGGGGATGCGGCCATAGCCATACGCGGTTAAGGCCGCAGGATCAAAAGCCTGGTAGCCCGGAGCCAGAATTACCGAGCCCACCTGGAGGGTCCGGGTTTCTCCCTGATCCTCAAAATTGATGGCCCCGGTGGGGCAGAACTTGACGCAGGCCTGGCATTTGCCTTTGATCTTGTACAGGCAGGTGTCAGGATCGATGGCGTACTTCAGGGGCACGGTCTGGCTGTATTGCAGATAAATGGCCTTGCGTTTGCTGAGGCCGGCGTTATAGGGATCATCTACTTTCTTGGGGCATTTTTCGGCGCACAGACCGCAGGCGATGCACTTGTCCAGGTCCACAAAGCGGGGTTTTTGCTGGACGGTGACGCTGAAATTACCTTTTTGACCGGAAATTGCAGTTACTTCGGAGAGAGTCAGAAGCTCGATGTTTAAGTGCCGACCGCACTCAACCAGCTTGGGCGAGATAATTCACATGGCGCAGTCGTTAGTGGGATAGGTCTTGTCCAGTTGGGACATCTTGCCGCCGATGCCCGCGCTTTTTTCCACCAGATAGACGTAATAGCCCTGGTCGGCCAAATCCAGGGAGGCCTGGATCCCGGCGATGCCGCCGCCGACCACCATTACCGACCCGATCACTTTTTCCGACACGTGTTCCTCCCTTGTTGCTAGGGGATTTGCGGTGCTGGGGGAGGCATCGGGCGCAGATAGCCGGGTCAATACCTTGAACTGCAAATGCTCCGGCTGTAATTGGAATTCCTGGCACAGGGCCTGGAAGCCTTCCGGGGTAAACAGCAAGCCTTTGCCTGGCCCCGGGCGGGCATTGATCTTACCGGTCTTGACCCAGTTGCGGATGGTATTGCGATGCACCCCGATCTCCCGGGCCAGAGTCAGTATGTGGATCGAGATCATAAGTTCCCTCCTGCCGCCAGCCTCCCTGGCCTCTGCCCTGGATCTGGCCGATGCCTCGAGAATTTGCTGAGCCAGCAAATTCCAGAAATTACGATTACCTTATCTTTATCTGAGAGCCGTTCTTTACAAGTGCAGATTGTGCAATATATGCACATAGGGCATCTCGAAATTGGTGCAATTGAAATATATTTCATAGGCTTTGTCAATAAAAAAAGATTAAAAAAGATGGGGGGCATTTTTTTACAAACATCCCCAAGAACCTCCGTGCCAGCCTCCCTCCTCTCATGCTGAAGGCAGAACAACCGGGCCAAAAATTTAACGTGTCCACAACCGGACCATCCTAAGGATCAACCCCGTAAAAATTGGCCCAGGGCAATTGACATAATTTTCCAGACACCCTAACATGCGAATAAGTGCTTGAAAGTTGCGGAAAAGCTAGAGTCGTGTCCCATCAATAACAGTCGATAAAAGGACGAGCAACAACTCCCCCTCCCCACGGCGCGAGGGAGGCGGCTTGGGCAACTGGCTGTAATCAGCCGCAAAGACGCCACCCCCACCCCAACCCTTCCCCCTCACAGGGGGAGGGAGAAATACAGGTCAAGCTATGTAAGGTATTCATGGGACATGACACTAGAAGCCATTTCAAAACCTCTCTTTTCTGTCACCCTGGGCGTAGCGAAGGGTCTAGGTCTTTGAAAAGACTAGATTCTTCGCTTCCCTCAGAATGACAATATTGTGAGAAATGAGGTTTTGAAATGGCTTCTAGATTCAGAAAGAAAGTCGGGATGCGCTTCGCTTTCCTCCCCTTTCCCCTGGACTGCGGGCGCGGGGGGCGCTGACAATTCCATATCAAGAGAGGTGTCTGGTGATGCAACAGGGAAGGTTTGCTCTGGCAACGGCGGGGTTGGTGGCCCTGCTGCTTCTGGCTCTGGCCGGATGTGCGGTGGTCAAAGAGGTCCAAAAAAATGAGACTGCGGATCGGGAACAACTGCTCGCAGCCGCGGGCTTTAAAGTGCGGCCTGCGGATACTCCGGAAAAGCTGGCCAATTTAGAGGCCATGAGCCAGCGGAAACTCCTGATCCACGAGCATAACGGCAAGACTTATTATGTCTATGCCGACGACCTGAACTGCAAATGCCTCTATGTGGGTAATCAGAGGGCCTATGATCGCTTCCAGCAGTTGCAGGTCGAGCGGCAGATTGTCGCCCAGGAGCGGATGATCGCCGAGGTCAACACGGGCGCGGCCATGAACTGGGACCTTTACGGTCCCTGGGACCCCTGGTGGTAAAAACGGCCTCCAGGACTGTCAGGCGTTGACATCCTCCCAGCGTTTGGCAAAGTGGTTGAAGATATACATGGCCACCGCGGCCAAAATCCCCACCAGGGCAAAGGGTGTCCACACCCAACTGGGATGGTATTTATCCCAGAGCAGTTGCGTCACCTGGGCCGGGGTCTGGCCCAGCATTTCCGTCAACCGGGCAAAGGCCTGGGAACGGTGCGGCAGATCATGCACCTGCAGCACCTCGGACATATAACGCAGGGCCAGAGTGGCCTTTTCTCCCGTGCGGCCGTAAATCTGCCCCCCCAGAAAAGAGCCGTAGCCCCATCCCAGGGCATAGGGGATGCTGGAGTAGCCCATGTACAACGCCTTTTTATCCCCGGGCGCAATCACCGCCAGATATTCCCGCATCTTGGGGGAACAGAGCATCTCCCCGGCGGTGAAACAGACGATACCTGAGAGACAGACGTAAATGGACATGCTGCTGCCGATCACATAGAGCCCCATGCTGACAAAAATAAAGCCAAAAAAGATGGAGGTGAGCCGGCGCATCACCCGGTTGAAATACCAGGACAGCGGGGCCACCAGGAGAATGATCAGAAAAGGATTGAGGTTGATAACCCATTCCTGGGCGATTTGGGCCCCCCGGGAAAGATTGCTGGAAAGCATAAAATGCGGCAGGTGCCGGGCCAGGGAGTTGCTGTCGATCCAATCCACGATAAAATTGGGCATCATGTCCCAGAGTTGCTCGAACACCGCCCAGAATAGGGAAATAATGAGAATAAAGGCCAGCAGCCGGGGTTTGAGGATTTCCCGGCCCGTTTCCTTGAGCACCCGCCAGAGGCCCGCGGTTCTATCGGCCCCCGAATCCACGTCCCGGTAAGTGAAAAGCCACAACAGGTTGAGATTGACCAGCACGGCACAGCCGTAAAACACCATGGGCCAGGAGTAGCCGTAGAGAAAATGGGCCAGGGGCGGGCCCAGGAACGCGCCCACATTGATGACCATATAGAAGAAGCCCCAGCCCACTCCTGAAGTCTTAGGGGTGAGGGTTTTGACAAAAGTGCCCTGAATGGGGGGTTTGAAGACCGCGGTGCCCGCGGCCAGGAGCAGGCAGCCCCCGAAGAACGGCCAAAACGTACGCTGAGTGGCCATCAGCAGGTAGCCCAGCCCTTTCAGAAAAACGGCCACTACGATCTGCTTCTTGTACCCGTAGCGGTCGGCGAAGCCGCCGGTGAGCACCGGCAGGCAGGACTGCACCAGGGCCCACCACAGGAAGATGAACCCCTTGTCGCTTTGGGAAAAGTGCAGGCCGCCGATTTCATCGGCCTGGGCGATGTAGATGGGAATGACCACGCGCACGCCATAATACGCGAGCCGTTCGATGGTCTCCATGATGTTGGCGACCCAAAAAGGCCAGGTCAGGCCCCTGGCCTCCTGCCAGAAGGAAGTTTTCCCCAATTTGCCAATCCTTTCCATGCCACTGGTTTACATTGAATCTTAATCAAAACAGGTTATCCTGAGAAGGATTTATCCCAGAGGCAGAACTGGATTTTTTTAAAGAAATATATCTGCCGATCTTTACTAGAACGGAAACTCCGGTTGAGCGGTGACCTTATGATCCCGAATTTATCCTGTCTACTGGTTTCTCTCCCGCCCGGCGACTGCTCCCTGGTGGAAGAGGCGTTGCATCAGGGATTTGCCTATCTCCAGATCCAACAGGCCACGGATCGCCATTCCTGGCAGCAGGCCCTGCAAGCTGGAGGCTTTGACCTGGCGGTCATGGCCGAGGCCTCGCCCTGGGCGGAAACCTCCACGTTAGTGCAAGAATTGAAACAACGGCACCCGGAGTGCCCGGTGATTCTGCTGGCCTCCCCCGCCGGGGAAGAGGCCGCGTGGGAGGCCCTGGGCCAAGGCGTGGACGAATACGTCCTGGCCACCCGGGACGACTTGCGGCGCCTGCCCAAGTTAGTCCAGGCGGCCAGGCGCCGGGTGCGGCCTCTGGGCGGAGAGACCTGCGGGATCAAGGCAGCAGATCTTCTGGCGCTTTTCAACCAAAGAAAAGACGCGGAAGAAAAATTACGGCAATCCGAAATCCTTTACCGCAGCATCTTTGAAAATACGGGCACCGCCATCTGTATTTCTGATGAAAATTGCATTTTACGCCTGGTCAACGAGGAATGCACCAAACTTACCGGCTATAGCAAAGAAGAATTGGAAGGAAAAAAATGCTGGACCGATTTCATCGTCTCCGAAGACCTGGCGAGGCTCGAGGAGTACCACCGCTTGCGCGGCACCGCTCCTAGTGCCGCCCCCGCAAGCTATACGCTCCGCTGGCGGGACCCGCAGGGAAAGACCAGAGATATGCTGGTCAACCTCGCCCTGATCCCGGGCACGAAAAACACGGTGGCCTCTCTGCTGGATCTCAGCGCGCAGAAGGAAGCCGAGAAGGCCCTCCGGGAAAATGAGGAGCGCTATCGTCTCCTGGTGGAGACCATGAACGACGGCGTGGGAATGCAGGATGGAAAAGGCATAATCAAATTTGTCAACCAGAGATTCTGCGAAATGGTGGGCTATTCTCGGGAGGAATTCCTAAACCGGCCTTTGCATAATTTTCTGGATGCGGCCAATCAAGAGATTTTGCAGGCACAACTTCTACAGCGCCAAAAGGGAAAATGCCAGCCTTACGAACTTACCTGGACGCGGAAAGACGGCGCTCCGGTCATAACCAATATTTCTCCGGTGCCCATGTTTGATGCCGCGGGCAAATATCGAGGGAGTTTCGCGGTGATCGCGGATATCACCGCGCGGCGGCAGGCGGAAAAAGCGCTCCGGGAATCAGAAGAAAAATACCGGGCCTTCTTTGAAAACAGCGGCACCGCCATCTGCGTCGTTAATGAAGACCACACCGTTGCCCTGGTAAATGATGAATTTGCCAAACTCTCCGGCTATTCCCGGGAGGAACTAGAGGGCAAGAAAAGTTGGATGGAGTTCGCCGCGGCCGAAGATCAACTGAAGATGGCCGGATACCACCTTCTGCGGCGGCTTGATCCTCACCTGCCCCCCAGGAATTACGAGGTGCGGTTTGTTGACCGGCAGGGCGAAGTGAAGGAAATGTTGATTACCGCCAGTATACTCCCGGGGACCAACCAGCGCGTGGGCTCGCTGGTGGATATTACGGCGCGCAAGAAAGCAGAGAGTGATCTGGAATTTGAAAGGAAAAAATTTCAGATCCTTACTGAATATTCACCTTTCGCCATCGTCATGATCGCTCCGGACGGGGGCTTCAAGTACATAAGTCCCAGATTCACCGAGCTTTTCGGTTATACCCTGGCGGACGTTCCCGATGGCCGGACCTGGTTCCGGAAAGCCTATCCCGATCCGGCTTACCGGCAGCAGGTGATTTCCTCCTGGATTGGCGATCTGAAACTCGCCAAACCCGGGCAGAAAAGACCCCGGACTTTTACGGTCACCTGTAAGGATGGCAAAGAAAAAATTATCAGTTTTGTCTCCCTGCAATTGGAAAACGGCGACAACTTGATGACCTGCGAGGACATCACGGAGCAGCATCTGGCCGAAGAGGCGGTAAAACGGAACGAACAACACTTCCGTCTCCTTATTGAAAACTCCATGTTCCATCTCCGGATTATAGACGCGAATGGCACCATTCGCTCTGAAAGTCCGACGTTGGAGAGATTTTTAGGATACGAGCCCGCGGAACAGGAGGGCGCAAACGCCTTCGATCTCCTCCATCCTGACGATCATGCCATGGCCCGGGAGAAGTTGGCGCAATTGGTGGGGAACCCGGAATGGGTGATGTCCGCGGAAATGCGCTACCGCCACCGCGACGGCACCTGGCGCTGGCTGGATGTCAAAGGGAGAAACCTGCTCCATGAGCCGATAATCAACGGCATCGTCCTTAACGGCCAGGATATCACGGAACGCAAGGAGGCCGAAGAGGCGGTGAGGCAGAGCGAACTCCGGTTCCGTCTGCTCATGGAAAATTCCATGGTTCATCTGGCGATTATTGATGCCCAAGGCACGGTCCTCTATGAAAACCCCGCCATGGAAAGAATTCTGGGATACGAGATCGGTGAGCTTATGGGTACTAACTCCTTTGAATTTTTACATCCTGAGGATTTCCCCCTGGCTCTGGAAGTCATGAAGCAATTATTGGAAGCTCCGGGTACGGTGGTGCCCGCGGAAGTGCGCTATCGTCATAAAGACGGGTCCTGGCGCGTAATGGAAATAAAAGCCAAAAACCTCCTGAATGAACCGGCAATCCGGGGGATCGTGGTCAATACCCAGGACATCACCGCCCGGAAACAAATGCTGGAAGCCTTGCGACAGAGCGAGGAGCGTTACCGCGCCATTGTCGAAGATCAGACGGAATTGGTGAGCCGTTTTCTGCCGGACGGCACTATTACCTTTGCCAATGAGACCCTCTGCCGCTATTTTGGCAAAGCCCGGGAGGAGATGATTGGCAGTAATTTTTTTCCAGATCTGCCAGGGGATGAAAGGAGCGTGGTCCGCGACAAAATTGCCGGCCTCAACCCCGATAATCCCACTGCCACTCATGAACAACAGATTTTAACGGCGGACGGCCGATTGGCCTGGCTGCTATGGAGCAAACGGGCCATTTTTGATAACCAGGGGCGGATCATTGAGTGTCAGGGGGTAGGCCGGGATATCACCGAGCGCAAACGGGCGGAACAGGCATTGAGGCAATCAGAGGCCGAAAAATCCCTTATCCTCAGAAATATTGAGGATAAGGTCGTCTATTATGATCTCAATAATCGCATAATCTTGGCTAACCAGGCCATGGCCGATTTTGCCCGCCAGACCTCGGAAGAAATGGCGGGCCGTTTCTGTTATGAAGTTTTGCACCAGCGCCAAACCCCCTGCCCCGATTGCCCGGTGAATCAGGCCATGGCCGCGGGCCAGCCCGTGGAAATTGAACGGGTCAAACCTAACGGCAAAATTTTGCTCTATCGCTCCACCCCGGTCAGAGGTGAAAATGGCCAGGTCCAGGGTAATGTGTTGCTGGTGCGGGACATCACCGCCAGCAAGAAAGCGGAAGAAGCCCTCAAGGCTTCGGAAGAAAAGATGCGGATGGTCATCGAGTCATCCCCCGTGGGCATCAGGATCACCCAGGAGGGACGCCATATCTATGTCAATCCGGCTTTGATGGACATGTTCGGCTATGCCCACTCCTGGGAGATTGTGGGCCAGCCCGTGGATCTGCTTTTTGCCCGGGAGGGAGAGAACCTGCCGCCGCAGGAAGCGGCTGCTAAGCCCGGGGATAAGCAGGCGCCATCGCCCTACGAAGTCAAATGTTATAAGAAGGATGGCAGCAGTCTGGAGGTGCAGGTCTGGCAGACGGAGATTGAATATTTGGGCGCACCCGCGCTCCTGGATTTTATCCTGGATATCAGCGAAGCCAAGGCTTTGCGCGGCCAGTTGGTTCAGGCCCAAAAAATGGAAGCCATTGGCACCCTTGCCGGCGGAATCGCTCATGATTTCAATAATATCCTCTTCCCCATCCTGGTAAACACCGAGATGACCCTGGAGACCCTGACTCCGGAAAGCCCCTTAAGGCAGCGCATGGAGCGGGTGTTCCATGCCTGTGAGCGGGCTATCGATCTGGTGAAGCAGATCCTGACTTTCAGCCGCAGGGAGGAACGGGAACTGTCGCCGGTACAACTGACCCCCATAATCGAAGACACTTTGAAGTTCCTCAGGGCTTCTTTGCCGGCGACCATTGAGATCCAGAAGCATTTGGATTGTGCGGCGGATACGGTATTGGGTGATCCCACCCAGATCCAGCAGGTGTTGATCAACCTCTACACCAATGCCGCCTATGTGCTGCGGGAAGGTGGCGGGGTCATTGACATCAGCCTGCGGGAGGTGGATGGCGACCGGACCCGGGGAGCTCTGCCGCCAGACCTGGGCTCTGGCCCCTACCTGCAACTGACGGTCACTGATAACGGCCAGGGCATGGATCCGGCCACCAAAGAAAGGATCCTGGACCCTTACTTCACCACCAAGAAACCGGGAGAAGGCACCGGCTTGGGACTGGCCGTGGTCCATGGTATAATTAAAAGACATGGCGGAGCCATCTCCGTAGAATCGGAATTGGGCAAGGGCAGCTCCTTCCATATCTTTCTTCCCCGGGCAGAGGGGGAGATCTTGAAAAAGACCGAGGATCCTATCCCCCTGCTCCGGGGGGAGGAAAGGATCCTCGTAGTGGACGATGAACTCGAGATAGTCTCGGTCCTGACCCAAATGTTGGAAAGTCTTGGCTACCAAGTGTCTGCCTTTAACAGCAGTGAGGTGGCCCTGGCAAACTTCAAGCGCCGGCCGGCAGACTTCGATCTGGTGATCACCGATCAGACCATGCCCCACATGACCGGAGAAGAGCTGGCCCGGGAAATGTTGCGGCTGCGGCCGGAGTTGCCCATCATCCTCTGCACCGGTTACAGCGAGTCGATTTCTCCGGAAAAGGTCCGGGCCATGGGTATCAGGGAATTCATCCTCAAACCCATCGCCACCAGACCGATGGCCGAAGCCATACGCCGGGTCTTGACACCTTAGCATGACTTGAATTAAAGAAGGTCATGGCCATGGGAAATATCCTCATCATTGATGATGACCAGATGATCTGCGAAACCCTGGCCGATGCCGTGAAAGGCCTGGGACACGAGGTCTCCTTCGCCCTAACTCTGGAAGATGGCCTCCGCCAAGCCCGGAAACGGGAATATGACGTGGTCTTTTTGGATGTGCGCATGCCTGACGGCAACGGTCTCCAGGCCTTGCCCAAGTTGCGGGAAACCCCGAGCATGCCGGAGATCATCATCATCACGGGCTATGGTGATGTCAGAGGCCCGGAACTGGCCATTAGGAATGGAGCCTGGGATTACATCCAGAAACCTTCTTCCAAGAAAGAGATGTTGCTGCCCTTGATCAGGGCCCTGCAATACCGGCAGGAAAAGAAGGCCAAAAAGGCCCCCATGGCCTTGAATATGAGTGGGATTGTCGGCTCCAACCCCCTCATGCTGACCTGCTACGATCTGCTGGCCCAGACGGCGCAAAGCGACGTCAATGTGCTGCTCACCGGGGAAACGGGCACCGGCAAAGAGCTCTTCGCCCGGGCCATTCACCAGAACAGCTCCCGCTCTGCCCATAACTTTGTGGTGGTGGATTGCACCGTGCTTCCCGAAACCCTGGTGGAAAGCATGCTTTTCGGGCATGAAAAGGGCGCTTTCACCGGAGCTGACAAGCAGCAGGAAGGTCTGATCAAGCAAGCGGACAAGGGCACCCTCTTTCTGGACGAAGTGGGGGAACTACCGCGGGTCGTGCAGAAGTCCTTCCTCCGGGTCCTCCATGAACGCCGCTTCCGGCCCTTGGGGAGCAAACGCGAGATAGCCAGCGATTTCCGTCTGCTCGCGGCCACCAACCGCAATCTGGACCAGATGGTGCGACAGGAGCAATTTCGCCAGGACTTGCTCTACCGCCTCCGGTCTTTGACTATCGATCTCCCCCCGCTGCGGGAAAGAAAGGGAGACATATAGCGTTTGCCGAAAAATATTTCCTAAATGAGCGGGAGTGGTCCTTACCTGAATCGTTCCAGGGAGCAGGTGCTTTGATTGCCATCGGGACGAGACATGACCCACAAGAGAGCCTGATCAATCC
>JAKAKP010000138.1 GCA_021813445.1 Deltaproteobacteria bacterium
GATCTTATCCTGAATCTCCTCCTTGGAAAGGTGGGCGATGCACTTGGTAACTTTTCCCATGACTGCCCCCTTGAAAATTTTTTGGGCAGTCTACCATATTACTCATTAGATGGCAACTTGGTATAAAAACTTGTGGGCAAGGATAAACCCTTGGGGGGAGAGGGTAGGGTGAGGGGGGTAGCCGAAGACGCCACCCTCATCCCATCCCTCTTTCCCTGGAAGGGAGCGGTTTTCAATTCTTGGGTAGCAAGCGGTAGACTTCGATCAACGGCAAACCGTGTTTCTCCGCCATTTGGCGGCAGGCCTCGTATTCCGGCATCACCCGGCGGCGGCCGCCGTATTCCGTGACTTTGACCTGCAGCGGCCCGTAAGGGGTATTGATGGTCTCCTGCCAGCGCCGGGCTGCGACCCGGTCCACCTCCATAACGCGCACGCCTATGGTAGTGGAATCCATGAAAAGCCGTTCCAGCAAGCCTTCCCGGGCCGCGGGCGGGGCGATGACCGTGAGGCGCACGCCGGGCCGGTTCTTTTTCATCTGGATGGGGTTTAAGGCCACGTCCAGGGCCCCGGCCGCAAAAAGACCGGCCATCAAGGGCTCGTATAGTTCCGGGTTCATATCATCGATGTGGGTCTCCAAGACCAGCACTTTTTCCCGGCGGCCCGGGGCCTCGCTCAAGGGTCGGCCCAGGTAAATACGCAGCAGATTGGGGTGGCCGGGCAGGTCCCGGCTGCCCGCGCCGTAGCCCACCTGCTCCAAGTGCATCCGGGGGCAGGGATCGGACTGAGCCTCCAGAGCCTTCAAAATGGCGGCGCCGGTGGGGGTCACCAGTTCTCCGGGCAGATCGGTGCCATAGATGGACAGGCCCTTGAGCAGTTCCAGGGCCGCGGGCGCAGGATTGGGCAAACGCCCATGGGCCGCAGTAATCATTCCCCAGCCCATGGGCAGGGGACTGCAATAGATTTTTGTAAGCCCCAATTTATCGATACCGTAGGATACACCGACTATATCCGCCAGGGTGTCCAGGGCCCCCAGCTCATGAAAATGCACTTTCTCCAGGGGTTGGCCGTGGATGCGGGCCTCCACTTCCCCCAGGAGCCGGAACATCTTCAGACTCAGCTCCTGCACCCGGGCGGGCAGTGCGGCCTGGGTGATGAGGGCCCGAATATCGCCATAGGTCCGGTGGGGATGGCAGCCCGGATCGGAGATTTGCACCTGCACTCCGGTGAGGTGCTCTTTGCTGACCCTCCGGGCGCTGATTTTAACCTCCCCCAGATCCATTAATTGCAGGACCCGCTCCAGATCCGCGGCCTCCAGACCCAGGTCGATCAAGGCCCCCAGCGTCATATCGCCGCTGATGCCGGAGAAACAGTCGAAGAAGGCCCAAAGTTCAGACGGGTTCGTAGTCGACAAAGACTTCCACCTCCTTCAAGGTCCGGGACTCGGCCTGGCGCACGATGAACCGGAGATTTTTGTACTTGATCTGCTCCCCGGGTCGCGGCAGATCGCCTAATTGGGAGATGAGAAAACCGGCCAGGGTCTCGTAATCGCCAGGGGGCAGGTCCAGATGCAGGGCTTCATTCAAAGCCCCGATCTCCATGCGGGCGTTGATCAGGTAGTGGCGTTCTCCCAGTTTTTTGTAGGGCGTGACCTCCTGATCGAATTCGTCGGCGATCTCCCCCACGATTTCTTCCAACAGGTCTTCCAGGGTGACGATACCCACCGCGCCCCCGTATTCATCCACCACCCCGGCCAGGTGGGTGCCGGAGCGCTGCATTTCGGTGAGCAGACGGTCGATTTTTTTGATTTCCGGCACATAGGGCAGGGGCCGGATATATGGCTTAATGGGCTTAGACAGATGATCCTCCCCCAGGAGGTCGAAACTGTGGAGCACGCCGATGAGATTATCAATACGATGATGATACACCGGGAACCTGGCGAAAGGCGCGGACCGGAATTCTTCCAGGGCCTGGCCTACGGTCAGGGTATCCGGCACCGCGGCCACCCGGACCAGGGGCACCATCACTTCCTTCACCGTGCGCAGGCTGAAATGGAGGATACGTTGGATGATCAACCGCTCCTGCTTTTCCAGATCCACTTCCGGACCGCTTTTCTGCACCACCAGGCGCAGGTCCTCCCGGGTAATGAAGGGGAGGCGGCTGGTGCGGCGCGCTCCGGTGAGAAAAAGCACGGACCGGCTCACCAGGGCAAAGATGAAGGTGAAGGGATAAAATAACCAGGAAACTACATAAAGCACGGGTCCCAGGCGCAGAACCAGGGCGGTGGCTTGTTGGCGGCCGATGGATTTGGGCGTGATTTCCCCCAGAATCAGGAGCAGGGGGGGCAGCAGCAACATGGCCGCGACTTCGCCGGACGCGCCCCACTTCTGCAGCAACAGCGCGGTGACCAAGACCGTGTTGGCCATGGCCGCCATATAGGCTCCCACCAGGGTGGTGGCCAGGAAATATTCGGGCTTGGCCAGGAGTTTTAGGGCAATCCTGGCCCCGCGATGGCCCTCTTCCGCCAGGGATTGTAACCGCCGGCGATTCGCAGACACCAGAGCAATCTCTGAGGCTGCAAAAAAGCCTTCCAGCAAGATAAGAGGGATGAGGATGAAGTAGATTATGGTTTTGCTCCACAAAAGCTGTCAGAGTTTTTGTAGGGGCGCACCCATGTGTGCGCCCTTGGCGACATACGCCCGTTGTCTCCAAAACGGGCGGACACACGGGTCCGCCCCTACTTCTCCTTCCAGACCCGCAGTTCCAAAATCCGCGTCCCCTTCTTCCGCAGCACCTGAAACACGAGCCCCTCATAGGAGATGCTGTCTCCTTCCCGGGGCAGTTCCCCGAAGAGGTTGAGGACCAGGCCGCCGATGGTGTCGAACTCCTCCGTGGGAAAATTCACCCCCAGGGCCTCGTTGAAATCGGGTAGGTCCAGGTTGGCCTTGATCCGGAAAACCCCAGGAGCCATTTCCAGGCAGGGTCTTTCCTCCACCTGGAACTCCTGGGGGATTTCCCCGCACAATTCCTCCAATAAATCTTCCACACTGATCAGGCCCACCAGGCTGCCATATTCATCCACTACCAGGCAGAGGCGCAGGTGGCGATTCTGGAGTTCGGACAACAGGTCAAAGGCCTTTTTGTTCTCCGGCACATAGAACGGGGGCCGCAGGAGATTGCGGAGGAAATCGTCCTCAAACTCCTGGCCGGGCCTGACTTGCAGCAGGTCCTTGGCATGGAGAATCCCCTGGATATTATCCACTTCGTCCTGATAGACGGGGATGCGGGAGAACCGGGAGCGCTTCACGGCCTGGAGGAGATCGTGGGGGGGCAGGTCCAGGGGCAGGGAAAAGATATCGGGCCGGGGCACCATGATTTGCCCCACCCGCAGTTCGCCGAAGACCATCAGGTTCTGGATAAAATCCCGCTCCAACGCCGCGATCATGCCGCTGCGGTGGCTTTCTTCCACCATGCGCACGAAATCTTCCTGGTGCAGGGCGGGAACCGGCAGATCGGTGCGGAACCCCAGGGTGGCCAGAATGCCCCGGCTAACCTGGAGGAAAACCACCCTGATGGGAGTCAGCAAAAAGATGACCGGGCGCACCAGAATGGCAAAAACCCGGGCCAGCCGGGAGGGGTAAGCCAGGGCCAGGGATTTGGGAATGAGCTCCCCCAGGAGGAGAAATAGAGGCGCAATGATCCACAGGGCCACCCACTTGCCTTTGGCCCCCCAGAGGTTGACGCTCAGAGAGGTGGCCACAATTTCGGACAGGATCCCCACCGTCTCCAGCCCCACGAGCACGGTGATCAGCAGGCGGCGGGGCCGGGAAAGGAGGGCTTCCACCAATTCGCCCCGGGCCCGCTGTTTTTCTTTCAGGCGCAGCCGTTCCAGGGGGGTCAGGGCAAAGAGGGAGGCCTCGGTGGCGGCAAAAAAGCCGCAGATGATAGCCAATCCGCCCAGGATCAGCCAGCGGTATAGGTTTTCGATGGCCATCAGCGTCAGGAATTGATCATAGACAAAGCGGTTTCAGGGGCGACGGGCATCCCTGGCAACTGCTCCGAAAAGTTCAAGGTTCAAGGTTCAAAGTTAACCTAGTCTCAGACCCCTGAAATTTTCCAGCGTTGCGGGTGGGCCAAAGGTTCATGAGCAATTGTTCAGACAAAAGGGTCCGCGGCCCCTGCGGGCAGCGGCACGTCAAAGGCAAAGATGACCCCGGCGATCATCTGGTAAAAACCGCAGAGCACCACCAGTTCAATCAGCCCTTCCAGGCCGAGATGGGCCAGCACGCGGTCCTGCAGGTCCTGGGGAATGGAGCGCCTGTACAGGACACACCCGGCTGCGTCAATTACGGCTTTTTGCGTCTCCGTCAGTTTCCCTGCCTCATTGCCGGTGCGGAGGGCCTCAATCAGCTCCTGGGGGAGCCCGGCTTCCAGGGCAGGAGGCACGTGTTTCACCCACTCATACGCCGCCTTGAGCTGCTTCGCCATCCAGAGAATGGTCAATTCCCGGAGGTCCGGGGCCAAGGCCCCGGAGCCGAAGCGCAAATACGATCCCAGAGCGCCGACGTGCCGGGTCAGCTCCGGGTGGTTGAGGAGGGTGCGGTACATGCCGTCGATGCGGCCCCGCTTGGCCGCCAACTCGCGGAAAAGCTCTTCTGCGGCCGGCGTTGCCGCGGCCATGGGATCAGGCAGCCGGGCCATATAAGAGCCTCATAAAGCCTATAACCATTTTAAAACCTGTTTAAGGGCGAAATTTCGCTCACAACCAGCAACGTATCAGGAGCGGGTTTTAAAGTCCCCCTTTGCTAAAGGGGGATTTAGGGGGATTATCGGCGCTTGCCTAATCCCCCCAGCCCCCTTTAGAAAAGGGGGGAAGAGTCTTTTCTGAGTTAAGGGGTCTTGGCTGACCAAAACGACATCAAAAATCGATCTTGAAATGAGTTCTATTTTATTTCTTCAAACCGGAAGTCTGCTTTTTAATCGTCGTCCATCCATTCTTTCTTGGCCAGGTTGAAAGGCGTTACGGGAGTCGAATAAGCTTTATCGCAGCGGGCATCCACCAGGAAAGGGACGCCCGCGGCCAGGGCTTTCTGAAAGACCGGGGACAATTCTTCAGGCCGGGACACGGTGGCGGCTTGCAACCCCAGGGAGCGGGCAAATCCCGCCCAATCATGGAGGGGCAGTTCCGTCAGGCTCATGGGGCCTGCGCCTTCCTTCCGGGCCCGCAGCCAGACGTTGCCCAAAGCCCCATTGTTGATCACCACGAAGACCGCCGGGAGGCCGTAACGGGCCGCGGTCTGGATCTCCATGCCGTGCATCAGCATGCAGCCGTCGCCGGTGACCACGGCCAGGGGCCGCTCCGGCCGGGCCGCCTTGGCGCCTACGCCCGCAGGAATGGCCCAGCCCATGGGTCCCAGGTTGGTGGCGGAAATATAGGTGCGGGGCTCATAAGCCTCCCAGTAGTGGCCGCAAAAGGCCCGGTGGGCGCCGGAGTCCACCACCAGGACCCCGTCCCGGGGCAAGGCCCGGCGCAGTTCCGCCACCACCCGGGCCGGATGCAGGGGCACGGCCTCGCTGGCGGCATGGTCGCCGTCGTAATGGCGGGGCCCTCTGGCCCGAATCTGCTCCAGCCAGGCCTTCCGTTCAGGGCAGGAAGCCGCCAGCACCCGGGCCTCCGGGGTGTCAGCCTGGATCAGCAGGCGCAGAGCCTCGCCGCAGTCGCCGGCCACCGGCACCTGCGCGGGCCAGGTGCGGCCGATCACCTGGGGGGCAAGGTCTACCTGGACCAATGCCCGGCTGGGCAGCATGCGGCGGTCCCAGAACAGGGTGTCCCGTTGGCTCAGGCCGGAGCCCAGCACCAGCAGGACCTCCACTTCGTCGGACAAAATCGTCTCGATCGCCGGCCGGTGCCCGGCGTAGCCGAAGACGCCCAGGGATAAGCGGTGGTCCTCGGGGAAAACCCCCTTGGCCCGCAGGGTGGTGGCCACGGGTATCTCGAAACGCTCGGCAAAGGCCAGGAGTTCCCCGGACGCGTCCGCCTTCTCCACCCCGGCTCCGGCCAGGGCCAGAATTCTCACCGGCGGTTTGGCCGGGGATGCAGGAGCCAGGATTTGCCAGAGTCTATCCATGGCTTCCAAATCCAGGAAACGGGGGGAATAAAGGGAGCGGTCCAGCTTCTCCCAGGGGGCATGAACCCCGGCCCGCTGGATGTCGGTGGGGAGACTGAGCTGCACCGGCCCTTGGAAACCGGCCAGCATCCTGGTCAAAGAGGCCCGCAGATGATGGTGGAAGAGATGGATGTTTTCCACCATCAAGGACGACTTGCTAAGGGGATGGAGCACCGCCACATCGTTGAGGGCCGCGGGGCTGGAATCCTGGAAACCGCCCCGGCCTTCCCAATCGGTGGGCACCTGGCCCGAGACCACCAGCAGGGGAGAGGAATCACTGCGGGCCGCGGCCAGGGCGGTGACCATGTTGGTGATGCCGGGGCCGCCGATGGCGCAGCAGACTCCGAAACGGCCGCTGGCCCGGGCATAGCCGTCAGCCATGCAGGCCGCGCCGCCTTCATGGGCCGCCACCACCGGGGTCAGGCCCTGGGTGTCGGCCAGTGCGGGCAGAAAGGGATCTATCAGGCCTCCCGGCACTAGGAAGACATGGGTGATCCCTTCGGTCCGCACCGCGTCCAGCAGGTATCTGGTGGCCGGAATCCCGTCCATGGCTCCCCTTTACGCCAGGGAGCCCGGAGGGGGCGCAGTCATCTGTTTTTTTGAAACCTTAATCCTTTTGACCGGGGCGAAGGGGGATTTAGCCAGGGCCTCGGTCAACACCTCGTCCATACTGTTCACCGCCACGAATTTGAGGCGGCGTCTGACATTCTTGGGGATTTCCACCAGGTCTTTCTGGTTGGCTTCGGGAATGATCACCTTTTTGATGCGGGCCCGGAGCGCGGCGATGGCCTTCTCCTTCAACCCGCCGATGGGCAGCACCTTGCCCCGCAGGGTGATTTCCCCGGTCATGGCCACGTCCCGGCGCACCGGAATCTGGGTGAGCGCCGAGATCAGGGCGGTGCCCATGGTCACGCCCGCGGAGGGGCCGTCCTTGGGGGTCGCACCCGCGGGCACATGGATATGGATATCCAGTTTCTCATAGAAATCCGGAGCCAGCTTCAGGAGATCGGCCCGGGAACGGGTGTAGCTCAACGCGGCCTGGGCGGATTCTTTCATGACGTCCCCCAACTGGCCGGTCAGGGTGAGCTGGCCTTTGCCCCGCATCAGGGAGGCCTCCACCGCCAGGACTTCGCCGCCCACCTGGGTCCAGGCCAGGCCTGTGGCCACGCCCACTTCGTCTTTTTCTATCTCTCCGTCCGGCAGATACCGGGGGGGGCCCAGGTAGCGGTGCAGGTTGCCCCGGGTGATGGCAAAGGGGCCGTGTTCCCCTTCGGCGATGCGCCGGGCCACCTTGCGGCACAGGGCGCCGATTTCCCGTTCCAGGTTGCGGAGGCCCGCTTCCTGGGTGAAATAGCGGATGACCTGGCGCAGGACTTCATTGGACAGATGCATATCGTCGGCGTGCAAGCCGTTTTCCGTGAGCTGCCGGGGCAGAAGGTAACGGCGCACGATCTCCAGCTTTTCTTCTTCGGTGTAACCCGAGAGGCGCAAGATCTCCATGCGGTCCCGGAGCGCGGAAGGAATGGGGTCCACCAGGTTGGCGGTGGTGATGAACATCACCTTGGAGAGGTCAAAGGGGACGTTCAGGTAATGGTCGCTGAAGGAGTGGTTCTGCTCCGGGTCCAGGACCTCCAGGAGCGCGGCCGCGGGGTCACCCCGGAAATCCATGCCGATCTTGTCCACTTCATCCATCATGAAGACCGGGTTGTTGGAGCCCGCGGTCTTCAGCCCCTGGATGATGCGGCCCGGCAGGGCGCCGATATAGGTGCGGCGGTGCCCGCGGATTTCGGCCTCATCCCGGATGCCTCCCAGGGAGATGCGGGTGAATTTGCGGCCCATGGCCCGGGCAATGGATTGGCCCAGGGAGGTCTTGCCCACCCCCGGGGGACCCACAAAACAGAGGATGGGGCCCTTCATCTTTTTGTTGAGCTTGCGGACGCTCAGGTATTCCAGGATGCGCTCCTTGACCTTCTCCAGATCATAGTGGTCCGCGTCCAGGATTTGCTTGGCTTCCAGCACGTCCAGCTTGTCCCGGGTGGCTTTGCTCCAGGGCACCTCCACCAGCCAATCCAGGTAGGTGCGGACAATGGAGGCCTCGGCCGCGTCCGGATGCATCTGCTCCAACCGGGAGAGCTGTTTCAGGGCCTCTTCTTCCGCGGACTTGGGCATGCGGGCCCGGGAGATTTTCAGACGGTATTCTTCCAGCTCCTGGCTCTGTTCGTCGATGTCCCCCAATTCCTTCTTAATGGCCCGGAGCTGCTCCCGCAGGTAATACTCCCGCTGGGTGCGGTCCATCTCCTCCCGGGCCTGGTTTTGGATTTTGGCCTGGATCGCGGAGACTTCCAACTCTTTCCGCAGAAAATCGTTGACTTTGATGAGGCTGCGGATAGGGTCCATCTCCTCCAGCACCGCCTGGGCCTCGTCGATCTTCAGGCGCAGGTTGGCGGCCACCAGGTCGGCCAGGTGCCCCGGGTCCTCGATGGAATCCAGGATCGCCAGCAGGTCCGGGGACATGATGCCCTTCAGGGTCAGTATCTTTTCGGACATTTCCCGGGCATTGCGCATCAGCGCCTCGGCCTCGGGGGAAATTTCGCCCACCGGGGTTTCCTCAACCACTTCCAGGGCCACCTGGAAATAGGGCCGCTCCCGCAAAAATTCCTGAATCCGGGCCTTGGCCTTACCCTGCACCAGGATTTTCAACCGGCCGTCAGGAAGCTTCAACATCCGCAGGATGAGGCTGACGGTGCCCATGCCATAGATGTCGTCCGGGTCCGGGTCCTCAATGGTCTGGTCCTTCTGGGTGGCCAGAAAGAGCAGCCGGTCTTGAGCCAGTGCGGCTTCGATGGCCAGCACCGAAGCCTCCCGACCCACAAACAGGGGCAGCACCATGTTGGGGAAGACCACCACGTCCCGCACTGCCAATAGGGGCAGGAGGGGGGGAATGTCGATCTCTTGCAGTTGTTCCTCTTCGTCTTTAGTCCGGGCCATTGTTTCTCCTAAACGATAGGGGCGAATAAAGTTGGCAGGAGCGGGTGCGCTCCTGGGGGACAGGCGGGCCTGATACTGCAATCAAGGAATAGAGTCAATATGGTTTCCCATAGCAGAGTTTCTATAATTGGTCAATTTTCCTATAGCAAACGAAGCCGTGTCCAATATTTTTTAATAATATAATACCCTTTGCCCTGGAAGGCAACTATATGCAGGGATTAATCGCTGCGAGGGAAGTGGCGGAGAAGATGAACCGCGGCCAGCGGTTCGCACAATTCAGGCTGATGGCAAATTGCCATTTCCAGCGGGGTTGTCCCAGGACTTTGACCAAGCAGCAAGAACAGAAGAGAATCAAGGTGCAGAAATTAATTCATGGCCATGAATATCAATAATATCAAATTCTTCCACAAATGTCTGGCCCAGGCCGTAGCTGTAAAAATACTTGGCCTTTCCAATATTGATGATATATTATTTAGGTTTAAAAGAGGACCACGGAGGGAGAGACTTGGGGGGGAACTCCATTCCGGCGCGTCAGAGGACAGCGCCCCTGACTGCCGCAGGTTCGCTAAGCCGGCTCCAGAAGGCAGTGGAGCGGGCCGCCGCCGCCATGATGAAGCTCCAGCACCAGGAGGGGTACTGGTGGGCCGAGCTGGAATCCAACGTCACTATTACCGCGGAATACCTCATGCTGCATCGCTTCCTGGGCCTGGACGAGGCTAAGGTGCCCAGGATGGCCGCGGATATCCTGGCCCGGCAATTGCCCAACGGCGGTTGGTCCATCTGGTATGGCGACGGCGGGGAACTCAGCACCACCGTGGAAGCGTACATGGCCCTGAAGATCGCGGGCCTGTCGCCCCATGATGAAAGAATGATGCGGGCCCGGCAGTTTATCCTGGCCAACGGGGGACCACTGAAAACCCGGGTCTTTACCCGCATCTTTCTGGCCCTCTTCGGCCAGGTAAGTTGGGATGGCATCCCCCTGCTGCCCGTAGAATTTATCCTCATACCCGCCTGGACCGGTCTCAGCATTTACGAATTCTCCAGTTGGACCCGCTCCACGGTAGTTCCTTTAATGATCATCATGGCCCACCGGCCGGTCTGCCCTCTACCTCCGGAGCACGGGGTGGGCGAACTTTTTGCCGAAGCCGGGGAGTCCTTCCGCAAACACCGGGTGTCCTGGAAGACTCAGGGCCCACACCTGGAGAACCTCTTTGTCCTGTTGGACCGGCTGCTGAAACTTTATTACCGCCTGCCCGTGCCCTGGCTCCGGGACCTGGCCATCAAGCGGGCGGAGAAGTGGATCGTGGAACACCAGGAGGAAAGCGGCGATTGGGCCGGTATCCAACCGGCCATGCTCAATTCCATCCTGGCCCTGCATTGCCTGGGATATGGGGTGAATCACGAGGTCATCCAGAGAGGTCTGGCAGCCCTGGAGTTTTTTACTCTGGAAGATGGGGACCGCCTCTGGCTGCAATCCTGCATTTCCCCGGTCTGGGACACGGCCCTGGCGGTGCGGGCGTTGGCCGCAGGCGGCGTGCCTGCGGAGCACCCCGTCATGGCTAAGGCCACGTCCTGGCTGCTGTCCAAACAGATTTTCAAACCCGGGGATTGGAGCATCAAGTGTCCTGATTTGCTCCCCGGGGGTTGGGCCTTTGAGTTCGTCAACAACTGGTACCCGGACGTGGATGACAGCTCCATGGTCCTGGTGTCCTTAAAAGAAGGGTTGGAAAACCCCGAAACCCATCAGGCGCAGCTCCAGCGGGGTATAGACTGGTGCCTGGGCATGCAATCGAAAAACGGCGGCTTCGGCTCCTTTGACAAAGACAACACCAAGGAGTGGCTCAACGCCATCCCCTTCGGCGACCTGAAGGCCCTGGTGGACCCGCCCACCGAAGACATCACCGGCCGCATCCTGGAGATGATGGGTGCGTTCGGCTATGGCCCGGACCACCCCGTGGCGGTTAGGGCCCTGGCTTTTCTCCGCCGGACCCAGCAGGCCGACGGCTCCTGGTGGGGCCGCTGGGGCGTCAATTGCATCTACGGCACCTGGTCGGTGCTGGCGGGCCTCAAGGCCATCGGCGCGGATCTGCGCCAGCCCTATGTGCGCCGCGCGGTGTCCTGGCTCAAGGAACATCAGAATCCCGACGGCGGCTGGGGTGAATGCTGCATCTGCTACCGGGATAGGGAAATGGAGGGCTGCGGGCCCAGCACTGCGTCCCAGACCGGCTGGGGCCTGCTGGGGCTTCTGGCCGCAGGCGAAGCAGACTCCCCGGAGGTGAGAGCCGGGGTGGATTATCTCCTCAAGACGCAAACCCTCCAGGGCCGTTGGGAAGAACAGCACTTCACCGGCACCGGTTTTCCCGGCCACTTCATGATCCGCTACCACCTCTACCGCGACTGTTTTCCGCTCATGGCCCTGGGACAATACCTGCAGGCAGCGAAGGCTCCAGAAGAAAGATGACCCTGGAAAAATCCTCTGTATATTTTTAACAATGGATTAAATAGTAAGTCCAACTTTACTAATGAAAAGTTTAAGGGATTTGGTGTGGCGTCACAGGCATACCTTACCTAAGTTGTTCGGTCTTTTCCCCCTCCCCCTGCGAGGGGGGAGGGCCGGGGTGGGGGTGGCGTCTTTTGTGCTGGATTAGCGCAAAAGTCACCAACCGCCCCAACTCCCTCCTCTCGCAGGGAGGGGGAGTTCGCCATGCCAGCATTTGCGAATAATCTCATTCTGACGAAAAATTATAATTTTGAGGTTCAAGTATTAAGACCTTAGTAACCGGCGGCACCGGCTTTGTAGGCCGGGCGGTGGTGACCGCACTTCTGGCCGCGGGCGAGCAGGTGCGGGTCCTGGCCCGTAACTCGGACCATCCGGCCCTGGCGGGCCTGGAGGTGGAAGTCGCAGCCGGGGACCTGCGGGACGCCCCGTCCCTGGAACGGGCCGTACAGGGCTGCGCCCGCGTCTTTCACGTGGCCGCGGACTACCGCCTTTGGGTGCCGGACCCGCCGGTGATGTACGACATCAATGTGGAAGGCACCCGCCGTCTCCTGGCCGCGGCCGCTGCGGCCGGGGTGGAGCGGGTCGTTTATACCAGCACCGTGGGGGCCCTGGGCAACCCGGGGGACGGCACTCCCGGCACGGAAGAGACCCCAGTGAGCCTCGGGGAGATGGTGGGGCACTATAAGCGCTCCAAGTTCCTGGCCGAGCAGGTGGCCCTGGATTTCGCCCGCCAGGGCTTACCCGTGGTGGTGGTCAACCCCAGCACGCCGGTGGGCCCCTGGGACTGGCGGCCCACCCCCACCGGGCAGATGCTGGTGGACTTTCTGAAAGGGCGCATGCCCGCGTATCTGGAAACTGGCCTCAACCTGGTGCACGTTCAGGACGTGGCCCGGGGCCATCTCCTGGCCGCGCAGAAGGGGAGGGTAGGGGAGAAATACATCCTGGGGAATGATAACCTGAGTCTTTCCCAGATCTTTCAGATGTTGGGGGAGATCAGCGGGCTTTCGGCCCCCAGGGTGAAGCTGCCTTATTGGCCGGTATTAGGACTGGCCTACGCCACCGAGTTTTGGGCCAAACACTTCAGCCCCAGGTCCACCCCGCGTCTGACCGTGACCGCGGTGCGCATGGCCAAAAAATTCATGTACTTTGACAATACAAAAGCGGTAAAATATCTGGGATTAACGCTGACGCCGGTACGCCGCGCTTTGGAAGATGCGGTTGACTGGTTCCGAGAGCATGACTACCTTTGATGATAATTTGCATTTTTCATTAAAATTGTTAATTTATAGATAGTTTAGATGGTTAGGAGGCTTTTTATTTTTACTGACCACAGCAACTGCTCTTCAGGAGAAAAATTTGCGTTTCCCTTTTAGCCTCAGCATGGATTTGGCTCGTTACCTGCTGAAGAAACGCTGGCAGGGGGAAGAGCGGTTCCCCATGGTGCTGATGCTGGAGCCCACGCATCAGTGCAATCTTTCCTGCGCCGGTTGCGGCCGCATCCAGGAGTATCGGGATACCCTGGGCCAGTCCCTGACCCTGGAAGAGTGCCTGGACTCGGTGACCGAGTGCGGCGCACCCATAGTCACCCTCACCGGGGGGGAGCCTTTGATCTATCCCCCCATTTTTGAGCTGGTGGAAGAATTGTTGCACCGGCACAAGCATATTATTCTATGCAGCAACGCCATTCTCCTGGAAAAATCCCTGGACCGGCTGCCGGTAACGAACCGGCTCACCCTGAGCATCCATTTGGACGGCCTGGCCCAACTACATGAACGGATTTTGGGACGCCCGGGTCTGTTCAATACCGCGATCAACGCCATCAAGGAGGCCAAGGGCCGGGGTTTCCGAGTATGTACCAATACCACCATTTATAAGGAGACCGATACCCGGGAGATCGAAATCCTCTTTTCTTATCTGGCCAAGATCGGCGTGGACGGCTTGTTGGTGTCCCCGGCTTATAGTTTCGCCGCGGTGGATGCGGAGATGTTCTTGAGCCGGGAGGAAATCCGGGACAAATTCACCCGCCTGACCGGCAACGGCATGAAATTCCGCTTTTCCAACACCCCCCTCTATTTGAGCTTCCTCAGGGGAGAGAGGCAGTATGAGTGCACCCCCTGGGCCAACCCCACCCGCAATCCCCGGGGCTGGCGTTCTCCTTGCTACCAGATCCTCGACGGGCACTATCCCACCTTTAAGGAGTTGATGGAACTCACGCCTTGGGAGCGCTATGGCGTGGGGCGGGACCCCCGGTGCAACCAGTGTATGATGCATTCGGGATTTGAACCGACCGCGGTGCGCCAGGCCGGCCATCACCCCAAAGACCTCTGGCAGTTGTTGCGCTGGAATCTTTCCTGAGCCGGCAGGGGTGCGTTGTGCGAATGACTCAGCCTCCTTTACTTATTCGCTAATGAGACGCACTTCATCCTCTGGTTTCTGGTCCGGATATTTTCTCCTGATCCTCTGTTTGGCAGTTTACCTGCCGCCCATATTTAAGGTGCCCCTGATCCGGGCGGAGGCCATGTATGCCCTGATCCCCCGGGAGATGCTGGCCGCGGGCCATTGGCTCCTGGCCACTTTGAACGGCGTTCCCTACCTGGATAAACCCCCCCTCCTTTATTGGTTCACCATCCTGGCTTATAAAATTTTTGGGGTTTCCGAGGCCGCAGCCCGGCTTCCCATCCTGATCTGTACCCTGGGGGAGGTCTGGTTCACCTATCTATTGGGCCGGCGGCTTTTCAATCCCCGGGCCGCCTGGCTGGGTGGTTTCGTGCTTCTGAGCTGCATCGGCTTTTTTGCCCTCCACTTGCAAATCCTCATAGATCATTTAATCACCCTGTTTCTCATCGCGTCCCTTTATTTTTTGGTGCGTTGGCAAGAGGAGCCGCACTGGCGCTGGTGTGTCGGTTTTTATCTGGCCCTGGCCGGGGGCTTTATGAGCAAAGGGTTCATCGGCCTGGTTTTCCCTCTGACCATCAGCGTTTGTTATCTCTGGCCCCGGCAGCGGCCGGTTTTATCGAGACTGTTTTTTAACCCCTGGGGCTTGGCCTTACTGGTAGTGGTAGTGGTGCCCTGGTTTGTGGCCGTGGAGCAGGCCCATCCGGGTTTTCTGCGGCATCAGATTATCAATGAACAGGTTATGCGATTTTTTGGGGAACGCCAGCCCCCGGATATTAACCCCTTTCCCCTGGCCCAGTTCTGGATTTTTTTTGTCATCTGGCTCATGCCCTGGACCCTGCTCCTGCCGGAGGCTCTTTACCGCTTGTGGCGGGAGCGCGGCGCCCAGGGGGCGGGATTAGCCAGGGCGCGTCTGCTCCTGATCTGGGCTGCGGTTATTATGGGCTTTTACACTTTGTCCTCGAGCCGCATTGAGTATTATTCCCTGCCCGCGTTGCCGCCCCTGGCCCTGGTTCTGGGATGGCGGCTGGACCGCTGCCTGGCCGCGCCCCGGGATCGCAGCCTTTTTTTGCCTCTGCTGCTGCTCGGGTTGCTGAGCCTGGGGGTGATGTTGCTGTTGCCGCAACTGGAAAGGATTTGTGGAGCCAACCGCCGGGAATTCCTCGGCATGTTCCAACTGATCAAACCCGAGGCCCGGCAGTTCACTTATTGGCTGCCGGGGCTGGCTTTTTTGGGGGCCCTGGCGGCCTGGCGGAAACCTGCGGCCGCGGTGGCCGGTTTCGGGGCCCTGGCCTTGGTAATCAGCTACTTTACCATGCAGACCCTGTTGCTTCTCTCCCCGCATCTCAGCGATAAGATCCCCGGGGAATACCTGCAGCAGCACGCCGGCCCCAAGGATCTGCTGGTAATGGAGAGCATCGAGGAGTTTGAATATGGGGCCTCTCTGGCCTACTATGCCGGCCGTCGCATCTACATTGTGCAGCGCCATGGTATGCCCCAATTTCCCTACCCGGTTTCCCCCCAGGAAAACAATCTGATCTCCCCGGAGCGTCTCCAGGAGCTATGGTCAGGCCCCACCAGGGTTTTTCTCCTGGTGGATAATGTCATGCCCACCGATAAGGGCCTGGGCCACGCAACTCCGGCCCTGGTGTGTATCGGCAAACGTCTGCTGGTGAACCATCCTTAATAAAGTTCCGGTGCGGCTTGTCCTGGCCAGGACGGTTTATCTAGTTTCAAGTTCCAAGTTCCAAGTTATACTGAATCAAGAAGGGTTTGAAAAATTAAACCTACATATTTGTATGTTTTTGGGTGTTTCCGGTGACATGAATGGCCCGTTCTCAATCTGTAAAGAGGACGCTTATACTCACCCAAGCTTCGCACTTGGGTCAAATTAAGGATATCGACGGCAAAAAATGATTAACTATTTGCAGGGTTCTAGGGAGCAAAGTCTGAGAGGCATCAGTGCGGCCCGGCGCGGCTGGGGCGCCGGCGCTGCTTTGCTCCTGGCGTTCCTTCTGGTCTGGCTCTGTCTGGCTCCTGCCGCCAGGGGTGAGGAAGAGGTGGGCGAGGGCGAGATTAAGACCACCCAAGAGGTGAATATCCAGGCGAGCATAAACCTCAAGAAGGGCTTGCGCCTGGAAAAAGAGGGGAAATGGGAGGAAGCCGTCAAGGCCTTTCAGGAGGCCTTACGGTTTGAGCCTCGCTATGGCGAAGCCTGTCACCACTTGGGTCTGGCTTTTGTCCACCTGGGGCAGTACCCCCAGGCGGTGGAGGCCTTAAAAGAGACGGTGCGGCTGCAGCCCCGCTGGATCGAGGCCCGGCAAAACCTGGGTCTGGCCTTGAGCAAGCAAGGGAAATGGGATGAGGCCCGGGCCGAATTCCAGGAGGCGGTGCGCCTGGCCCCGGAACGGGCCGAATCCTATTACCTCCTGGGGGTGACCTTGGGCAAATTGGAACGCCATAAGGAGGCCATGGAGGCCTTTGCCAAGGCGGTGAGGCTGGCCCCCGATTCCGTGAAGAACCATAACAACCTGGCCATGGCTTATATCAAGCTGGACCGCTGGCAGGATGCAGCCAGGGAATTCAACAAGAGCCTGGGTCTGAAAAAGGACAACCCGGAGGCCCGCTACGGGCTTTGCGCCTACTACGTCAAGATGGGAGACCGGGAGGCCGCGGCCAGGGAATACCGGATGCTCCAACGCCTGGACCCGCAGCTGGCGAAAAAATTGGCAGATTTATTGCATAAATAAAATCAGGTCACAGAGGTTTACTGGCATTTTGCCGGCTCGCCTTGCTCCTGCCTCTTCCCCCACCGCGGAAGAGAAGGCCGGGGTGGGACAAAAAGCCTCTTTTGTTCATCAGTTTGGGAAATTTTGTTACAACGCCACCATTTCTCCGAACCTTAAACGCCGAAACGGAACGGACCGGCCGGGCAGATGCAAGATTTTAAGATGAGTTGCCAAATTCTGGGAATAGAGCCAGGCGCTTCCCGCCCAGAAATCAAGCAGGCCTACCGTGATCTGGTACATGTCTGGCACCCGGACCGCTTTGCCCAAAATCCCCGGTTGCAAGGTAAGGCCGAAGCGAAGCTCAAGGAAATCAACGCGGCTTACGAACAGGTTCTGGCCGGCTTCCGGCCGACAGCCGCCCCACCCAAGAGCAAGAAACAACCGCATCCTTCCTCTGCCGAACCCCCGACCAGCCGGGACGGCAGTTTCCGGAACCGGCCGCGGCAAAATCTCCGCCAGACGGTCTTGAACTTGCAAAAGTCGGTGCGTCAGAACCCGGGGAATGCTATGGCCCATTATAACTTGGGTATGGTCTACCTGCATCTGAACCGCCATCAGGAGGCCCTGGAGAGCTTACAGAAGGCGGCCGGCCTGGCCCCCGATTCGGCCGCAGCCCACGCGGGCCGGGGCGTGGCTTACAGCCGGCTCGGCAAGAATCTCCAGGCCTTGTCGGCCTTCCGGCGGGCCTTGCTGATTAACCCCGCGGACGCCCTGACTCATCTGAATCTGGGGATCACTTACCGGCGGCTGGGCCGCCATCATCGGGGCCGGCTGGCGATTATCGAAGCCATCCGCCTGGAGCCGGACTATCCGGAAGCCCATTATGAGCTGGGGCTGGCCAATCTTTCCCTGCATAACCGGGCTATGGCCCTGGAGGAGTATAAGGTTCTCCTGAAGCTGAACCAGAAACTGGCCTATAAGCTGTTTGGTTTTATTTATAAATTATAAAAACTTCACCACAGAGACACGGAGAACACAAAGATCCACAGAGAATTTTTTATTTTAGCGGGGAACCCGCCTAAATAAAGTTCTTCCTCTTTGTGATCCTCTGTGCTCTTTGTGCCTCTGTGGTGAAATCTTTATTCTTATGCTGCGAACATTCATCAGACAGGTCCGGTGGAATTGCCGCCTCGCCAGCGCCGGGGGGGCCGGCACCTACTCTTTGTGCGGGCTGTTGCTGCGTCTGCGCCAGCTTTACAAGTGGGAGCACGGCCTCAGGCCCTGGCAGGAGCCGGACCCCGACGCGGTGCTCGCCTGGGTGGAGGACCAGGAGCGGGTTTGGGATTCCCTGGAAGGCGAGTCCTGGCTGCCCCTCTGCTGGGGTGCGGGGAGCTTCGAACCCCAGGAGGTGGAAGCGGTGAACCGCCTCCTTCTGCCCATGGGGTTGGCCTACGGCGCGGGCTTAAGCCGGGGCCTGAAACCCACTTTTTTCCTGGGGGAGCTGGTGGAGGTCCGGAAGCAGGGGGAACTGGACATCCTGATCCTGGGACGGGAACTGGCCCGGGACCTGGACGGCACCCCGGCCCTGTGCCAGGGCTCCTTGATTTACGCCCGCCAGGAGGCCCTGGGCTTCTATATCTGGGACCGCCTGGCCGATCCGGTGGCCCAGAAC
>JAKAKP010000011.1 GCA_021813445.1 Deltaproteobacteria bacterium
CTTGCTGAGGTAGAGGACAACCTCTGCCTGGGACTGAATGATCTCGCTAATAACCCGGAAAAACTTCGTTCGATGACGAATTTTCCATATCTTAATATTACCTGTTAGATGGCAACTTGGTATTAGATAATCTGATCATCTCAATCTTCATCCAGAATTTCGAAGGAAGCAGTTTTTAGTAAATCGGAGCCTTTTATTATATCTAAATTTACATAAAAAGGGGTGGGCCAGAAATTTCTGGCCCACCCCTTTTAATATAGGGGGGGATGGTGGCTGACCCCTTCCTAAAACATTACCGCCGTATTACAGCTTACACACTCCTGCCGCACATTTCTTGTCCTTGATGTGTTCCTCGAACTCCTGGCGGAAGTTCTTGAAGGCGCTGAGCATGGGGCCGCCCGCGGTCTGGCCCAGGGGGCAGAAGGACGCGTCGATCATCACCCCGGCCAGCCTTTCCAGGAAGTCCAGGTCCTCCATCTTGCCCTGGCCCTTGCTGATGCGGGTGATGGTCTCCAGGATGCGGGGCGTGCCCTCCCGGCAGGGCGTGCACTGGCCGCAGGATTCATGGGCGAAAAAGACGGCCACGGAGCGGATGAAATCCACCGCACAGACGCTCTCATCCATGACCAGCATGGTGCCGGAGCCCAAGGCCCCCCCCACCTTGGCCATGGAGCCGTAATCGATGGGGGTGTCCAACGCTTGGGCGGTGACGAGGCCCGCGGACGCGCCCCCGGTCTGGCACATCTTGAACTTGCTGCCGGATTTCATGCCGCCGCCGTAAGAGTCGATCAGGTCCCTGAGCGTAATGCCCGCGGGCACTTCCACGATCTGCGGGGTCTGAACATGACCGATGATCTGGTAGATCTTGGTGCCGGTGGTGTCCGCGGTGCCCAGGGCTTTGTACCACTCGCCGCCCTTGGCGATGATGGCTGGCACGCTGGCCAGGGTCTCCACGTTGTTGACGATGGTGGGTTTCTGCCACAGTCCGGCCACCCCGGGGAAGGGCGGCTTCATGCGGGGATAACCCCGTTTGCCTTCGATGGATTCGATGAGTGCGGTTTCCTCGCCGCAGATGTAGCAGCCGAAGCCGGAGCGCACTTCGATGTCGAAGGAAAAGTCGGTGCCGAAGAGCTTCTCCCCCAAATAGCCCTGGGCCCGGGCCTGCTCGATGGCCTGATTCAGCCGGTGCTTGGAGAGGTAGTATTCGCCCCGGACGTAGATGAAGCCCTTACTGGCCCCCACCGCATAGCCGGCGATGGCGATGCCCTCCAGGACCTTATGGGGGTCCCCTTCCATGACGTAGCGGTCTTTGATGGTCCCCGGCTCCCCTTCATCGGCGTTGCAAATGACGTATTTGGGGGTGACGGCCAGCGGCTGGGTGAAAGACCACTTCATACCCGCGGGGAAACCCGCGCCGCCCCGGCCCCGGATACCCGAGGTCTTCACTTCTTCCACCACCTGCACCGGGGTCATGGTGGTCACGGCCTTTTTCAGGTTGGCGTAGCCGCCCTTGGCCACATAGGCGTTGATGCTGTTGGGGTCGATCATGCCCACGTTTTCCAGGACCACCAGTTCCTGGGGGCTCTGCTTGTACTTGCGGAAGTCATTGGTGCTGAAAGGCAGATTTTTGTAAGCCGCAGCCTGGCCCGCCCGGTAGGCAGCCAGGGTTTCCTTGATCTTGTCCCGGGTGAGGTTGCCGATCACCACTTCGTTGATCTGCATGGCCGGGGAGACTTCGCAGACCCCCAGACACGCGGATTTCTCCAGGGTAAACAAGCCGTCCTGGGTGGTTTCACCGATGCCGATGCCCAGCTCCTGCTGCATGGCTTCCAGCAGATTGTCGGAACCATTGATGTGGCACGGCGGGGACTCGCACATGCGAATGACGTATTTGCCTTTGGGCTTCCAGGTGTACATGGAGTAAAAGCTCATCACCCCAAAGACTTCGCTGCCCTGGATCTTGAGGCCCTGGGCGATGCGCTCCTGGACCTCGGGGGGGAGATAACCCACGGCCTCCTGCACTTCCTGGAGCACCGGCATCAGGGCGCCGGGCTGATCTTTATGGCTGGCGATGATGGCATCGACCTTATTCAACACCTCTGGGTTTAACGGGGCTGCCGTCTGGCAGGCGCATCCTGAATGAGAACTCATGGTCGGCCTCCTTACGCTTTCTCGATCTGTACCGCACACACCTTGTATTCCGGAATCTTGGAGACCGGGTCCAGCGCGGCGTTGGTCAGTTTATTGGCCGAGGCTTCGGCGAAATGGAAGGGAATGAAGATGGTGCCGGCCACGGCCTTGTGCGAGATGTGGGCCTTGGCGGTGATCTGGCCGCGGCGGGTGCGGACCCGCAACTGGTCGCCGCTGGCCACGCCGTATTTGGCCGCATCTTCCGGAGACAGCTCCACCAGGCATTCCGGGGCCTTTTCCGTCAGCCCCACGGCCCGGCGGCTCATGGTGCCGGAGTGGTATTGATAGAGCAACCTCCCGGTGGTGAGATAGAGCGGGTACTCGGCATCGGGCATCTCCGCCGGGTCCTTGTGGTCAATGGCGAAGAAGGTGCCTTTGCCCTTGGCGAACCAGTCCTTGTGGAGATAAACCGTACCGGGGTGCTCCTCATTGGGGCAGGGCCATTGCAGGCCGCCGGACTCCAAGCGTTTATAAGAAATCCCGGCATAGGACGGCGTCACCAGGCGGATTTCTTCGAAAATTGCTTCCGGATTGGCGTAGTTCATGGGATAGCCCAGGCGGTTGCTGATCTCGCAGACGATCTGCCAGTCGGGCCGGGACTGGCCCACCGGATGAATGGCCTGGCGCACCCGGGAGACCCGGCGCTCGGTGTTGGAGAAGGTGCCGTCCTTTTCCGCGAAAGACGAGGCCGGCAGCACCACGTCGGCCAGTTTGCCGGTTTCGGTCAGGAAGATGTCTTGTACTACCAGGAGTTCCAACTGCTGCATGGCCTTAATGGCATGGTCGGCGTCGGGGTCAGTGAGGGCCGGGTTTTCCCCCATGATGTACAGGGCCTTGATGCCGCCCTTGGAGATGGCCGGCAGCATGTCGGTCATGGTCATGCCCACCCAGTCGGGGAGGTTTTCCACGCCCCAGGCCTTGGCCATCTTCTCCCGGTTGGCGGGGTCGGTGACCGCCTGGTAGCCGGAGAAGACATTGGGCAGGCCACCCATGTCGCAGGCGCCCTGGACGTTGTTCTGGCCCCGCAGGGGGTTGACGCCGCCGCCCTCGATGCCCACGTTGCCGCAGAGCATGGCCAAATTCGCCAGGGTCTTGACGTTGTCCGTGCCTACGGTGTGCTGGGTGATGCCCATGCAGTAGACGATGGAGCCGGCTTTGGCCTTGGCGTATATCCGGGCGGCTTCGATGATCTGGGCAGCCGGGACCCCGGTGATTTTTTCCGCGTATTCCGGAGTATATTTGGCCACCGTTTCTTTCAGGGCCTCAAAATTCTCGGTGCGTTCCGTTACATAGGCTTCATCATATAGCTTTTCGGCAATAATAACCTGCATCATGGCATTGACCAGGGCGATGTCAGTGCCCGGGACCTGGCGCAGCCAGAGACGGGAGAATTTCACCAGATCCTGTTTGCGGGGATCGATCACAATGAGGTCTTTATTTTTCAGGCGCGCCGCCCGCTTGATGCGGGCCGCGATCACCGGGTGGTTTTCATTGGTGTTGGAGCCGATTACCAGGATGCAATCGGTGTTTTCCAATTCTCCGATGGAATTGGTCATAGCTCCGGAACCGAAGGACGCGGCCAGCCCGGCCACGGTGGAGCTGTGTCAGAGACGGGCGCAGTGATCCACATGGTTGGTGCCGATCACCGCGCGCATCAGTTTTTGCATCAGGTAGTCTTCTTCGTTGGTGGCCCGGGCTGAACACCAGCCGCCGATCTTTTCGGGCCCGTGCTTCTCTTTCACTTCCTTCAGGCGGGCGGCCACAAAATCCAGGGCTTCGTCCCAGGTGGCCTCTTCGAGCTCGCCCCCTTTCTTTTTGCGCAGCAGGGGCGTCTTGAGGCGATCCGGGTGCTGCACGAACCCCATACCGAAGCGGCCCTTGACGCAGAGACGGCCTTCGTTGGGAAGGGCATGGGCACCCATGGCCTTGACGATATGGCCACCCTTGACATGAAGGTCGATCTGGCAGCCGACCCCGCAATAGGGACAGGTGGTGCGGACTTGGTGGCGTTCCCAGGAGCGGCCCTGGTGCATGGAGTTTTTATCCAGCAGGGCGCCCACGGGGCAGGACTGCACGCATTCGCCGCAGAAGACGCAATCGGAGTTGATGTAAGGATTATCGGCCTTGGCCACAATCTTATTATGGCTGCCGCGGTAGCCGATGCTGATGGCCTGGTTGACCTGGCGCTCATTACAGCCGCGCACGCAGCGGCCGCACATGATGCACTTGGAGAAATCCCGGACAATCATGCTGTTGTCGCTTTCGTAATAATACTTGGTGTCCGGGGGGTTGGCGAAGCTGGGGGTGGGCACCTGGTAGCGGTAAGCCAGGGCCTGGAGTTCGCACTCGCCGTTGGCTTCGCAAACCAGGCAGTTATGGTTGCCGGAACTCAGGACCAGTTCCAGGACCATCTTGCGGGCGACATCGATGCGGGGCGACTCGGTTTTGATCGCCATCCCGGGGGCGGCGACAGTGGCGCAGGCGGGCAGCAGGGTTCGTGCTTTTTCCACTTCCACCATGCACATGCGGCATGAACCCGTGGCCGTGGTATCTTTCAAGAAGCACAGGGTGGGGATGGTAAAGATTCCGTGGCTCCGGGCCACCTCTAAAATGGTCTGACCGGGCTGGAATTCTACCGTCATCCCATCAAGGTTGAGGGTTGCCTTACTCATGCTGGGGTTACCTCCATCTTGAAATCGGGAAACCGTAAATTCTAAGACGAAAAAGGGCTGAATTTGGTTGCGAATCCTGCAAGGGAAAATCTTCCCGGCGAAAGCTGAAATGTGGTGGAGGCGCCAGAATACGGCGGGTTTTCCCCAGAATATCATTCCTGTTTCAGATGTTCCTGAGGAAATGCTTATACTTAGACCTTCTCCACCTTAACCATGTACATCTTAGCACAAATACCTGGCCCAAGGAAAATAAATCTCAGTAAATTATTGGATTGCAGACATAGGGGAGCGGCTTCCCGGAGCCTGGCAAACAACCTCAAGGGGCCGGGGTATGATGATGGAGGAGAGGCGGACCCGCGTATCCGCCCCGATAACAGGCAGTTATAAAAAAAGCCCTCAAAGCCAGGCTTTGAGGGCTCTTCAATTTTTTTGGCAAATCTAACTACGGATTTCCCTTCCGGGAAAGACCGGATTACTGAACTTCCGGGCTGACCGGCAGAGGCGGTAGCGGCGGAGCCAATCTCTGATATTTCATGCCGAAAGCCCGAGTTTCGAAAGCTTTGGGATTGAAGGCCTTGGTCAGTTCCACTTCTTCCGGGGTCAAGATGTGGACGATGCCATAATTGTCCACAACGGCGAACCGTTCACCCTTGGCGAGGCAGGATGCCACAGTTTCTTCACCTTTGAGGGTCTGTTTGGAGACACAGAGCAATTTTTCGCCGCCTTTGGCCTGCGCCATGGCGAAGCCCGCAACTAAACCCACGGCCACCAAAGCCACCATCAACCCTACAACCACTTTTGAACGCATACTCTCCTTCCTCCTCTATGCAAAGGTTGATACCCGGCTTTCCTCCCCCCCCAGCGGAGTAAACGAGAAAAAGCCGCTAAACTCCTTTCACCACTATAGTATAGGCCCACTAAAGGGAATGTCAATTTAATTTATCGGAGAACCGGAAAAAAACCTGGTTTTTCCGGATAGGTTACCCATTCTCCCCGGCAAGGCGGGTGCATCAGCCTGCCCCCAATCTTAAAATTGAGATTGTGGGTTCAATTGCTGGTTAGCGCGGCAGGACCCGGTGTTTGTGTGAATAAGGGGAGCCTTCCAGGACCATTTGTTTGCCCCGGCGGTTGACCAGATTGATGAGCAAAGGCCCCATCAGGTTGGCGGTCATTTCCTGGGGGTTGCCGGCAGGAATGGTCAGGATTACCAGGACTTTCAAATCCTTGAGGCTTTTGACCCCCAGTTCCTTTTGGATGCCGTTGAGGGGGCCGATCTTGTAATCGGGCAGGACCGTGACCGGGTCCATGACCACAAAGGCCAGGTCCGGCTTTTCCAGAGACTGGAGCCAGAAGAAAGGAGATTCCTGGCCATGCTCGATGAGGACATAGCGGTGGAACTCAGAAAACCCCAACAGCCCGGGGCTGAAGGTAATGATCTGATCTTCCCGTACCTCGATATTGCCAAAGTTCTTGGTGGCGATAATGGTCGAGACGGGTTCAGCCGGAGTTTTTTGCGGGTCGGGGGCCATTAATCCTTCTTCTGTTTCCAGATTTTCGTTATTTCGGTCAGATCCACATCTCTGACGCCGGCGGCCCGGAGGTTTTCCTCCTGGATACGCTGGTAGATTTCTTCCCGCAAGACCACCACGTCCGACGGGGCCTCGATACCGATCCGGATCTGTTTTCCCCGGATTTCCATGATGGAGATGCGGATATCATCTCCAAGAATTATGCCTTCGCCGATCTTGCGGGTAAGAATTAGCAATTCAACCTTCCTGGTTGTTTAGGGGGGCCGCAGTTTCTGCCTGGCCCCCCCGGGCTTCCCTGCCTGTATATTTTGGGCCGCAAATACCACCTCCACCCGGTGGGTAGGGGAGCCTTTAATGCCAGCATTATACCCGAATCCCCTGCCAATCCCTACCCCTCATTGGGGTGGAGAAGAATTTTTATCAAAATTTTTATGTGGGCAGATAGTTCACCAAACTCATACTCATGATCTTGGAGGAGGACTGTAAGGCCGCTTGGTAAGCCAATTGCTGGTTCGCCAGCGTGGTGGCGGCCGCCACCAAGTCAGTATCTCCCGTATTAGAAATATCTTTAGTAAGTTGCTCGTTCAAGGTATCGTAGGCGTTCTGCTTTGCGGTCACCCGGTTGAGCGCGGCTCCCACTCCCGCCAGGGAGGAAAGCAGGTGCGCCTGATAATTCTTTAATTCTTCCAGCCTGGCTCCCACCCCCGCGGCGTTGTTGGCCTCCAGATTGCTTTTCAAATTGGCCATAATCTGGAAGAGATCGTTCGCACCGCCGGCGCCGCCGACCACGTCGCTCCCCACCAGACTCACGCCCATATTGCTGTTGCGGCCGATACCCAGATTCAGGGTATTGTTATCACCTTTGTAATTTATCGGTTGATACACGGAAATAGTAAAGGAATCTCCTGCGACCCAGTTGCCGCTGAAAGATACTTGGGCCCCGTTGGTGCCAATGGCCACGGGACCGGCTGCGGTAGTGCTGGTCCCCGACCAGGTCTGGCCACCGTCCTGGGAAACCTGGTAGGTTGCCGTGCCGGTGGCCCCGCCGGAGACGATTTTCACCAGGTAAGTGACGGAACTGGTGCCGGTATAAGTGCCGGAGGAAGTGGCCGCACCGGTGGAGCCGGACTGCAGGTTCATCGTGGGCTGCTGGATGGTGAAGTTTCCTTTGGCAAAGGGTTCGGTGTCAATCTTATAACCGCTCAAAATATATTGTCCCTGATAGCGGGTATTGCCCATCTGCATAAATTCATCCATATACTGCTGGATTTGCTGGGCCGCGGCCCCGCGCTGGGCCGCGGTGTAGGTGCCGGTGGCCATCTGCTCGGCCAACGACGCCGTGCTACTGACTAGGGTGTTAATGTTGGACAGGGTCGTTTCCGTGGCCGACAGCCAGGAATTGGCGGTGTCCAGGTTGCTCTTATATTGGGTTATCTGGCCCGATTCCCCGTTCATTTGCATCAGGGATCCCACAGCCACCGGATTGTCGCTGATCGACTGATATTTTCTTTGGGTGGAGATTTGGGCATTAGTGTATTGCATCTCAGACACTATTCTCTCCAACTGCGACTGGATATTCGCATACATAGTGGGCATGGAGACGCGCATCATAACTTTATCCTCATTGCTTCAGGGTCAACAGGGTCTGAAGCAGTTCATCGGCCGTAGTGACCATTTTGGCCGCAGCCTGATAAGCCCGTTGATATTTGATGAGGTTGGTCAACTCATCATCCAGGGAGACCCCGGAGACGGAATCCTTCATTTTTTGGAATTGGTCCACCAGCCCCTGATAATAAGTCTGTTGACTCCCGGCCTCTTCATCATCCAAGCCGATATTCGTCACTATTTGTTGATAAGCATCCCCAATCGTCTGATTATTCGGCCCTACCGTTTGATTAGCCAGGTCGGCCAGGGCCAGGGCGTTGCTGTTGTCCCCCGGGGCGTGGGCGCCGGTGGTGGTGTTGATCTTGCCGGCGGCGATCAGGTCCGGGTTGCTGGCCACGGCGTCATTCACCCCGATGGTATAGGCGCTGTCGCCCTTAAAAAAGGTGTTGACGCCCAGAGCCATGAGGGCATTGCTGGAGTCATCGGAAAAGCCGAAGGTATAGCCCGAGGCCCCGGTGATCTTTAGGCGGTTCTCCGAGCCGCTGGTGACGACGGTGGCGGTGACATTGGCGACGTTGGTGTTGATATAGCTGGCCAGGTCGCTCAAAGTGGTGGTGGCGGTGATGGGAATGGTGGTGGCCGTGCTGCTGCCGCTACTGTCCTCCACGTGCATGACGAAGCTGCCCGCGGTGATATCGCTCCCAAAGGACAGGCTGGGGTTGTTGATCAGGGGCGAGGACAGATCAGTGGTGCCCACATAATTGGAGCTGGTAGTAGTGGAAAAAAGGTCCAGCCCCACTCCCTGGCTGTGCTGGCTGTTGACCGCCTTGACCAGAGATTTGGCCAGGGCGTCCAGCTCAGATTGATATTTGGGGATCAGAGTATCCCGCACTTGCAGCTGAGAAGAGAGTTCGCCCCCCGAAATGCTGGAGGTTACGTCCTTTGTCGTCCCCCCGGGACCATTCCAGGTAATGACCATTTTACCGGTAGTGGAATCTACTGCGGAGCTAAGGGTCCAGGAACTCACCCCTTGCACCAGGGAGGAGCCGTCGGTCAGACTGACACTGATAGTGCCGTCCCCCGAGGTGTAATAATTAATACCGACGAGTCCTGCGAGGCTATTGATCGCGGCATTCCTTTGGTCCCGCAGATCGTTGGCCTGTTGGCCGTTGACCTCCGCGGAGGTAATTTCCAGGTTAAGATGGGCGATCTGGGAGGTATAATTATTTATTTCCGTGATGGTGGGGGGAATCTGCTGGGAGACGGAGTTGCGCAGCACCACCAGCTGATCGGCCCGGGAACTGAAGGCGTCGGCCAGATTCTGGGCATTGGTCAGCAGGGACTGCCTCTGACCTGCGCCGGAAGGACTGTCCGCCAGGGCATTCCAGGAGTCCCAAAAACCGGAAATAAGGGTGTTCATGCCGCTATTAGAATCAGTTTCGTTGAAAAGGCTGGCCACTTGGTCCAAATATCCCTTGGTGGACTTTTGCTCCGACAGCATCGAAGTATTGGCATCCAACCTGGCCGCGACGTAGGGATCAAAGGCCCGTTTAATCCCTTGCACCGTGACCCCGTATCCCAGGGGGCCGTACGGGGAGGGGACAGGGGTGCTGGTCTCGAAATTCACGATCTGGCGGGAGTACCCGGGGGTGTTCACATTGGAGATGTTGTTGCTGGTGACCTCCACCCCCAGTTGCTCGGCAGCCAAAGCCCTTTTGGCAATATCTAACAATCCCGTTATGCCGGACATGTTGAGGCACTCCTTAAATAAAAAACTCCATGTTAGGCCTGCCGGTGAAACAGGGCTCTGCCCGAGCCCTTCTCCACCCGGCCCTCCGGCCGATAGAGGCCGGGACCGGAGGGGAGGAATTGGCTGATAAAGTCCTGAATCACCTCCAGGGACGCCGAGATAATCTCCCGATTGCGCAGGTTAAGGGTGGCCACTTTACGCTCCAGGTGGGCCAGGTCCTTTTGCAAGATCTCGCTCGCTGCGGGTGCGGGCTGCTCCAACCGGGCCTTCTTTACTCCCAGCAGGCGCTCCAGGATATCTTCCTTAGCCCTGGCCAGGCTCAGGATCGTCTCTTCCTGGGCTGCTGCCAGGGCTTGGGCTTCCTGTTCCAGACATTCCAGGAGTTCCTGGTACAGGGATATCTCCTGAAGAATCAGGGGCTTCGGTTCCGGATGCTTCATGCTGGTTCTCCTTGCCCTTGGTAGGCAAATGGGTATTGGCTGCTATGCGGTTTTGCATGCTTTCGTAGAGTTGGCGGGCCAGACCGATGCCACCCCCTTTGGCCATGGCCTGGGCCACCTGTTGTTGGTAAAGTTGACTGAAATCCATATGTTTTTGGTTGGGATCAACACTGGCGACAAAGGTCTTGTGCATCTGCTGCAGGAGCTGGGAGAGGAAGACCCCCTCCATCTCGGTGCAGATCTGGGCCAGATTCTGCTGTTGGACTTTCGGGTCCTTGGCCTTATATTGCAAGGCATAGAGAGAACTCAGGCCCGCAGCGCCCATGGGGCCGTAAGACATAGTGGAGATATTGCTCACCAGTGACATTGCCGTCTCCTAGATGATCTGCAACTCGGCCTGGAGGGCCCCCGCCGCCTTGATGGCTTGCAGGATGGCGATCAGGTCCCGGGGGGTGACGCCGATGGCGTTCAGGGCCTGGACCACCTGGCCGATGTTCACCCCTTCCGGTAACACCATGAGGCGATCCGCCCCTTCTTTCACAGTAATGGAAGTGTCCGGCACCACTGCGGTCTGACCCTGGGAGAAGGGGAGGGGCTGGGAAATCCGCGGCCTTTCCTTGATCTGGATCATGAGATTGCCATGGGCGATGGCCACCGTGGAGAGGCGCACGTTTTCGCCCATCACCACCGTGCCGTTGCGTTCGTCGATAATCACTTTGGCCACCGCGTCCGTAGCCACTTCCAGATTTTCCAGGCCGGACAGCATGGACACCAATCTGTCCTTATAGCCCGGAGGCAGCTTGATGTGGATGGTGCCGCTGTCTTCGGAAGTGGCAAAGTTGCCGTGGAGATACTTGTTGATGGTGCCCACGGCCCGGGTGGCGGTGGTGAAATCCGGGTTATTGAGAGCCAGGACGATGTCCTGTTTGGCGGCAAAATCAAAGGGAATCTCGCGCTCGACCGAGGCGCCGTTGGCGATGCGGCCCGCAGTGGGATGATTCTTGGTGACCCCGCCGCCGGCTTCGCCGCTGGCGGCAAAGCCGCCCACGGAGACGGGCCCCTGGGCCAGGGCATAAACCTGGCTGTCCGCCCCTTTCAGGGGGGTTAACAACAAGGTGCCGCCCTGGAGACTCTTGGCGTCGCCCATAGACGAGACCAGAACGTCGATGCGGGACCCCACCCGGGCAAAGGGAGGCAGCACCGCAGTCACTGCCACCGCGGCGATGTTTTTCACCTGCACTTTGCTCACATTGGCGTTCACGCCCATGTTGGCCAGCATGTTGGCCAATTCCTGGACATTAAACACTACGTTGGTGCCGTCACCGGAGCCGTTCAGTCCAACTACCAGGCCGTTGCCCAGGAGCTGGTTGTCGCGCACCCCCTTAAAAGTGGCCACATCCTTCAAACGGATGGCCTGGGCCGGGGTGGGCCAGGAAAAAGCCAGTAATCCGGTTAGAGCCCAGCAAACCATCAAGAAAGTCCTGGATACCGGGCCATAGACTCTTCTTTTTGCGTTTGATTCAGCTAAGTACCGCATTTTTCTCTCACCAGGGCCAAATATGGTCGATAATCCGGGTCAGCCACCCCTGCCGTTGCTTGTCGGCAATCACTCCCAGGCCGGTGACCTCCATCCGGGCCTCCGCCACCTTGGTGGAGGTAACCGTATTGTTGTTATCCAGGTCTTCGGGCCGCACTATGCCGCTCAGGGTGACGATCTCGGTCTCATTATTGATGCGCATTTGGCGCGAACCCTGAATCACCAAGTTATTGTTGGGGAGAATTTGGATAACTCTGGTGGTCATATAGGTATTAAAGCTGCTTTGCCGGTTGGTGGCCCCGGTCCCTTTGGAGGTGTTGCCCACCGTGCCTTCAATGGCGTTTTCCGCGGAGACGGTGGCGTCATTAAATGTTTTCATTTGCGGCAGACGGAGGCCGAGAAGGGAGGTGATCCCCACTTTGACGCCGGAACTCCTGTCGGCCTGGGTGGTGGCTTGATCTGCAGCCGCAGTGGACTCCATAATGGACACGGTGACGATATCCCCGATATTACAGGCCCGCAGATCGGCTATCAGCCCCCTTTGGCCCCGGGCGGCATAGATGGACCCTTCCTGGGGCGGCGGCGAGGGGGGCAGGGGCAGAGATTTGGGAGGTTCCATGACCACGCCCTGCGATTTGGTGGAACTAGGGGACATACAGGCCCCGATGAGTAAGGAGAGGCCTAGGAGCAACCAGAGACCGGGAAATTTTTGCAGGCTCATAAAATCACCTTTACGGTCTTGGCGTCCATCACTTCAGCTTGAAACTCTTTTTTGCTCTTGGAGTTAACGACGCGGACCTGCCGTCCCAGATAGCCGTCCTCTTTGGTAATGCCCCTGGTGGTAATCACCAGACCGTTCTGATCCAGGACCACGGCGACTTCTTCCCCCCGCTTGATCAGCGGGGTATGGCTGAGTTGACGGCTGGTCAGCATTTCCTGGGGAGCCACGCCCTTGGCCAGCATCTGGCCCACGACCTGCTTCTCCGAGGTGAAGATGTCCCGTTGCTGGAGATTGGTCACATCCCGGCGGACGAGCCGGACATCTTCGGGCTTAATTACCGTTTGCGGAGACAATTGCCGGGTGGCGCAGACCACCTTCTGCTCGAGGCTGACTTTGCCGAAGACCTTGAACTTTTTCAGGGGACGCCCCTCTCTGAGAATCGCCATATCCAGGGTCACATCTCCCAGGGGCCGCTCCGTTCCTTTGGGGGGCAAAACTTCCAAGGTAAACTTATGGTCTGACAGCAGGATCGGTTCCTCCTGGGGATAAACCTGGATGCTCAGATCTGAAGGGGGCCAGGGATTCTGGTTCTGGACATAGCGTTTGAAAACCGCTTCTATTTCATCATTGCGCAAGACGATCCCCGTTTGCCGCACCTGAATGGCGGGGGGCATCTCCCCGTCCTTGAGCACCTCGCCCAGGCCCATCTGGCCTAGCCGGTATTTCAGGAATTCCCGGGTCAGGGTAAAGAGCTGCCCCGGGGGAGGAGCCGACCAGATGAGGGCCTGGCCGTATTTTTGGGCCAGGTCCGGGGGCAGATTGGCGATATCCTTCAATGTGATGTATTCGCCAGCCGCAGCCGCATCCTGCCGGAATTGCCAGAAAGGCTGGTCCTCTGCTGGCCAGGCCTCAGAGACTGAGAGGACCAGGACCAGAAGCGCCGTCAAGATCAACAGTCTCCCCAAAAACCGCATTTTAGTCATCCTCCTGTTAGGTCGTCTTCAGGCTGGCGGCCCGCTCCATCATTTGGTCCGCGGTCTGGATGGCCTTGGAGTTGAGCTCATAGGCCCGCTGCGTGATGATCATGTTGACCATTTCTTCCACGACGTTGACATTGGAAACTTCCAGAAAACCTTGGGCCACAGTGCCTACCCCGTTTAACCCCGGCGTGCCTTCCGTGGGCGCGCCCGAAGCCTCGGTTTGCTGAAACAGGTTGCGGCCGACATTGCTCAGACCTGCCTGGTTGGGGAAGGTGTAGAGGCTGATTTGCCCGGAGGCCACCACCGTGTTGTTCGGTCCATAACAGGTAATTTTGCCGCTGGAGTCGATGGAGGTGGAAACCGTGGTGACAGGGACGTTGAATTCCGGCTGCACCCGATCCCCATCGGGGGTGGTGACAAAGCCGTCCTTGTCCACTTTGAAAGAACCGGCCCGGGTGTAATATTCCGTACCGTTACTGAGGATTTTGAAGAAACCTTTACCCTCAATGGCGATGTCCATTTCGTTCTCGGTATTGACGTAGTCACCCTGGGAAAAGATTTTGTTGATGGCCACGGGTCTGACGCCCAGGCCCACTTGCAGGCTAGTGGGCACCTGGCCCCCCGAGGGCAGCATACCCCCGGCCTGGCGGTCGGTTTGGTAAATCAGGTCCTCAAAATCTGCCCGGCTCTTTTTGAAGCCGGTGGTATTGACGTTGGCCAGGTTGTTGGAAATGATATCCAGGCGCAATTGCTGGGCCGCCATGCCGGTGGCCGCAGACCACATTCCTCGAATCATGGCTGCTTCTCCTCCCTCTTAAACGGGCGTGCCGATCTCATCAATGACCTTTTGGTCTTTGGCCGCAAAAGTATCCAGTACCTTCATGTAGGCTTCAAAAGTGCGTTGAATGTTCACCAGTTGCACCATTTCCGCGGCGGGTTCGAAGTTGCTCTCCTCGATCTCCCCCTGCCTCACCTTGGTGGTTGTCGGCGCTTCCGCCTCTTTCCCGGAGGAGTCCGTGGCGGCATAGAGATTGTGCCCGGAGGGGTTCAAACCGTTGGGGTTGGCGAAATTAACCACGGCCATCTGGTCCCCCATGGACATATCCATATGGACGCCGCCTTCCAGGTCCATATAGTAGTTCTGGTCGTTGGCATTAAGGGTGAGAGGGCCGTTTTTCCCCAGCACCAGATAGCCTTCCTGGGTCGCCAACTGGCGGTCCGCGTTAAGACGGAACATGCCGTTGCGGGTATAGCGAATGCCCTGGGGCGTCTGCACCTTGAAAAACCCCGGGCCGTCCAGGGCGAAATCGGTCTCGTTGCCGGTATCATGGAGGCCACCCTGGGAGAAGTCCCGGGAGCGGACATTCAAATAAGCGGGGTTCTGTTGCGCCTGGGGATCGGTGGAGGCCGGGGAGCGATCCAGGCGCCAGAGATGCATCAGTTCCTGCTTGAACCCCGGGGTATTGGCGTTGGCCATGTTGTGACTGAGGAGCTCGAACTCCTGAGAGGCCCGGGCACCCATATAGGCGGCCATGCTCCAACCTGTTTGCACCTGTTATCCTCCTTGGGCTTTGCTTGGATGCGCCAGCAGCATGTTTCCCGGGGCGCATCTTGGCAATCTTGGATGCAAGGGCGGTGCCAAAGGGTATTATACTGATATTATTGATAATTATAGCTTGCAGGTGGCGGCCGCGCCCTTTGCCCGGGAAAAAGTTGCCCACAACCGCAGCTGCAGGCGCTACTGCCTGCTGTTGGCGGTTCCATGGAGGTATCTTGAAAATTGTAAGGATTGGGGGTATTCTCTAGAAAACGGCGGTAATGACACCGGCGGGAGTCACCCGGTTTCTTTAATCCCCAAAGCAGTTGGCGCCGTGAGGCTGCGGGCCCCCAAGCCCACGGCCTCCGGTCCCAAGACAATTAATAAGTGCCGTCTTTAACCCATCGTCATCTCGAAACTCCACACCCCGACGCCTTCTGGCAGGAAATAGCGCTGGCCCTTGCCCGGGAAGACCGGCAGATCTATCTCCAGGGTCTGAGCCCAGCCGCAGGGGCCTATGTCCTCTCCCGATTGTTCCAGAAGCTGCACCGGCCCTTTCTCGTAGTTACCCCCAATACCGCGGTCCACGAGGTTTTTTTCAAGGACCTGGCTTTCTTCTCCCCAGACAGGGAGATGGGAGGGGCGGCCTCCTGGTCCCGGCTGCTGCTTTTTCCGGCCCATGAGGTCCTACCTTTTAAAGAGCTCAGCTTCGACACCGAGGTGAGCTGTGCCCGGATAGGCGCGGCTTATCAGGCTTACACCTCCCGGGAGCCCTGGATCTTGGTGGCTCCGGCCGCGGCCCTGCGTCAAAAGCTGCCGCCGCCGGCGCGTCTGCGGGAAGCCCTGCTCTATGCAGTGGCCGGGGAGACCTTGGAGCGGGAAATTTTTGTCCGCAACCTCCTGGAAGGCGGTTATGAGCGGCGGCCCGTGGTGGAAGAGAGGGGCGAATTCAGTGTGCGGGGGGGAGTGATTGATCTCTTTCCGCCCCTCTATAGCCAGCCCGTGCGTTTGGAGTTCTGGGGGGATGAGGTGGAATCGCTGCGCTTTTTTGAGCCGGCCAGCCAGCGTTCCCAGGGGACTTTGGAAGAGGTGCTGGTGCTCCCGGCCAGTGAGGTGATTCTGGATGGACCGGCCCGGGAACACGCGCTCTCCCGGCGCAAACGCCGCCAGGACCCGCAGTTCTGGCAAAACGTGCAGCTGGGCAGGCATTTCCCCCGCATTGAACGCCATATCGAAGATTTCTACGACCGGCCTCAAACCTTATGGGACTATCTGCCCCCGGACACGGTGGTGGTGGAGTGGGACCCTTTGAATCTGGCCCAGGACCTGCGGAAGTTGGAAGAACAAGCCGCGGCTGAGCCCCAGGGCTGGCTGGATGAGACATCCTGGGAAGAGCGGCGACGCGGCTTTGCCGTGGTCTCCTGCCCCTTGCTGCCCCTGGGGCTGGCGGAGGAGGGGGGAGATTTTTTCTTCCAGGTGGAGGGAAACGAGGGGCTGGCCCAGGAACTGGCGGAGACCGGGGCCGAGGCGGGACGACTCATTCCGGCGCTGGCCGGCCGTCTGGAAGAGTGGCGGCAGGGCGGGTTTCACATCAATCTGGTCTGCCTGAGCCGCCATCGGGCCGAACGCCTGACCCAACTCCTGCAGGCGGAAAAACTGGACGCGGCCTTTACTCTGGAACCCTCCTGGGAGCCGGGCGCGGAAGTGGAAATCACCGTGGGGGAATTGTCCGGCGGATTCCGTCTGCTGGCATCAGGCCTGATTGTCCTCACCGAGGACGAGGCCCTGGGGTTCCGGCCCGAGCGGCGGCGCCGCAAAGAGTCCCGGCCCCCCCAATTTCTTACCTCCCTGGAGGACCTGGAGGAGGGCGACGCCGTGGTCCATCTGGACCACGGCATCGGCATCTACCGGGGCCTGGTCAAGATGGAGGTGGCTGGGGAGGTCAACGACTTTCTGGAGCTGGAGTACCAGGGGGGAGACCGACTCTATCTGCCGGTGGACCGTCTCCACCTGGTGCAAAAATACCTGGGCGTGGAAGGGGTCAAACCCCGGGTGGAGCGTCTGGGAGGTAAGTCCTGGGAGCGGACCAAGAGGAAGGTCAGAAAAGCGGTGGAAAAGATCGCCCGGGAACTGGTGGAGCTTTATGCCGCCCGCCGGGTGCTGCCGGGCCATCACTTTTCCCCGCCGGACTCCATGTTTCGGGAATTTGAGACCACCTTCGAGTATGAAGAGACCTCCGACCAACTCCAGGCCATCCAGGAGGTCCTGGCAGACATGACCGGGGAGAAGCCCATGGACCGCCTGATTTGCGGCGACGTGGGCTACGGCAAGACCGAGGTGGCCCTGCGGGCCGCGTTCCGGGCGGCCATGGACGGCAAACAGGTGGCTGTGCTGGTGCCCACCACCGTCCTGGCGGAACAGCACTATGACAACTTTTCCCGGCGTCTGGCCCCCTATCCCCTGGTGGTGGAGGTATTGAGCCGTTTCAAGACCCCCGCCGAGCAGAAACGGATTTTGGCTGACTTGGCCCAAGGCAAAGTGGACATCATCATCGGCACCCACCGCCTGGTGCAGAAGGATGTGGCCTTTAAAGACCTGGGGCTGGTGATCGTGGATGAAGAGCAGCGCTTCGGGGTGAAGCAAAAAGAGAAGATGAAGGAGTGGCGCCGCACGGTGGATGTCCTGACCCTGACCGCCACCCCCATTCCCCGCACCTTGCAGCTCTCCCTCACCGGGCTCCGGGAATTGAGCGTGATCAATACCCCGCCGGAGAACCGCCGCTCCATCCGCACCTATCTGTGCCATCCGGAAAAGGCGGTGATTCAGGCGGCCATCCGCCGGGAAATGGCCCGGGGCGGCCAGATCTTTTTTGTGCACAACCGGGTCCATAACCTGGGCACCTGGGCCCGCCATCTCCAGGAAATGGTGCCGGAAGCCCGGGTGGCCATGGCCCACGGCCAGATGGTGGAGCGGGAGTTGGAAAAAGTCATGCGCCGCTTCAGCCGGGGGGAGGTGGATGTCCTGGTGTGTACGGCCATTATCGAAGCCGGACTGGATATCCCTGCGGCCAACACCATCATTATCAACCGGGCCCATACCCTGGGGCTGGCCCAACTTTATCAGCTCCGGGGCCGGGTGGGGCGGAGCCAGGCCCAGGCTTACGCCTATCTGCTGGTTCCCGGAGAAGCCGGGCTGTCCACTGAAGCCCAGAAGCGGCTCAAGGCCCTGATGGAATTCACGGAGTTGGGCTCCGGTTTCAAGATCGCCATGCACGATTTGCAGATCCGGGGCGCAGGCAACCTCCTGGGCCAGGCCCAGTCCGGCCACCTGGCAGAGGTGGGCTACGAGCTCTATTTGCAACTGCTGGAGCAGTCCATCCGGGAGTTCAAAGGCGAAGCCCGGGAGGAGCCGGTGCCCGACCCGGAGATTCGCCTGCCCGTGGCCGCGTACCT
>JAKAKP010000058.1 GCA_021813445.1 Deltaproteobacteria bacterium
CCGGGATCAATTTCTTGAAAAGGTCTGGGGGAAAGAAGATAGAACAGAAAATCGCGGCAACGCGTTGATTAAGGTGGCCGGGGCGGCGGCAACGGCAACAGAAAAAACCGGCACCCCCAGCAGCAATCCGGGGAAATATAGCAAACCCAACGATGAGGTGCTCCGGAAAAAGTTGACTCCCTGGCAATATAAAGTGACCCAAGAGGAAGGCACGGAGCCGGCCTATCATAACCAATATTGGGACAATCACCGGGAAGGCATCTACGTGGATATCGTCTCGGGGGAGCCTCTCTTCAGCTCCCTGGACAAATTCGACTCCGGCACCGGTTGGCCCAGTTTTACCAAACCTCTCGAGCCGGGAGATATCGTCACCCGGGCAGACCGGCACTTTTTTATGGTGCGCACCGAAGTGCGCAGCAAGCATGGCGACTCCCATCTGGGCCATGTCTTCAAAGACGGCCCCCCGCCCACCGGCCTCGGTACTGCCTGAACTCCGCGGCCCTGCGCTTCATCCCCAAGGAGGACCTGGAGAAAGAAGGCTACGGCCAGTACCTGAAACTCTTTGCAAAGGGGAAATGATCCTTGAGGGGGGAGGGGCTGAAATACTGCACCTCCCCTACTCAGGCTCAATGGAGGCGTTTCTCTTCGGGCGCATCCAGGACCTCCCTGACTTTCTGCACCAGGTTCAGCAGCCTGAAAGGTTTGGCAATAAAATTGACCCCCGAGTCGAGAAGCCCGTGATGAACAGTGGCGTCGTGGGTATAGCCCGACATAAAAAGCACCTTCATCTCGGGACGCAGGCGGCTCAAGCGTTCCGCCAAATCGCTCCCGCTGATTTGCGGCATTACCACATCGGTCAGCAACAGGTGGATGGGGGCCTTTTCTCTTTCACAAATCAATAAAGCCTCACCGCCATGGGAGGCTTCCAATATTTTATACCCGTAGCGGCGCAGGGCCGTGGACATCAAATCCCGGAGGGTGGCGTCATCTTCCACCAGGAGGACGGTTTCATTGCCTCCCATAGCAGGGGGACCGGCTGCCTTGGGTTTCTGCTCCCAAACACCTTCTTCAAACCTGGGGAAATAGACCTTGAAAGTAGTGCCATTGCCGGGTTCGCTGTACACCCAGATACTGCCGCCACTCTGTTTGACAATGCCGTACACGGTGGCCAGCCCCAGACCGGTGCCCTTGCCGCTCTCCTTGGTGGTAAAGAACGGTTCAAAAATGTGGGACAAAGTCTCCCCATCCATACCCAGGCCATTATCGCTCATCGCCAGCATCACGTAAGGCCCGGGGATAACCCCCACATGGCTCCGGGCATAATCCTGATCCAAATAAACATTGGCGGTTTCTAAGGTCAGCCTGCCGCCCTGGGGCAGGGCATCCCGGGCGTTTATCGCCAGGTTCATGATGATTTGCTCCATCTGCCCGGGGTCGGCCTTTACCAGACCCAGTTCCTGATCGATGCGGGTAACCAGGTCAATATCTTCACCGATGAGCCGGCGCAGCATCTTTTCCATGTCAATGACCACATCGTTGAGATTCACCACCTGGGGTTGCAGAATCTGCTTGCGGCTGAAGGCCAGAAGCTGATTAGTCAGTGATGCTCCGTGCCCCGCGGCCTTTAGGATCTCACTGATATAGATGGAGAACGGGTCTTCCTTGCGGAGATCCAACAGCATTATCTCACCATAGCCCATGATGGCGGTGAGCAGATTATTGAAGTCATGGGCCAGGCCTCCCGCCAGGATGCCCACGGCCTCCATCCTCTGGGCTTTGACCAGTTGGTCTGCCAGTTCCTTGCGCTCGGTGATATCGAACAAAACGCCACTGATATAATCGACTTCGCCGGCGGCATTGCAGATAATCCGGTTTCTCGCCTGAATCCAGCGCACCTCCCCGTTCTTTTTACGGATCCGGTGTTCGGTAACATAAGAGCTATCGCTTTTCTGGGCCTCTTCAAAAAGTTGTTTAGCCTGATCGATGTCTTCCGGAAAAATTAAATCCCGCCAGGTCTTTTGGCCGGAATTGAATTCTTCTTGGGTATAGCCGGTTATTTCCTCTATTTTCCGGTCAAAACATTCCAGGCTCCAATCCGTGTATCCCTTATAAACCACCGCGGGAATCTGGCTGACCAGCATCCGGTATTTCTCTTCACTCTGGCGCAGGGCTTCAGCAGCCCGCCGATGTTCCGTGAGATCCCGGAAAATGCCGTAGATCAGGCTCTTACCCCGTACCTCGAAAACCCCGGAGCTGATCTCCACCGGGATGTGGCGGCCTGAAGAGTCGACCACGAAGATATCTCCGGCGAGGGCGCCCCTTATCTTGCAATGCTCCCGAAAAAGGTCCCGGTATTTTTCTGCTTCGTCCGGTGGATGCATCTGACTCTGGTGCATGCCAATAATTTTTTCCCGGGGCAAGCCCAATAATTCCTGGGCCTTGTGGTTGGCATCGATAACTATGCCGGTGTCCACTTCGGCGATGAGAATGGCGTCATTGGCGGTTTCCATCAATTGGCGGTATTTTTCCTCGCTCTCCCGGAGGGCCTCCTCCGCCCGCTTGCGTTTGGTGATGTCGTGGCTAACCACCGCGGCGTAAGCTACCTGGCCCTGCGCATCGAAGTAGGGATAGTAAAAAACGTGAAAACACCCCCGCCCCAATTCTCCGAATTCAAACCAGCCTTCGAATTCCACGGTCTCGCCGGCAAAACAGCGGTCGAGATAGCCTTTGGTGATTTTCTCAAAGGTATCCTCTCCCCAAACATCGGCAACGCTGGTCCCCACGATTTCCGTCCGGGCTTTGCCATGCGCCTGGCAATAAGCGGCGTTGGCCCCCTCGTAAACATAGTTGCGGTCGATCAAGGTCATGCAGTCTCTGGCGCTATCAGCTATGAACTTATATTTAAGTAAAGCTTCCTCTGCCTGTACGCGGGCAGTGACATCCCGGAAACTCCAGACCCGGCCCACGATGGCCTGGCCGACTCGCTGGGGTTGGGAATAGCGCTCAAAGGACCGCCCATCCTTAAATTCCAGCAGATCAAAGCTCTCAGCTTCCGGTTGTGCGAATAACTCCTTCACTTTTCGCACACAACTTCCAGGGTCCTTTAATTGCTCCAGGACAAAGGCTTCTGCCTGGTCAAATTCCCGGGAAGCCATAACTGCTTCGGGAATCCGCCACATCTGGACTAACTTCCGATTATAGGTCACAATCTTCCCGGAACAGTCGGTCACCAGCAAGCCATCGGCCGTGGACTCGAGAGTTGCCTGCAGCAGGGAAACGGATCGCTCCAACTTATCCACCTCCTCATCCTTCGGGCTGCTCTCCACTAAAGGCGTGAAAAGGGGGTGTCCCTGACTTAAGGCTTTTTGGGCCCGCTGGCGCAACCCTCTTATACCAAGTTGCCATCTAATGAGTAATATGGTAGACTGCCCAAAAAATTTTCAAGGGGGCAGTCATGGGAAAAGTTACCAAGTGCATCGCCCACCTTTCCAAGGAGGAGATTCAGGATAAGATC
>JAKAKP010000140.1 GCA_021813445.1 Deltaproteobacteria bacterium
GGTCGCCCGCGCCCAGATAGTAGGTCCAGCTGTCATAGGTGCCGTAGCCGCCATGGGCCAGCATTTCCAGTTTCTTGGCGGTCTTGGTGATGATATTGATGACCCCGCCCATGGCGCTGCCGCCGTACAGGGCCGAGAAGGGGCCGCGGATCACCTCGATGCGCTCGATATTTTCCACCGGGATGCTGGTCCAGGCCACGCTGTTGGTGTAGGCGGTGGAGATATTCTGGCCGTCCAGCAAGACCAGGGTGCGCTTCTGGTTATCTGCGGGAAAGCCCCTGAGGTTCACATTGGCCAGGGTATCCTGCCAGCCCTTGCTCCGGCGGTCAAAGGCCCCGGGGACTTGGGCCAGAGCCTCGTCCACCGTCTGGATGTTCTGCTTCTTGATGTCCTCTTTGGTGATTATCGTAATGCTGGCCGGCACATCGTCGGGATTCCTCTCGGTCCTGGTGGCCGTCACCACAATTTTCTGCATGACCTCCACCTTCTCTTTCGGAACCGGAGCAGGAGCCGGCGGTTCCACTTTTTGACCTGCCTCCGGCTCAACGACAGTTGCCTTTTCCGCAGCTTCTTGAGCCTGCACCGGGGACTGCACCTTCAAGCTCAGCAAGCACGCCAATACCATGATTATTGCCAACCAGAACCCGCGCCGCATTGACACTCTCCTTCCGCTTTCGGTTTGCGTCCCGGCCCCGGTTCTGATAGAAAGAAAAAGGGCCGATCTTCCCGCAATGAGGATTGGTCTGAAGGAGGGGCCGGGACTCTTGCCGGGGTGCCGCCCCTCCTTCCTATTCATAACTACCTTCTATCTGTGGAAATCCTTCCCGGCAGGCCAGGCGATTCCCGGCCATACCGAGCAAAAAAAAAACCACAAAAATCAAGCGGCGTTCTGCCGCCAGACCTTCGTGGCCATTCAAGAGCTATTGAGAATTTTACCTAATCAGAAGGGCTTCATGCCCTTCGACGGCTTTTATAGACTCTCTCGAAACTGCTGTCAAGCAATATTTCAGGCCGTCAACAGCACATTCTCTGATCGGTAGGGGTCAAGTTCTTTTTTTAACCTCATATTTTCTGGGAATAAATTCGTTTCATGATTCTGGGTACCGGCGGAAATGGCCTGATCTACCAGGTCTTGACGGCGAAATTCTCGCAGTTCCTGCTCCAAGTCGGTTTTACGTTTGAAGATAGGTAGGCGGCTTCCCAATGGCCATAGGTCTTCTTGATATACAGACCGGAATTGTTCTTCTCCCTATCCAATCCAGACTTAAGTAAAAGTGTTACTAACTGCTATTTAGGCGCAGTTTAAATCAAAACATTTCATATTCGATATGGGAATCATAGTTAGGCATTGGATTCTACTGAAATCTTAAATTTTCCCTCCATCAAATCTGACGGATTTTAAAGGAGCCCCACCAAATCTTTCAACCCGACCACCTTTACCTTCAACCCTTTATACTCTCGCCCATACGGACAGTCCACATCGTGGGCCACTACCAGGTTTTCACCCAGGGGATACTGTTTTCTGAAGATGCTGAGATTGCCGGGATCAAAATCCCCGGCAGACCATTTGCACTCGATGGCCGTCGGCTCAGCCGGCTTCTTTCTGAGAATAAAGTCGACCTCATGTGCCCGTTTGTCCCGCCAGTAAAATATCTGCCGGGTTTGGAGGTGGGCCTGCATTTCATTCAAAACCAGATGCTCCCAGAGGAGGCCGTAATCCTCCCGTCTTAGTTGCTGCCAACCTCGAAAGTAGCAAATAAAGCCGGTATCGAAGGCGTAAACCTTGGGGGCCGAAACAATCTCAGTGGGACGGTGAGAACTGAAAGGTCTCACCACATGCATGAGGAATGTGGCCTCGAGGACACTCAGGTAGTTGGAGATGGTGGTGCGGCTCACTTCGCAGGGCCTGGCAAAGCTGCTGGCCTCAAAAATGCCGCCACTTTTAAGCAGCAACAACTCGACAAATTTTAAAAAAGCATGCCGCCTCTCCAACCGGAAGAGTTCCTGGATGTCCTTGGCCCAATAGGAATCCAGCCACTCCTGAAAATCCCGCTCCGGTATCTCGCTGGCCAGAAAGAAAGGAGGCAATCCCCCAAAGAGAAATCGATGGCCCAGGTCCGTATTCTGAAAATCCTCAAGATCGGCCAAGATCATCGGGGTGAGCCATAACTCCGCTTTCCGGCCGGCCAAGGTATCCCGAAATTTTGCCGATGCCCCCAGCGTTGAAGATCCGGTAGCCAGTACCTTCAGGCCAGGGAAATGATCCGCAGCAATTTTCAGCAGTTCTGAGGGGTTGGATAAGCGATGGATTTCATCCAGAACTAGGGTGCGGCTGCCAAGACCAGAGAGGAAAGACTGCGGGTCCTCCAGCATCCGCCTCACCCGGGGCAGCTCGCAATCAAAATACTCGATGTCGGCTAGGCTTCGGGAAAGATAAGTCTTCCCAACCCGCCGCACCCCGGCAAGCCAGACAATGGGGCGACGTTCCCAAGCCCTATTTAGCTGTTCCAGCCAAAATCGACGATTTACCATTTGCAGCTATATTAGCATTTGGTGCTACTAATTGCAAATCAATATGCAATGAGTACATATTTTTCCCGCTACCCTAATCCTTTATTTTCGCTTTCATGTGGCTTATCTGTACCTCCGGGGAGACATTGCAATTTTCTAACAAGGGAAAGGTGCCGAGAATCAGAATTTTCCTCGACCTTAAGTTTGACTGTTAAGGTAGCTCCCGGAAGAGGTAATTCCCCAAAGAATCTTTTTCCTTCTTCCTCGCTGATTTCCGCAGTGTAGGTACGTCCCCGCTCAAAACCTTCCTCCCCGGATAGCTGGAAAAGAAATTCCCCCAAGGCTTCAAGATCCATAGTTTTCCCCTTCTACCGCCACAACCTTTCAAACCTTGCCGGGTTTGCCGCCGTGTAAATGACGGTATGCTGAATGTTCCGGTGGCCCAGGTAGTCTATATCCGTGGATGAGAGCGTAAAGCACCAGGTCCGCCAGAGTTTTGAGATGCAATTTTCTCATGATGCTGCCGCAGGTGCGTCATGAAGGCGGCGAACCGGACCTCCCGGAGCCGGTCCTCAGCCTGCTGCCGTTCTTCGATTTCCTGTAGCAATTGCTCATTGGCCAGGATTGGCGGTCCTGATCTATCGATATCGCGAGTATTTATACCGCTGGATCAAAGCCTGGCATCTGGAAAAATTATAACCTACCCAGACACCGATACTGACTCATTCACTACCCCACTTCTTGTTATCCCCCGCAGCCATGATTAATTTTGAATAGAAATAAGGCTCCCAAAGGCAATCATGCCGTCGGTTGGCCGAGAACGGAACTTGACAAATAACATTGGCTACATGTTTGGAGAAAAACCAGAAAGGGAACTCATCCTATGGAAACATGGTTTGGGATCACAGCCATTTTCGTCGGTCTGGCCAGCTGCTTTTATGGCTACCCCTTATTCCGTATCCTTTTGATCATTTCCGGCTTGATTTATGGGTACGTGCTTGGCCATTCCTGGATGTCGGCCAGCCATCCCTTTATGTCCCTGGCGATCGGGGTGGGGGCCGCGATAATCCTGGCTATGCTCGCCTATCCTCTGTGGAGCATCGGAGTCGTCGTCATCGGTGCGGTATTGGGCCTGATGATCTTTGCCTCCATAGGGCTGGCCTTAAATGCCTCCCAAGCGGTCAGAATCATGCTGGGGGTCATAGGTGCCGCGTCCATAGGGCTGCTGTTTTATCATGTACGGGACCTCTTCGTGATGCTGACCAGTGCCTTAAACGGGGCAGCCCTGGTGGTTTTTGGCCTGGGAGGTTTTTTCCCTGCCCCGGCGTTTGCCAGCCGGGGTAACCCATTTAATCTCGTGATCATGATGGTTCTGGGCGCCTTTGGTTTTGCAGTCCAGTACGGGATGTTCAAAGAGCGCCGCACCTATTCAAAGTAGCAGGGCCTTAGCCAATGTCCTTTTCTTGGGTTTCTTTACCTGCTGCAAATATTTGCCAAAAGCATCAATCCAGGCTTTTGACGATATTTAATAGATGCCCTAAAATTTCCCGAAAGCGTTTCAGGAGGTCGATGTAAATGGACCAGGCGTCGGCCTGGCCTGGACTATCCATCATGCGGGTTTCATGCTCCGCTTCATTACGGAAACAACTGTCTCTGAGCTTCTCCCCTTCGGTTAGGACGTAAGCCTTCAGGGAAGCATCATTAATATGGAAGATATCAACCAGGGTGCTCATAACTCCGGTCAGCCGGGAAAACAGATCGTTGATGAAAAACAAATCCTGATCCGCCAGGATGGCCCCGCGGTTGCCCTTACGGCGTATGGGGTCCGCGAGTTTAGCGATCTTGTCCGCCATTGCTTCCATCTGGAAGACTATCCCTTGATGTTTGAGTAGATCAGGCTTTTCCCCTTCGGTGCAATTCTTTAAGTTTATTTCTAATTTCTCAAAAATCGGGTCCAGGTCCAAAATGATATCATCCCGCAGCCGGGCAATTTCTGCCAATTCTGCCTGACTGTGCCGGTTGAAGGCGTGCCGCGCCGCCACCAGCATGAGGCGCAGATTGTCCATCGTGGGCCATAACTCCTTCATCAGGAGCAAAAAGGCCTCCTTTTTCGATTCCCCTGTCACGGTGTCTCCTCATTATCCTGGAATAGTTGTTTTCGCGGCTGCTCCCGGTCAGGCTTTATCGCGCTGAGACTATTATAATACCTAAAGAGCCGTAAAAGTCCTCAGCGCCGCCCAGGTGTGAATTAATTTCTTCTTCCCGATTCCGTGGAAAAATGGGTAGTGGGTTCTTGCTTTGTCCAGGCAATGGCTGCAATAAATCCAGCTCCATATCTTCTATCATTGCCAGAGGTGGATCTGCAGATGGACTTAGGGGTTGCATCTCCAACTATCGTTATTAATTTTTACCCAAGTTCTGCCGGCTCACATAGCCTGCAGTAAGTCTTTCTGCACACCATGAACCCCAACTTTTCAGGATGTAATCATGGGAAACCAGGATTCACCCAAATTTATGGCACTCTGGCCACAGGTATGGGTACTGTTAAAAAATACGTATGGGGAATGGAGCAAAGTGGATGCCCCGGTATTGGGAGCAGCCCTGGCCTTTTATACCATTTTTTCTCTGGCCCCGATTTTCATCATTGTGGTGGCCATTGCCGGAGTTATTTTAGGCAGGGAATCCGTCCAGATATATATCATGGGCCAACTGGCGCAATTTGTAGGGCAGCATAATGCGTCAAGTATTATCCATATTATTCAGAATAGCTATAAAGTCGGCTCCGGTTTCGGAGCCACGATAATTGCTATTATCCTGATTCTTGTTGGCTCTACCACAGCCTTTGTCATGCTGAAAAATGCCTTAGATACCATTTGGGGAGTAAGCCATGCCGGCGGCTTGATAAATATAATTAAAAGCCGTTTAAAATCATTATTAGTCGTTTTATCTATAGGATTCTTATTATTAATCTCAATGATATTGAGTTCGGTCATCTATGCCATGCAAAAATTTATGGGCGATATTATGCATATTCCATTCAACGTGATTGCCCTGAGTAATAATGTTTTGATGATCGTTATGGTTGCTTTTTTGTTTGCCATGTTATTTAAGATACTGCCGGATGTGAAAATTTCCTGGGGAGACGTCTGGATCGGAGGGGCAATAACCGCGGTATTATTTGCTTTAGGGAAATACCTCCTCGGCTTATACCTGGCGCGCAGCAGCATCAGCTCGGCTTATGGCGCTGCCGGTTCCCTGGTAGTCTTTCTGATGTGGGTCTATTATTCCGCCCAGATCTTTTTCTTCGGTGCGGTCTTCACCCGGGTTTATGTCAGAAGTTATGGCCCCGCAATAATCCCCCAGAAACCTGAAGGCTAGGGCAGCTTGAGCGTCACCTGCCATCGGGGTGACCAAGCCCCTCACCAAAGGGGTGACTCTGTCGGTGGGACGCAAGTTAAATCCCGCGGAGGGGGATAATCCGTGCAATTGCGCCTGGAATACCGTATCAACCGCCATTTCAGCCTGGAAGCGGAAGGAGGTCAGAACCGGAAGGCAGCCGATGCCTTGTTCAACTATGAATGGTATTTCCCTGTATCCGATCAGGGGAATAAGTGCCGGTTAACCTTCGGCTAGATCGCCAGGTTTTGTTTAGGGCACCCAAGGCAATTCAAGATCCATTCTCGGGTTAGTTAAGAATGCCGATTACTCCTAGGTGCAAAGTCAAGTTCCAACGGCGCCCCGGTATTCTTTATAGAATCCAAGCCAGTCTCCTATTCGTGGTACCCCTCGCAAGTAGGACCGCAAGGAAGGTCGCGGAGTTACATAAACTCGGGCTCCGCCTGGGGTTCTTCCCTTTGCTTGAAGGGCTTGCGCTCTTCCCTGGCGGGTTTCTGTCCCCGGGGATAAATCACCGGCAGGGTTTGCAGAGCGCGGCCCGGGACCCAGCCCACCGCGCCGCTGGCAGGCTGGCGCACCTTAAACCAGCCGCCGCTCTCCCCGATCTTTTCCACCTGGGTGTTAAACTTAAGGGTTCTGATGACCTCGCTCCGGGGCGCGGGCTTGGATTTCAGGTTAAGTCTGGCAACCGCCACATAGTAATAGTTGCGGGCCGGCTTTTGCTGGGTCTCTTCGTACTGCGCGGTCAAAGCCGCGGCCGGAACCCAGCCCAAACTATGGCCCTTGATCACCAGGACCCGCCACCACCCCTGCTCTCCCTCCGCCACTTTTTGCACTTTCTCCCCCCGAAACAGCATCTGCAAGGGGAGGCAATCTTGGCGGGGACACTCCTTAAGCGCTACGGTATCCGCGTTGATATAGTAAAACGCGGTGGGAACGGCCTCGGCACTGAGCAGCCCCTTCCGGACCCAGCCGCTCTGGCCGCTGCGCCGCACTTTCACCCGCCACCAGCCGGACTTGCCTTCCTCCATCTTTTCCACTTCATCACCCTGATAAAGCTGGCCCATGACATTGGCAGCGTCACTGGGATTGTCTTTCAGATAGGTGATTTCCTGGTTCACATAGAAATGGGCCTGCGGGGCAGTAACCGGAGCAGTGGCGCAGGACCAGGCCAAGACCGAGACCAGGACCGCCAGCAGAAATCTTATCAGATGCTTGCGCGGCATCACCGGTTCCTTCAGGACTAGTCCGCCTTAGCCAAGGCGGAGATTTGCCATTGACCCGACTCCCGGGAAAAGGTGATCCAATAGGTCCGGGAAATATTCTGCTGCTTCATGGTGCTGATATTCTGCGCCTCAATCAGCCAGGTTACCCGGGCCACCGCGGTATTGTCGGTCACGGGTTTGATCTCCTGGATCTCGAATGCCATTTTCGGGTAGTTATAGATCCTCCAGGCCTTGGAGATGCCTTGGGTGCGCTGCGTCAACTGCGGGAAGTTCGGGGAATAATAGCTCAAAAGTTGTGACAAATCCCTCTTCTGATTGGCCTCCCGGATGCCGGCCAGCACCTGCTCCAACTGGCTCCTTAAGTCGGGAGCCGGCGCGGTCGGGACTTTGGCGGCAATGGGAGGGGCGGCAGCCGCCTCGGGAGCCGGTAGGGCTTGCACCGGCGGAGCCTCTACCCCCTTGCCGGAGGTGGCAAAAAAGGCCCTGCCGTGAACAATAAACCAGAGGAGGTAGCTGACGAGCACCAACCCCAATACCGGCCCCAAGCCGTGAAACCAGAGAGATTTCCAGCGGGGCCAGAGGGTGGATTTAGGTCTATCAGTCATTTCCGGCGCTCAGCGAATCCTTAGGGGATATGATACCAAAATTTGTACTGCTAAGGAAGGTGCGGGCCAGCCTCACCTGGGAATTGCCGTATGGTGCCGCGGCTCAATCTGTGGTAAGATAATATTGGGCATAATTTCTCATAATAATTAACAAATGGCATCGTCATTTTTTACTGGCCTGAATCTAGTGCTACTGGTTGCCGAATTATGGAGTGCAAGTTAAGTTGATGTCAGCCACTGATGATCTTCGAAAATTTCCCTGGTATTTTATTCTGATATTCTGCATTCTCTCCCTGGGAATACTAACGACGGGATATTTATATTACAAGAACCAGGAGGGGTACATCAAGAAAGAAAAGCAGCAAGAACTTGCTGCCATTATTGCCCTGAAAGTGGAGCAGATTATCTCCTGGCGCCAGGAACGCCTGGATTATGCCAGCACTATTATGGATGACCCCTTTTTCGCCATGCAGGTGATGGATTTTTTCCGGGGGAAACCCAAGCCTCTGCTCCGGAAACAGATTCTGGAGCGGCTGACCACCCTGGCCACATATCAATATCGCAGCCTGACTTTAGTCGACCCCCAGGGGCATGTCAGATTGGCGGCGCCGGCCTCAGGGCGGGAGCTTAACCCTTACCTGCAATCCCTGGCGGCGCAGGCAATCCAGACCCAAAAAGTCATTTTTTCAGATCTGTATCTGGATGAAGACTCGAAGCCCAGGCTCTGCGTCCTCACGCCGCTCCTGGTCATGCAGGGGGACAAGAAGATTACCGTGGGCGTGACTCTGATGAGCATCGAACCCTATCAGTTTCTTTATCCTCTGTTGAAAGAATGGCCCACCCCGAGTCTGACCGGAGAGACCGAGCTGGTCCGCCGGGAGGGCCAGGAAGTGGTGTTTCTCAATGAACTCCGGCATCAGAAGAACGTTCCCCTGCACCTGCGGTTGCCCCTGGATTCCCCCCACCTGCTGGAGGCCAGGGTCGCCAGGGGGCAAAGAGGCATTGTGGAGGGCCTGGATTATCGGGGAGTGCCGGTTATTGCCGCGGGAGGAGCCATTCCGGACTCCTCCTGGTTTATCATCGCCAAGATCGACGCCGGCGAAATTTATGCCCCGCTGAAAAAGCTGACCCATGAAGTCGTTTTTCTCCTGATTATCTTGATCGGCAGCGCCGGCCTCGGTGTGGCCTATTTCTCGCGGAATCAGCAAATCAGCTTCTACCGCCGGCAATATGAAGTGGAGCGGGAGCGCCGCGCCCTGGCGCAGCGTTATGAGTATCTCACCAGGTTTGCCAATGACATCATCCTGGTGGCGGACAGGAATCTACTGATTGTGGAAGCCAACGACCGGGCGGCGGTGGCCTACGGCTATGAGCGCGCTGAACTCCTGAAGCTCCATCTCCTGGATTTATATCCGCCGGGGTCGGAACGGGTTCTGGATACCCTGATACTGCATGGCAAAGAAACCAGCGGGCTGATTTTTGAAGCTATTCAACAAAGGAAAGATGGTACGACTTTTCCAGCGGAGGTCAGCCTGCGCCAATTGGAGATCGAAGGGGAGGTGTTGTTTCAGGAAATCATCCGGGATATCACTGAGCGCCAACGTACCGAGGAGGTGCTGCAAGAATCGGCCAAGAACCTGCGCCACCTGGCCTCGCAGCTGCTGCGGGCCCAGGAAGACGAGCGGAAACGAATCTCCCGGGAATTGCATGATCAACTGGGACACGCCTTGCTGGCCTTGAAGCTGCAGATCGAAGCGGTGGCCACCAAACTGTCTCCGGCCCAGAGTACTCTTAAAACCGAGATGCATAAGATCTTGGGCTACATGGGCACTACCATAGAAGAGGTGCGCCGCCTTTATCTGGATCTCAGCCCTGGCGACCTGGAGGACTTGGGTCTCACCGCGGCCCTGCAATCGTTGGTGGAGGATTTTGCCGACCTCCAAAAGCATGCGAAATTTACGCTCGATCTGGATGACCTGGACGGCCTCTTTGCCTTGCCGGTGCAGACCGCGATCTACCGGGTGGTGCAAGAAGCTTTGACGAATATCGGCAAACACGCCCAACCGCAGCACGTGTCGCTGCAGATCAAGCGGGACGGGCAAAATGTCTCTTTTCTGATTGCCGACGACGGCAAGGGCTTTGACCGTCATTCAAACACCGACAAGAAAACCTTGGGCCTCCTGACGATGGCAGAGCGGGTGAGAATCCTGGGGGGCTCTTTTGACTTATGGAGCCAAAAAGGGCACGGCACCAAGATCTCCTTTACCATTCCCATAACCGGAGAATCATGAGCATGGCTGGCTATACCATCGTCATCGCCGATGATCACGTGATGTTCCGTGAAGGAGTTAAACACATTATTGAGCAGAGCCCGGAGGTCTGCATCAGCGGTGAGGCCAATGACGGACTCGAACTGATGGATTTGTTGAAAAAGTCTCCCCCGGACCTGGTCGTTCTGGACATTTCCATGCCCAATCTGCGCGGCCTGGAAGCCATTAAAGAAATTAAGCGCGGCTACCCCCAGGTAAAAATCCTGGTCTTGACCATGCACAAAAAAAAGGAGTTCATCCGCCAAGCCCTGGCCGGCGGTGCCGATGGCTATTTGCTCAAGGAAGATGCCGGCGGCGAACTGATTCAGGCGGTGCAGGCCATCAGAAAAGGCGGCAAATATTTTTCTCCCCTGGTGGCCTCCTTGATGACCAGCCTGGTCCTGGAGCCGGCCAAGGCCGAAATCTTATCAATCCGGGAAAGGGAGGTCCTAAAACTCCTGGCGGAAGGGAAAAAAACCGAGGAAATCGCCGCCATTCTGTACATCAGCCCCCATACCGTGCGCCGCCACCGCGCCAATATCATGGAAAAGCTGGAGATCAACAACTTGGCCGATCTGCTCAAGTATGCCATTTCCCACCACTATCTCGTTGACTTTTCTTAAAAGCCATTTCCAAACCTCGACTTCCCCTATTTGTCATTCTGAGCGCCGCGAAGAATCTCGTTTTTTCAAGGCGTTGAGATCCTTCACTGCGTTCAGGATGACAAAAAAAGAAGGGTTTGAAATAGCTTGCAGGCTTGCCATCCGGCAATTGATCAAAATGATCATGAGAAAATGGTCAGCGCATGTATCGACTTCCCGCCCCACCCTGCCCATACTAAAAGCCGAATGAAAGATTTTTCGGTTTTATACCAAGTTCGTTTTTGCACGTGACAAAGCCTAAAGACCGGCGTGCATCGGCGGATTATCTTTAACCGCCGATAAACGCAGATGAACGCCGGCTGATTCTGGCGGTTTGTTGCGTGGCAATATGAATTTGGTATTACTTGGCCTGGAGTAAGGCCCGGGGAATAAAACTTTTCCCAGGCCCAATAACATCAGGACCAGCGGCGTCGGGGCCGGGATGCCAGGGCCTTTGGCGGCATCCGCCTCAATGCCAGGATTTCGCCTACAAGGGGGAAGGAAACAATGAAGTCAATCGTTCTGCCAATGGTGCTAATGCTGGCTTTGGCGGGCTGTTCCGGCATGACTCCCACCGAACAACGGGTGCTGAGCGGCGGGGCCATGGGTGCCGCGGGTGGCGCTCTCATCGGCGCAGCCGCGGGTTCGCCCGCCATAGGTGCAGCAGTCGGTGGTGGTGCCGGCCTCCTGGGAGGGTTGGCCTACGACCAATATCAAAAATCCCAGGGGAGACCTTGAGGCCTGGGACTGGAAGCCAGATGTTTGGGGTCCAGCGCCGAGACGCGGCATTTCTGAGGATTGGCTTTTAAGGGAGATTGATCTGCTCCTGAAAAGTTGTCGGTGGTCAGTGGTCAGTAAAAGACAAGGCATACCGGAGGATTTCTCCCTCTCCCCCCGCCCCAGGAGTCCATTGCTCCTAACCGGCAATTCGCGGGGGGAGAGGGCTGGGGTGAGGGGGGCAAACTTTTCATCCTTTGTGGGTGCGCCTCAGGCCCATGAGGAGCTGTTACGAAAAGTTCCTATAGGTGGCGCAGGCTTTCCAGCCTGCGCGCCATTGCCGGGCGGGCGAGGACGCCGCCCCTACGATTCTTTTCATAATTTATGGGCGGGCCATAGGCCCTTCGGCCGTACCCCCGGGAAATGGGGAGAGAATAACCATGCATCCCTATAAGATCGTCCTGGCCGATGATCACACGATATTTCGGCAAAGCGTCAGGAGAGTGGTGGAAGAGGTCCCCGGCCTGGAGATCGTGGGAGAGGCCGCCAGTGGGCATGAATTGTTGCTGCTTCTGCAACAGACTTCTCCCCAGTTGGTTATTCTTGATCTTTCCATGCCGGATTATGGAGGCATGGCAGCCCTTAAAGAAATGAAACGCCCCCATCCCCGGGTTAAGGTGTTAATCTTAAGCATGCACAAAACCCGGGGACATGTTTATCGGGCAATATCCATGCAGGTTCAAGGATACCTGCTCAAAGAAGATACTCATGAGGAACTGATTGCCGCGATAAAGCTAATCCGGAGTGGCGGCACCTATTTTTCGCCGCTATTGGCCGGACAGATTTCCGAGATCAACGTAAAAAAGCGCCTCAGGGATTTGCTATTTCAAGAAGATCCTTTGAGTAACCGGGAAGCGCAAATCCTTAGTTTTTTGGCGGAAGGCAAAACCAGCCAACAAATCGCGGACCTTCTATCTCTCAGCATCAAAACCGTAAATACCCATCGCCTGAAGATCAAAAGAAAGTTGGACCTTGGGAAATCCATTGAGTTGATAAAATACGCCATTCTCAAAGGATACATCATGGTGGACCCCGTTGAATTCCCGGAAGCATTAAACAATCCACCTGCGGTTAACGAAAGGTCTTCTCCGAAAAACTCAGAAGTTACCAGTAAAACCTCCTCAGGTTGACTCTAACGCCCTGAGAGATTTAAATACCCATCTTTTCCTGAATACTACTATCCGGCATTTTGCTGTTGCGCCTCCGTGAAACAACCCGGAGGAGGTTAAAGCAAGGGGGAGAGGCCTCTAAATGAGACCATCAACCGTTAAGGAGCGCCTCGGCGCCTGGATCTGCATTTTAGGGGTGGTCATCTGCCTGCTGGGCTGTCAGACCCAGGTTAGTAAAGCGCCGCCATTGCCGCCCCCGCTGCCGCCAAAGCCGGCGCAACCCAGAGCAGTACGCCCCACTTTTTATGTGACCGCTAATCATCTTAGTTTACGGGCCTGTCCCGGCCTAGACTGCAAAAAAATCACTACCCTGAAATTAAATGCGGAAGTGGAAAAGATGGGGGAGAGTCAAAACTGGACCCAGGTCAAGGTAATAAAGGATGGGACGATAGGTTATGTCAGCTCCCGCTATCTCTCTTCGCACCCCGTGGACGCGGCCCATCTTGCCAGGAAAAAATCCAAGAAGACCAAACCCCGCAAAGTCACCCGGCCTCCAGAAGTGACGGTGGAAGAGGGGAAAGCCTGGCCCGCGAATCAGGAGCCTGCCCCTCCCATCCCCCGGGTCATGTAAGAGGAGGCAGGAATTAGGGGCTTGGATTTGCAGGATGGAAATTTATGCCTTCCTGAAGCTTTTTCCCTGAAAGCTGCTAGCTCATTCTCGCGTATGTCCAGTGGGTTTCCGGTGCCAAGAAAAAGGGCGCAGACTGGCTGCGCCCTGAAATGGCAGAAGCAAATTTCAGCCTCACCGGGTCAGTCCTAAGCCTTGGGGTAAGTTGCAGGTTTCTTCCTGGCTTAGAGGTTATGACCCTTCCAAAAATAGGCCCAAATCTTGAAAAGCTTTTGTGTTCATCACCTGGGGCTATGCCGGAATGCCAATCAATGTCCAGCTCCAAGTTTGCCCAGCGCCTTGGTAAGTTCCATGGCCACGCCCAGGCCCTGCCGGGCTTCTTTACTACCCATGGCGCTCAACATGCCCAAGGGGCCCAAGGGTTTGGCCTCCTCCAGGTGGATGGCCGCGGGGAGTTCCAGCAGGCGATTCATGAAGTCGATCATCTGGGGATCGGACAACTTTTTCAGCATGCTCAAGAGCAGCACAAAGGCGTCGCTCATGGTGGCAATTTCCTCGGGGTCGTAATGGGCCGCCACCTTGGCGCGGACCTCCAGCATGGCGGCATAAGTGCGAAAAACCCCTTTGCGCTCCAGGTTATCCATGTAGTTGATGAGATTGGGAACGGCGCTTTTTAATAAAGGCTCCATGCATTTCCACATCTCGGAGAGGTTCTCCAGGGTCTCCAGGGCCTGGGTGAGGTTGCGGACGCTGCGGAGTCCCTGTTTCAGCAGGGCGAAGAGGTCTTCCAGTTGGAAGCCGGTCTCCAGGGTCCCCAGTTCCTCCAGCAGGATTTTACAGGCTGAATTCATCAGGGGCGCGAGGTCGTTCTTCAACTCGGTCAGGCCCTGTTGAGACTTGACCAGGGTTTGTATCTGGCCCTCCATCCGGTCGAGCCTCTCCAAGATCAGTTCTTCTGTGCCAGGTTTCTTCTCATTCTTATTAGGCATGGCCGTCTCCTCTCTCAACCATAGACATGATAGACATGTCCCAGCATTTTACCGGCCATGAACATCTGGGGTTCCAGGGGCAGTTCTTTGCCTTTGAGCATCATGTTGAAGTAGACCCACTTAAACATCATCTTGCCCCAGTAGTTGAAATGGCTTTCGCCCAGAAGGGTGAAGGGCCCCAGGCCCGGGAAGGGATATTTGCCCGGCAAGGGTTCTACTTTGTAGTTGAAGTCAATGAGGCTGGCCTTTTCGTAGCCGGTGACGATGAAGCAGGTGGAGTGGCCGTCGAATTCCGGCAGGGGCTCCTGGCCGTCGATTTCCCGGAGCAGGTTTTCCACGATGATGTCCGATTCATAGTGGGCCACGGCCCCGGCCTTGGAGGTGGGCACGTTGGTGGCGTCGCCCACGATGTACATGTTCTCGTATTTTTTGGATTTTAAGGTGCCGTGGTCAGTGTCGAGGTAACCCATGGGGTCGCCGATCTCGCTGTCGATGATGACCTGGGCTCCGAAGTTGGGCGGAATAGTCACCAGCAAATCGTAATTGACCTCGTCGCCCTTGGCGGAAGATATTATCTTCTTGGCGGGGTCGACTTCGGCGATATCGAAGTTCGGGGTGATCCTGATCTTCTTCTCTTCGCACAGCTTGGTCAAAGCTGCGGTGGCCACCGGCTTGGTGAAGGCCCCGGAGAGCGGGGTCACCAGTTCCAGTTCGATGTCGTCCCGGACCCCGTTGACCGTGAAAAACCAGTCGGCCATGAAGATGAACTCCAGGGGCGCCACCGGGCATTTGATGGGCATTTCGGCAATATTGAGGACGATCTTGCCTTTTTTGAAGTATTTCCATCTCTTGTAAAGGGCGATGGCGCCATCCGGGGTATAGAAGTCGTGGATGTCGCCGTGCCAGTCGTCCTTCATGCCGTCGATTTCGCCAGGCATGATCCGGCAGCCGGTGGCTATCACCAGCCAGTCATAGTCAACCTGCCCCTTTTTGGTCTTGATCCGTTTCTTGACCGGGTCGATATTGGTGACTTCGTCCAACACGAAATCGATACCCGGGAGGACAAAATCCATCTTGGGTTTAATGCAGTCCTCGGCCTTGTAAACGCCGAAGGGGATGAAGAGCCAGCCCGGCTGATAGTGGTGCTGCCGGTCCCGGTCAATCACGGTAATCTTCCAGTCGTTGTCGAGCTTCTCTCGCATTTTCGTGGCTACCATGGTGCCACCGGCTCCATACCCCAAAATTACCAGTTTTTTCATAGACCTCGCCTTTCTTGTAATTTGATCCAGTTCCTCGGCAGGAATTGGAAGGCATTCCTGTACTTGAGATGGTTGGCCGCCAGGCCAACGTTTGGAAAACCTGCGTTAAGGGCAGACCTGCGGGTCCACCTCGAGAGCGCCTCCTGAGGCTCTTACAAACCCTTTTTCTTCCAGTTGCGGGTCACATTGGTCAGGAAAAATTCTTTAACCAGACGGCGCCAGCCAAGCTGCGGAAAATGGCCATAGACATCGCCGACGAGCGCGCCGCCGGACGGCAAGGTTAATCCCACCGTGGTTTCCATGAGGTTCAGCAAGCGCCAGGATTCTTTGGCAATCCAGGCCTCGTTATTCTCTTTGGAAGAGAGGCTGGCCAAATTCTGCCGGAGATTGGTCGGTTTGACCTTGAACAGCCAGCCTTCGCCATAGGGATCGCGATGGAGCAGACGGGGATTCTGACAAACCTCGGGATTGACTGCCGTGACTAGACCGTCCACCGGAGCCTCAAAGGAAGCCTTGTGCTCCTTTTTGATCAGAGCCATGCAGATGTGATCCTGAAAAAAGACTGCGCCCACTTCGGGTAATCTCAGGGCGTCAGCCGGACCCAGTATCTTCTGGGAAAAGTCATCCAGCCCCACCCGCACTTCGCCGCTCTCTTCGAGCGCTACCCAGGCGTGGCCCCGGTGCAGATAATAGTCCTCGGGAGGGGCTTGTACCCCGAGGGCTTCCACCATCCCCGGTTCAGGGTGGGGTTCGGGGGCTGGGCCACCTTCTTTCAGAGGGTGGTGGTCTACCCGCCAGACTGCCCCACATTTTTGACACACGCACTTATACTCTGACTGGGTGCCGTTCTTAGGGCCAGGAACCTCACAGACCAGCCAATGCCCGGCCATGGCCCCGCAATTCTTACAATCGAGTCTCATGTGATCAGTCCTCCACCAGGACGGATTTCCGCCCCGGACCTCCGGTTAACGTTTCTTCCAGTCCTTGATCAAGTTGGTTAAAAAGAACTCCTTAGCCAGACGCCGCCAGGTCAAACGGGGATAATGCCCGCAAACATCATCGAGGATGACCCCGCCCATGGGGAGAGCGGCTCCCACAGTGGTGCTGAGGATAAAAAGCAACCTCTGGGCCTCCTGTTCGATCCAGGTGACATTGGAATCACCGTAAAACAACTGGTCGAGATTTTGCGGCAGATTGGTGGGTTGGACCGTGAACAGCCAGCCTTCGCCATAAGGATCGCCATGGATCAGGCCGGGGCTCTGCCGCGCCCGGGGATTGATGGAAGTGATAATGCCGTCCACCGGGGCTTCGATGGAGGCTTTGCGTCCTTCCCGGAACAGCGCCAGGCACACATGGTCCTGATAGTAGGTCTTGCCGATTTCGGGCAATTGCACTTCGTCCGCCGGCCCCAGGATCTTCTGGGAAAAGGCGTCCAAACCGACCCGCACCAGGCCCGAGTCTTCAGGCACCGCCCAGGTGTGGCCCCGGTGCAGATAATAAATATCGGTCGGCACTTGGAAGCCGTAGACGTCCACAAGCTGATGCCTTGGGGCGCGGGTTTCGCAACTGGCACCGGTCATGACTTGGACCTCCACCTCAAGCCTTCCTCTGATCTGATCCCCACCTTGGCATGACGGCCATCAGGATTTTTTCTTCCATTCCCGGGTCAGGCTGGTGAGAAGAAACTCCTGGACCAGGGGCCGCCAGCCCAACTGGGGATAATTTCCATAGACGTCATCAATAATGGTGCCGCCATCCGGCCCGGTGACTCCCACTTCGCTTTCCATGAGATTGATTAAGCGATGGGACTCCTGATGCATCCAATCGGCCGTGGCGTCTCCGGAAAACAGGTTGGTCAAATTGCGCTGGAGGTTGATGGGCCAGACCTTGAACAGCCAGCCGGCGCCAAAAGGATCGTTATGGATCAGGCGGGGATTCTCACGCACCTTGGGATTGATTGCCGTAATGGCGCCATCCACCGGGGCGAGAAAGGAAGCCTTCCGGCCCTGTCTGACCAGGGAGAGGCAGATGTGATCCTGATAGTACGTCTTGCCGAGATCTGGCAGCTTCACCTCGTCTGCGGGCCCGAAGATCTTCTGGGAAAAGGCGTCCAGTCCCACCCTCACTTCGCCGGTGTCTTCGAGCACGGCCCAGCTATGTCCCGGGTGCAGGTAACAGTCACTGGCGGGCACTCCAAAACCGAAGATTTCCACTTCCTGGTTATTCCTGCTCTTCATGTCTGCCATTCCTTCCTTAAAAAGGTTGTGTTTTTCGATGAACCAGGTTCTTCCCACATTTGCGGCAGATGCACTTGCCGAGGGGTTTAGTTTTGTCGTGATAAAAGATCTCACTCCGCCAAGGCCCGCATCTTTTGCAAAGGATTTCCATGCAACTGTCCTCCTGTAGGACTTGAGGTTTGCGGCTTTCCCATCTCCTCTCCGTCATCTTTGCCAGGAATGTCTCATCCGCAGCCCAGCTTCCTTTAGGCAAATTACGGGCCAAACCTGCGATGCCAGGGTAACCATCTATAATTACAGCAATATTTATGATCACTCCCCATGCTTTCCCATCATCCGCCAGCGGCAAGGCGAGGTTTTGGTGAAAATTCGCACAGAGGCTCGGCTAAAATTCGCTAACCCATTGATAATTATGGATGATTATTTGTACGAAAATCGCACAAAGATAGGAGGTAAGATGCCCGAATAAGGGTATCATATTGTTTTGATTAATTATTAATCGTACGAAAATCGCACAAAGAAGATTGGAGCGAGCCTGAGAACGGGCGTGAGCCGGGTCTTAGTGACAGTGGAGAGGCGGGGTGGTTACAGGTCTTGGAGGCTTTGAAAGTAATCGTCCAGCAGGATCAGACAATATTTGCACAGTCCGGTTTTCTTTTGGTCCAATTTTTCCAGGTTGGCGGCAAAGCCCATGAGACAGCCGTCTTGGCGGCAGTGGGGGAGGCCGAAGGTATGGCCCAATTCATGTAAGCTTAACTTGATGAGCCGGCTTAATAAGAGGGATCTGGACGGTTTGACTTCCCCGGCGCCGGCGCCGGGACGAAAGGTTGAAATAATGGCGGCTTTGCCGTCCAACTGGGCCTCGCCAAAGACAAAAGTGAATATGGGAATGTAAAGATCCGCCGCGGTTATCCCCAGGATTCGAAAAGGATCTTCTCCGTGCTCGTCATTGAGCAGATAATCCAGGAGTTGGGTGGAATAATACTGATTACGCCCTGGGTGATGGGTCTGGGGGGGCAGAGGTCTGGTGGGCAAAATCTTTACCGGCAGGAAAAGAAAATCGGCAATGGCCTGGCGTAAATCAGGCAAGATCAGGTGATCCACCGGGGCCAGGGGAACCAGGCCCAGAAACGGACGGTATGACATATAGTGAACCGCTCTACAGCCCGGAAGCCGCAGGCTGAGCCCCAATCAGGGCGTTAAGCCATACTTTTTCATTTTTTCATAGAGAGTGCCGCGATTGATCCGAAGGACCTTGGCCGTATTGGAGATGTGACCACCCTGTGCGGTCAGGACTAAAGCGATGTGGCGGCGCTCCATTTCCCCCAAGGAGAGGTTGGCCACTTCCTCGGTGCCCTCCGAAGTCAGCGCGAAGGGCAGGTCACCGGGTTTGATCTGCCGGCCTTTGCCCACCACCACCGCCCGTTCGATGGCGTTTTGCAATTCCCGGATGTTTCCCGGCCAGGAATAACGCCGCATCGCCGCCAGAGACTCCAGATGAATGCCATCAATCTTTTTGCCGGTCTCGGTGGCATAGCGTCGCAGGAAGTGCTTGGCCAGCAGGGGAATATCTTCCTGCCGCTCCCGCAAGGGAGGGACCTGCAAGTGAATGACGTTGAGGCGGTAGTAGAGATCCTGGCGGAAAGTCCGGTTGCGGATGCTTTCCTGCAGGTCCTGATGCGTGGCGGCAATGACCCGGAAGTCGCTGGTGATCGCCGTGGTTCCTCCAACCCGGCTGAATTCGTGGGTTTCCAAGACTCGCAGAAGATCGATCTGCATCTTCATGGAGATGTCCCCCACTTCATCCAGAAAGAGGGTGCCGGTATTGGCCATTTCCAACCGGCCTTTCTTGGTGAATTTGGCATCGGTGAAGGCGCCTTTCTCGTGGCCGAAGAGCTCGCTCTCCAGGAGATGTTCCGTAAAGGCGCCGCAGTTGATGGCAATGAAGGGATTGTAACCGCGAGGGCTATGGGTGTGAATGGTCCGGGCCACCAACTCCTTGCCGGTGCCGGTCTCCCCGGTAATCAACACGGTGGCGTCGCTTTGGGCCACCTTGACGATGGTCTCAAAAAGACTGAGCATCGGGGGGGATTGGCCCACCAGGTTGTCAAAGCGGCTGATGGACGCTATCTGGTCCTTGAGAATCAAGTTTTCCATGGCCAGGGTCTGAATTTGCACCAGTTTCTCGATGGTGAGGCTGAGCTCATCCAACTCGAAAGGCTTCAGGAGATAATCGTTGGCCCCCAGCTTCATGGCCTCCACCGCGTCCTGAATGGCGCCGTGGGCCGTCATCATCACTACAGAGGAATCGGGATCTTCCTCTTTCAGTTTCTTGAGCAGGGTGATCCCATCCATTCCCGGCATTTTGACGTCCACCAGCATGATGTCGTAGTGGCGTTCTTTGACCTTGGCCAGGGCCTCCAGGCCGCCGGCCGCAGTTTCCACCTCATAGCCATCCTGCTTTAGCCAATCACAGAAGGCTTCCCTGATGCTCAACTCATCATCCACTACCATGATGCAGATTTTTTTATGAGGCAACATGGTCTTCCCCCGATTTTTGGGCGGGCAGACGTATGCTGAAGCAAGTACCCCGCCCCACCACACTGTGAACTCGAATGACCCCCTGGTGGTCCCCGATTATGCCCTGCACCACGGCCAGACCCAGCCCCGCGCCCAGGCCACCCGGCTTGGTGGTATAGAAGGGTTCAAAAATCTGGGCAAACTTGTCTCGGGGTATGCCCCCGCCGGTGTCGGCGATGAGCACCAGGGCCTCCCGATGTCTGGTATTTCTGGTGACAACGGTTAAGGTGCCCTCTTTGGGCATGGCATCCCGGGCATTGATCAGCAGGTTCAAAAAGACCTGCTTCATCTTCGCCGGATCGGCCCGCACCGGCAAGAGATCGGGAGCATAACGCGTTTCCACCGTGATTCCTTGCAACCGCATCTGGAATTCGGTTAACGCTAAAGTCTCCCCCAATAAGTTGTTGAGATCCACCGCCTTGAATTCCGGCTTGGCGCGGCGGGAAAAAGGCAGCAAGCTGGAAACGGTTTTGCTCACCCGTAATATTTCTTTGTAGATCAACTCCGTATGTTTTTTCATCATGCCCATGGCCTCCTGGTCGGGAGACTCCGCATCCATGATGCGTTTGATCATCCTGGCGGAACTGAGAATACCGGTCAACGGATTGTTGATCTCGTGGACGACGCTGGCGGATAATTTTCCCAAAGAGGCGATCTTGTCTTCGTCCATCATGCGGGTGCGGCTGATTTCATGGGTGATATCCCGGGACAGATCGACCACTCCCCGGATTTGTCCTTCCTCATCGAACAGCGGGTGGCAAACCACGTGTAGATAACTTTCCCGGCCATCCTTGTCAAAGTGGATGTGGATGGCGGAAGCGGCCTTGCCGGTGGCTACGGTCTTTTTTAAGGGACAGGGATGGTCAGGGCTGGAGCAAGGCTGCTGCGAGCGGTGGGATACTTCATAACAATGCCGCCCCACCACGTCTTCGCGTTTTAGACCTATCATTTCCAGCAGCGCCCGGTTGACCTCGACAATGCGATAATCGAGATCAATGACCATCATATGGTCCTTGATGCCGTTGACGATGGTTTCCAGAAAGGCCTTCTCCTTGATGGCCTGCCGCAGCAGCTCCCGGGTTTCGGCTTGCGATCTTTGCAGAGCTTCTTCCAACTGCTTCCGGGCGGTAATGTCCGTGATGACCTCCACCACCCGTTTTTGGGTGGCTTCCGGAGGGAATAAAGGCGACATGGTGATTTCGTCGACCCGTATCATTCCCTCGGGACTGGCATGCCACTGACAGACCTGGACGGTTTCGCAGTTTTCGAGGACGCGGGGCATAGGACAGGTCAAGCCTTTCCGGTCACAAGGCTCATCGATCTGATGCAGCACCTCATAACAAGGCCTGCCGATAACCTCTTCCAACTTTTTTTCAAAGCGGGCCAAGAAGGTGCGATTGGCTTCATCCACTACATAATTGGGGAGTAAGACGAGCACCGGATCAGGCAGGTGGTCAAAAATCTTTTGGAACCGGCTGCGCTGTCCGGCCAGCTTAATTTCGCTTTCCACCTTGCAGCGCAGACGGTCTCCATTCCTCTGCAACAATTCCCAGAAAAGCCGGGCCTTAATATGATCGATAATCTGGGTGTGGGGGTGCCGGCGCTGGATAATGCCCTCCCGCACCAGCGGGTCGCCGGTAAGTTCCAGGATCAAGTCCGGGGCCTTTTCCAGCAAAGAGGAATAGTCGCTAAAGGTGGAGATGCCCAGACGCTCAGCCAAGGCTAACCCCGGGGCCCGGGAATTGGAATCAGCCACCCCGACAATCTCGATCTTGCGCCGGTATCCCGGCTTCCTGGTGATCAGCTGCAGCACCTCTTGACCTGCCCTGCCAGCGCCGACAATGGCGATTTTCAAGGGAGAGACGTCCTGAATCGACAGGTCCACAGGAATGAGGTCCCAAAAGGCCTCCAGAGTAAATTCCGGCCGGTCCGCACTCAGAACCGTTAACCGTTTGGGAGCTTGCTCATAAAGCTGTTGAGCTACTTCGGGACGCCCAGTGGCGTCGACAATGATGTCCACTTCCGGGAGATGGAATAAGTCAGCCAGATCCAGGGTCACAAAGAGGTTAAAGCGATAGGCATAGATTATCCCGGGAGCTTCCGGGTTAATGTCCGCCACCGCCACGATCCGCAAGGATTGCTCTTGTTTTCGGGGAGGCACCAAGGCTTCCAGGATCGCCATGCCTTGCCGCCCCGCGCCGACAATAGCCAGGTTATATGACTTTTTGTCAGGATTCATGAAGAACTCCCAAAACCGGATAACGCCTCTGGTGCCAGCCACGGGGCCGCTGCTACCCCTTGTACGATAATCGCACAAATAAGCAAGCGCCATTTGGCATTAGCTTAACACGAATCTGCAAACCATGCCATTTTTTGATTAAAAAATGAACATCGCTGCCATCAGATCAGTAAGGGAGGGGTAGGCGAGTGTGTCTGTGAGGGGGGGGACCGGAAAAAATTTTTTCTAATACTGCTTAGAAGCTAGCGAAAACCTGCCTTTCTTTTTATTATTTCAAACAGTTATCAGTTGCGCGAGGTGTTCCGCCAATCTGTGGGCCGCTGGATCGAATCCGGCAAGGCGCGCCAGTTTAGCAAAATGAACAGCCCCCCGGCAGTCACGCCAAGTTTGGAGTTGAGTCGGAGGCAAGTCAAGCCGGAAATCCTCGAGGATCATTGGGAAGCCAGGAGCTCTGGGCTGACCTGGCCCCAACTCAAACTCAAGTTCTGGGATGATCCTGGGAACCAGGTAGGTTGTTCAACCAGACATCCTACTTGGCTCCTTGCACCTCGTTATACTTTTTTATGACTATGTCGGTAATATCAATGGACTTCTGAGAATAGGCCACATTTTCGTTGGTGATGATCAACACGAATTTCTCTTCCTGGCCGATGGTCTCCAGGACTTTCCGGATATGTTCCAACACCACTTTCCTCAGGTCCGCGGCCTTCTTCTTAACTTCCCCATCGGCGGCGGCCACCAATTTCTGATACGCAGCCGCGGCCTTATTAAATTCGTCCTTTTTCGCCTTAGAAGGTTCCCGTTCCAGGCTCTTTTTCAGCTTCTCCAAAGTCTCAGCCTTGCTTTTCAGAGCGGCCTGTCTGGCTTTCACCAGGTCGTTGACCTCGGCATTGGCCTTTTTGCCTTCATTGGATTCATTGATCACCCTGATCACATTCACCACCCCGATCTTGGGCGGCTCGCCCGTGCAGGCGATGCTCGTAAACAAGAGGAATCCCACGAGAACAGACCCCAGTCTTTTCAATTTCTTCTCCTTTTTTAAGGCCATTTGCATCCATTATAGCAGCCGCTAACAGATAAGCGGACTATAAAGAGATGTGCTTTTCAAGGTCAATAATCGTGGAGAGATGCCGCCCGCTACTGCTTTTAGGTAGGAAACGATGAAGACGCGGCACCAGGGGCCAGGGGAGCGCCGGAGAAGATGCGCCTACCCCTGCTAATTATCCCTGATCGCAGCCGCTGGCTTTCTCATACCAAGCCGCAATCAAAAGGCAACAAACTGGGCGAACCTTGTGTTCGCCCAACGAGGCAGGGCGAATACAAGATTCGCCCCTACGAAAAAATATCCGTTTGATTGCGACGTGGTATCAGGTTTTGCCAGCACGCGTGGAGGCAATAATCGGACTTTTGCAGCGATGTCTGCCGTTCCTGGGGGAGGGGCTATTGGGAGAGAGAAGGAGATCATGCCCCTCATCCAGGAGCAGGTTGATAGGCCGGCTACCCCTGGGCCGCCTGGATCATCTTCTTTAAGTCGGGTTTGGAAACCTTGCCCATGGCATTGCGGGGCAATTCCTTGAGGATGACGGCCTCCTGGGGAACCTTGTAGGTGGCCAGGCGCTCCTTACCCCAGGCCCTGAGGGACTTGGTATCCAGGCTGGCGCCGTTTTTAGGCACCAAGGCCGCCACCACCCGTTCGCCCCAGACCGGGTCCGCCACCCCCACCACCGCCACTTCATTGATCCCCGGGTGGGTCAGGAGGACCTCTTCGATTTCCAGGGCCGAGACCTTATAGCCCCCGGTTTTGATGATGTCCACGCTGCTGCGCCCCAAGATGCGGTAGATGCCGTTTTCCTCCATGGCTACGTCGCCGGTGAGGAACCAGCCGTCCCGGAAAGACTTCCTGGTTTCCTCGGGCTTGCCCCAGTACTCCCGGAAGACCGCGGGGCCCCGGATTTCGATTTCCCCCGGGGTGCCGGGGGGCACGGGGCACCCCTGGTCCATCAAGCGGGCTTCCACTCCCGGCAGGGGCTGGCCGACACAGCCGGGATATCTCTGCCCTTGCAGGGAATTGGAAAGCGCCATGCCGATTTCCGTCATGCCGTACCTCTCCAGCAGGACGTGGCCGGAGATCTCCCGCCACTTCTCCAGGATGGGCACCGGCAGGGCCGCGGAGCCGGAGACCATGAGGCGCAGCCTGCGGCAGCCCGCGGACATCCGCTCCCTCTCCGCGGGCGCGGCCTTCTCCCAGGCGTCGATGAGCTTCACATAGATGGTGGGCACGGCCATAAACAGCGTCAGTTCCCCCGAGGCCAGGCGGGCCCAAACCTCCTGGGCGTCGAAGCGGGACAGGATCTCGCACACCGCCCCGGACCACAGGGCGCAGGAGATGACGTTGACGATGCCGTGGATGTGGTGGAGGGGCAGGACTTCCAGAATCCGGTCATCGCGGCGCCAGCCCCAGGCCTCCACCAGGCTGGTGATCTGGGCGGCGATGTTGGCGTGGGTGGAAACCACGCCCTTGGGCTTGCCGGTGGTGCCGCTGGTGTAAAGAATCATGGCCTGCCGCTCCGGTGCTACCGCAGGCAGGGGACCCGCAGGATGCTTCAGGGCCGCATCAGCCAGGCCGAAGCGCAGGCCCCGCGCCGCCGCCAGGGGCTCGACGCGGTCGGCGAAATCCGCATGGGCCAGGACCACCGCCGGGGTGGTATCATCCAGGACGTATTCCAGTTCCGGCCGGGGGTGGAACAGGGACAGGGGCACGGCAATGCCGCCGGCCCGCCAGATGCCCCACTGCAAGGCCACATACTGGAACCCCGGGGGGGCGATAAAGGCCACCGGCCGCTCTTGCAGGTCCGGGGCGCCATTTAAGAGAAAAGACGCCACCCGGGCGGAGGCGTCCAGGAGTTGCCGGTAGGAAAACTCGCCTTCCGGGGCGATGATGGCAGTCCGCGCCGCAAATTCCTCAGCCCGCGGCATCAAAAGTATCGACATGAATAACCTCCTATAAACCTGTAGTGGCACAGCTTGCTGTGCCCCTGGCTATTTTCTAATATCCCAAGTCCTCGCCCACCAGCTTGACGTGGATGCGGTTTTCGAAGCGGTGGCCTTCGATGATGGACCACAGGTTACAGAGCCGGGCGGGGCTCCTGCAATCGGCGCACTGGCCGGTGGCGGCGCAAGGCGTTTCCCGGCCGAGGCGGATGGCATTGATGGGCGCCGCGTGATGCTTCACCCGGGCCAGGGCCGCTTCCAGATCCGGGGCCACTTTGTTCAGGCCCACCACCAGAATGACTTTATCCGGGCCGAAACACATGGCGGCCACCCGGTTGCCCGTGGCATCCAGGTTGACCAGCCTGCCGTCCATGGTCAGGGCATTGGAACTGGCGATCATAAAATCCGCCAGGAAGCCCCGGCGCATCAGGGCATAGGCCTCTTCCGGGCTGAGGCCGGGGGCAAAGGGGTCGAGGATTTCCACCCCGGCCTTGGCCCTTAACGCCTCCCACAAGCCCATCTCCACCAGGGACATGGAGCCGGCCCGGCTGACCGTGGCCCCGGCCGGGATCATGGCCACGATTTCCTCCCGGGCCTGGGCCGCAGTGGGCGCAAAGCTCGCGGCCATCCTTCTCCTGGTCAGCTGTTTGATCAGGTGCGCCGCCAATTTTTCCCGATACTTAATTTGTGGCTCGTCCATGACTGCGTTCTCTTTCTTATTGCCTGGAGCAGCAGGTGATCTGGGCCAATCTTGCCCGCACCGGCCCTCAATCCGGTTGCTCGATGGGTTCGGTTTCCGGGATCATATAGGTGTCGGCATGGCTCAAGCCCAAACAGCCAAAGGCCGCGATTAACGCCACCGCTCCCAGGACCACGAAGCCGCTGATAAAGGTGCCGGTGAGGTCCACCAGCCGCCCGATGATGGGCGGAAAAACCATCACCCCGATGGCCCCCCAGGTGTTGACGAAACCCATGGCCACCCCGGGGCAATCCGGGCAGTTATCCCGGGCGGCGTTGAAGATGCCGGCGAAGGGCAGGCCCGCCATGATGCCGGTGAAGATGATGGCCAGGATGGCCATGCCCATGCTGGCGGACAGCCCCATCCACAGGAATCCCACAGCCAGGCCGGCGCAGGCCGCGGCCAGGAGCTTTTTGGTGGTCATCACCTTATGATCCAGGATGAAACCGCCCAGGGGCCGGGAAAAGATGCCCAGGAGCAGGACGATGGAGCCGATGATGCCCGCCGTTTTGGGGGGCAGATGAATGCTCTTGATCAACAAGGTATTGACCCAGACGCCGCAGGCGATGATTTCGCCGAAGCTGGCCAGTTGCGCCAGGGAGAGCAACCAGATATTGCGGCTGCCGATGACGCCGGACCAGTTGATCTTGGGAGTGATCGCGGCCCGGGGGGTCTCCGGGGCCAAAAAGTACCAGAGGACCAGGAGCACCGCGGCCATGCCGCCGGTGATCATGAAAATATTGTGCCATCCCACCAGGGGCAGGAGCTGGGGGATGCCGTAGATCACGAAGCCCGATCCCAAGAGGATGGAGCCGCCGTAGACGCCTTGGGCCCGTTGGATTTCCTTGCCGAGAAAGAAGGTGGGCACATACCGGGCCCCGGCGATAAAGCAGGTGCCGGTGCCGATGCCGATGATGAATTTCAACACTAGAATGGCGTAATAGGAATTGGAAAAGCCGATAATAAAATTACCCGCGGCGATGATCAGCAGCGCGAAATTGACCAGTTTCTTGGCGCCGAATTTATCCGCCAGCGCCCCGCCGGGGATCTGCAAGGCGCCATGGGTCAGGAAAATGGCGGTGGTCAGGAAACCCGCCATGGCGAAGGTGATTTCCAGTTGTTTGACCAGGGTGGGGATCAGGGGACCGTGGTTGGTGTAGTTGGCCGAGAAGACAAACCCCAGCGCGGTTACAAACCAGAGTGCTTTCCATCTCTGCGCCCATAATTCTTCCATTTTTTCCTCTCCTCTTGCAGGTAGAAGGGACAGTAAGTTGATCCAAATCTTTCTGGGAACCCTGCCGGCCGGAGACGTGGCCTCTGACTGCCCCTTGCCTCCAAGCCTCCCGGGAGATCAGGCGAAATACTCCCCGCCAGGGTTTCCCGGCCCGGGTGGGCCACCCCAATTCTGCCACCACCACCAAGCTGCTAAAAAATCCTCTTTCCCGACGCTCTCTCACCTCCCTCGGTTGACCTGGGGCTGAGCCACCGGCAGGTCGGCAGCCCTTTAGATTCCTCGAAGTCATTGCAAAACCTCAATTGGCCCTAAACTGTCATTCTGAGCGCAGCGAAGAATCTCGTATTTTCGGGACGTTGAGATCCTTCACTGCGTTCAGGATGACAGAAAAAGTGGCTTTCCAATGGCTTCTAGGCTCCCTGAAAAGCCGGGGGCCTTTTCTCCAGGAAGGCGTTTTTGCCCTCCAGGTAATCCTGGCTGTCATAGACCCGCCGCCGCAGCCCCTGGAGCCGTTCAAAGGTTTCCGGACTTAAGGGGTGGGAGTTGGCCAGAATTCGCAATTGTTCCTTGAGCACCCCGATGCTCAAGGGCGAGTTGGCCGCGATTTGCCGGGCCATGGCCCGGGTAAAGGCCTCTAACTCCCCAGCGGGCACCAGGTGGTTGAGAATCCCCAACTTTTCGGCCCGGGCCGCGCCCACCGGCTGGGCGGTGAAGAGCATCTCCTTGGCCAGATTGAGACCGACGCCGCAGAGAAAGTGGAGCAGCCCGGAGGAGCTATAGGGGATGCCGATTTTGGCCGGAGTCATGGCGAAGGTGGTCCGGGGGGTGCCGATGAGGATGTCGCAGCTCAAGGCCAGGTCACAGGCCGCGCCCCAGACGCTGCCGCCGATCATGGCGATCACCGGTGCGGGGAACCGTTGAATACAGCGCCCGGCCTGGTCAAAGGGATCATCGTAAGGAAAGGGGTCCCGGCCCGGATTGGGGAGTTCGTTGACGTCGAGCCCCGCGGACCAGACCTTGGCCCCCGCCGCGGCCCTGAGAATAATAACCCGGGCTTTTTGCTCCCGCATATCCTTGAGAGCGGCAATGAGTTCTTTTAATAACGCCGCACTCAGACAATTGCGTTTCTCATGATTATTAAAGGTGATAGTACCGATCATTTCGCCAAAATCAGTCAAGATTAAGCTCATGTCCAATTCTCCAAAATAAATCTGATGATTTTGCCGGGGTCAGTAATGAATCCGGAAAATCGTCCGGACATCTAAAATAAAAAACCCCCATGTCCGGCCCCGGTTGGCTCGCACACAGGGGTAGCCCTTAAACCTTGACAAGAATCGGCAAAGGCTTTTAAAATAAACATGCGCTGTACCCAGCCCCGGCGGTGTTCCCAGCACCAAAGGGGCACTCTTTTTATCTGTTTTATCTTTTTCTGGTCTTAATCTCTTTCCTCAGGTTTTCCTCGGCATCGTAACTGGCCAGGGCGGCCCGTTGCGCCAGCAAATGATCATGCATGATTTTTTCGGCCGCGGCCGGGTTCTGGTTGTGAAACGCGGCCATAATCAGCCGGTGTTCTTTGAGCGAAGCCTGGAGACGGCCGGTCAGATACAACTGCCGCCCCCGCAGGAGCTTGAGGAATTTGCGCAGGTCGCCCACGGTCTTTTGCAGCCAGAGGTTGCCGGCCAGCTTTTGCACGGCGTCATGAAAGATGTAATTCTGCTCGTAATAGCGCTCGATATCTCCGGCCGTGGCATACTTTTCCAGCTTGGCGTGGATGTCATCCAGGCGCTTGAGGTCCTGGGGCTTGGCCTTGCGCACCGCGTCATAGGCGCAGCGGCCTTCCAGGAGGGCCATGACCGGAAAGATCTCGTCCAGGTCCTGCTCGGTCAACTCCGCCACGAAACAGCCGCGGCGGGGCTTGAGCACCACCAGGCCTTCGCTGTTCAGGACCTTCAGGGCCTCCCGCAGGGGGGTGCGGCTGATGCCGAAAGATTCCGCCAGGGCCTGCTCGTCAATCCAGGCCCCCGGCTTCAGATCATGGCTGTAAATTCTCTGGCGAATGCGTTCGGCGACTTCCTGATAGAGGACCAAAGGTACGATGCGGCTGCTCATTTTAGGCCCCCGATGTCCTTGCATTCATAATTCATAATTATGAATTAGAAGGAAAAACCATTTCTGTCAAGTTTTTTTCATATCAAGTCGCAACCTAACGGCAATTTTTCTGTAGGGGCGGACCCATGTGTCCGCCCCAGCGCTCGCAACTTCCGCGGCGCCGTAATTCTATGATCACCTTGTTTTTTGGTGATCGGAAGATGGTGTTTTACGCGCACCTGGGGGGCACACACGGGTGCCCCCCTACGAACCCCCCGCCGTTTGACTGCAACTTGGTATCAGACTTGGGGGAAAAGAACGGCGTGACCACAAAAAAAGGGGCGAATCTTAGGTTCGCCCCCGGAGGGAAAGAATATCCTGGAATGCCTGCTTAGCCGGCAATGCGCAGCACCTTGGCGCCGCGAATCTTCCTGTCCTTCAGCTCCACCAGGGCCTGATTCGCCTCCTCCAGGGCGTACTCCTGAAACTCCGGCTTCAGCGGAATCTGCGCGGCCAGCTCCAAAAACTCGGCCACGTCCTGGCGGCTGACATTGGCCACGCTCTTGATCTCCTTTTCCAGCCAAAGATGCCGGGCGTAGTCAATTTGCAGCAGCGCCTCCTTGTCTACTTCCTCCTTGCGGATGGCATTGATCACCAGCCGGCCCCCTGGTTCCAGGTTCTTTAGGCCCTGGACAACGGGTGCCCAGACCGGGGTGGTGTCAATGGCCCGGTGCAGCTTTTCCGGGGGCTCATCTCCGAAGTCCCCGGCCCAGAAGGCCCCCAACTCTCTGGCAAAATCCCGCTCCGCCTGGGTCCGGGAGAAGACCAAAACCTTGCTCCGGGGATAGCGGTGGCGCACCATTTTCAGGACTAGGTGGGCCGAGGCGCCGAAGCCGATCAGACCGAGGCTGTCGCCGTCCGCCATATTGGTCAGCCGCAGGGAGCGATAGCCGATGGCCCCGGCGCACAGCAGCGGCGCGGCTTCTCCGTCGGCAAAGACCTCCGGGATGGGGTAGGCGAAATCCGCGGTGACCGTAGTATATTCTGCGTAGCCGCCGTCCGCGTCCCGGCCGGTGGCCTTGAATTCGGGGCATAGGTTCTCGTTGCCCTGGCGGCAGAAGGCGCACTCGCCGCAGGCCCAGTTGATCCAGCCGATGCCCACCCGGTCGCCGACCCGGAAGCGGGTCACCTCTTTCCCCATTTTCTCGACCCGGCCGATGACCTGGTGTCCCAAGACGATGGGGAACCTCTCCGGCGGGGTCCTCCCTTCGATTTCGTCCAACTCGGTGTGGCAGACCCCGCAGACGGAAACCCGCACCAGGATTTCCCGGTCTTTTACCTCCGGGATGGGCAAATCCATCAGTTGCAGGGGGGTTTTATTTTGAGCAAGATCGGTGACCCGGGGTAACACCATGGCTTTCATGGGCTTTTCCTCTGCCTTTATCCAACAGTCATCTCAATCCTATTTCAGACCTCATCCTGTATCAACCAGGCGCGGTTAGATCAGCAAAAAAATACCCCCTTTTCTAAAGCTCATAATTACTCACAAGTTTTTTTTTTGACCGGTGGCGCAGCCTTTCTAGGCTGCGCCAAAAAACTGCGCAAGCCTGCCCCACCAAAGAATACCTTAAATCAGGCACTTTCTTACTCCCCCTTTGAAAAAGGGGGCTGGGGGGATTTTGAGGCGCCCCAACCTTAAGACCCCGTGGCTCATAAGAATTTAGCTCAACCCACCCCGGCCCAATATGCGTCTACCCTGGCCTGGATTTCCTGCAGCAGGACCTCGTTGCGCGTAGGCGCGAAGAGGTGGGCGAAGCGGCCCTGGCGTTGCAGGTATTCCTCCACCGGCAACCGGGGGTGGGGGATTTTGGTATGGACGATCTCGCCGTCCACGTATTCCTTGAGGGGCCAGATGCCGGTCTTCACCGCCAGCCGGCCGATCTCCACCGTGGCCTGGGGGTTGAAGTCCCAGCCCGGGGGGCAGGGGGCCAGCGTGAGGATCAGCCGCGGGCCTTTGAGATTCTTGGCTTTCTCGATCTTCCGGGCCAGATCCAGGGGTTCCGCGCCCACCGCAGTAGCGGCGTAGGCCGGCTGATGCGCGGTCCAGATGGCGAAGAGGTCCTTTTTGTAGCCCGGAAAGCCCCGGGCGCTGAGGCTGGTGGCGGTGCGGGCCGCATGGGGCGTGGCCTCGGAGTATTGCTGGCCGGTGTTGCCGAAGCCCTCGTTGTCATAACAGAGATAGAGAAAATTGAGACCCCGCTCCAGGGCGCTGGAGGTGGCCGACAACCCCATGCCGTAGGCGGAGCCGTCCCCGGTCAAGACCACTACCTCCAGGTCCTCTTCCGGGGCCATGCGGCCCTTAGCCAGCAGCACGTCCAGGGCGTCCCGCACCCCCTGGGCCCCGGCCGGGGCCGAAGCCATGGCCGTATAGAGCCAGGAGCCCCGGAAAGGGGTGAAGGGGTAGGTGGCCAGCAGCGTCAGACAGCCCGCGGCATTGACGAACACGGTCTTGGTCCCCAGCAGGTCATAGACCTCGTGGAGCACTTCCAGCCCCCCGCACCCGGCGCACATGGGCGTGCCGGTGCCCAAAAGATGGAGGGAGGGAAGGGGTTTGGGGGGAGTGGGTCTCGTGGCGTTCATGGGCTTTTTCCTAAAGAATGCTGAAAGAACTCATAATATCGCGTGGGCGGTTCCACCTTACGGTTGCTGGATTTCGACGTCTCGGGGAAATCTATATGCGGTGGCATCATCAATGCAATTCGCCAACTCTTCCTCCGTGGCATGTTTAGGGTCTTTTAAGGCGTCCAAGGGGCAAATAAATTCATTTCCGGCTGCATCTTTTACCCGCACAAAGCGTTTCCCAGCTTCAGTCCATTCTACCATGGCTATCTCCTCCCTTTTTCCCAGATTCCCTGGATTAAAATTAATCAGGGCCAGGAGGAAAAACAAGGGTATCTCAGATAGCGCCCAGGAGTGAATGGCAGGATTTAATGGGTTGAATCTTTGAAATCAGTCCCATGGCTTTAGTCCCAATTTGAGGTCTGTTAACCTGACTCTGTTTTCGAGGGTCTCCTACTCTCTTTCCCTGCAATTGGCTACTATCTTATCTTCTATCGCCATTTGCCGCCAGTAAGAGGCGTGCTCCCGGCCGGGGAACCCGGCGGTTTGGCCGGAGGCATAGATGATCTGGTAGAATTGGTATTGGTCGACCCGGCCATTCTCCGGGTTTTCGGGGTCCACTGCCCGGATGCCGTACTTCTCGACCCGTTCCTTGATGCCCAGAAGTTGCCGGCGGGCCATAATCGTATCAATTACTTGGAAGACCCCCACCGCCAGGCGGGCAGTCGGCCCGGCCATATCGCCGGAGATGCGGATTACCAAGCGGGAGCCCTCCCCCTGGGGCTCCACCAGGATATCGATCACCATGCGGGCCATGGACCCCAAGAATAATTCCCCCCCGGCCCACCAGACCAGTTCCCGGCCCGGCTCCAGATGCCGCAGATAACCGATGGGGGAGGCGTCCCCCAACTGCGGCTCCGGGATCCAGGAGACCAGGTGGCGGGCGGACGCCTTGTTGCCGTTATCCAACAGGTCGTAGCTGTACCAACCCGCGCCCCGGCCAAGCTGCGCCAGCCAGGGCCAGACCACCTGCGGCGGCTGCGTTATGGAAACCGCCCGGGTCATGGCCACCCGGGCCGGAGGACCCCCCTCCAGATAGGCGTCCCCGGTCATCCGCCGGGCGCACTCTGCCGGGGTGGCGCCCCAACGCGCCCCCCAGGAGGTAAAGGCTTTAAAGAGAAATACGCTTCCCAGCATTAAGGCGGCGGCAATTATAAAGATGTATGGGTTCAACTGTTCTCCTAAAGCAGCTGGGCTGCGGCCATCCTACCCCCGCTCGGCGCGTTTGCGGGTCCAGGTAAGCAGGACATAGACGGAGGGAAGGGGCTTGGAGGAAGTCATGGAGAAAGTGCTGTCCTCCTTTGCTCAATTTATTCTTTATTAATGATCAAAGTTGCTTAAGTAACTCTTCCATAGTTACCCTGATATCCTTGGCAATTTGTCGCAACAGAATCGGGGAGATGTCCCGGCCCTGATGAAAGGGCACGGTGGTAAGCCGTCCATCAGGGTGACGAAATTGTTTGTGGGAACCTCGCTGCCGCACTTCTATGAATCCTAATCTATTCAGAATGGCGGCAACTTCGCCGGGCTTAAGAACGGGGATAGAACCCATGAATCAGGCCACTACCACGTTTTGGATGCCTACAAATTCCGTTTCCAGCTTCGGTTCGCCCTCTTCCCGGAGCATTTCGATGACCTCTTTCAGGTTCGCATTGAGCTCGTCTAAAGTTGCGCCCTGGGAATGGGCGCCAGGAAACCCCGGCACATACCCGACATATAAACCCGTATCGGGGCATCTCTCTATGACCGCACTGAAGACTTTCATGAAATCATCACTCCTTCTCAATGTTGATCCATTTCAACGGGCCAAAGCCTCCAGGGTGGCGCGGTGCTTTTTAATGGACTCTTGGGCCAGCTCTTCAATCCGGCCCCATCTCTCTGGCTCCAGGGGACCGGCCAAAAGCAGAATATCTCCGCCGATCTCGACGGCCTCAAAGACCCGGCCTTCCTCCACTTCCTGGAAGGTGTCCGGCATCACCACTTGCCCCTTTTCCTTCTTGACGGTGCCCAGGTATTTCATGACTGCGCCTCCATCTCTAAGTAAAAATCATAAGTATTTTATGGAGGTTATTCAAGGAAAATGAAGACGTCAGGCCACTTCTTTAATGACAACTCAATGCCGTTGATTGCATACAGCAAACCAAACAACTTTGCCGCATCAGAACACCAGACGATCAGCGTTTGGAAGGGCCCACCCGCCCAATATTATCAACAATCTCTTGCCTGGTTACCTTGCCCTGCTCCACCGTAATCACCAGGTCCTTTTCATGGATGGGCTGGGGCACGCCGACTTTGAGGATCTTGCCCTGGGGGACCCGGAGCTGGCCGGTAAACCAGGTGGCGGGGATGGGCGCTTTTTGGCCCGGGAAGAGGGCCTCCAGCCCTACCTCCTTTTTCCCGATCCAGGCCCGGATGCTTTTTAAATATAAGCGCCCCCGGTCAATCTCCCAGGTGGCGACGTAGCCCCGCCAGTTGGCGGTGTGGGGCGAGCGGAACTGCGGCCGGGGGTGGCCGGCCCGGTAATACTGCTCCAGGGGCAGGCTATAGAGAGAATGTCTCTGGCCCTCGATGATGATGGCGTCCGGTATCTGGGTGGTGGCCAGGGCCGCCTGGGGCACCAGGAAGACCAACACCGCCAGCGCTGTGATCAAGACCCGCATCTTTGCCTCCCCATGGCCCATAAGGACGTCCCTGGCTCATGCCCTGGAAAAACTTACCTGGCTGGTGCGCTAACCCCCAACCTCTCCCTCTCCGCCTGGGCAATGGCCTGTAGTTTCCTGACCTCCAGCAACTCCTCTTCGGTGTAAAGGAGCCGGGGCGGCGGGGCCTGGCCGCTTTGTGCGGCCTGGCGGGTGATGGCGGCCATCTCGTAGAACTCTTCCGGCGCCAGGTCCCGGCCCCCCAGGCCGCCGATGAAGCTGGTGAGGATGGGCATGTCCTGGTGGCCGTAAAGGGCCGAGGCCAGTTCTGCGAAGAGCACCCCGCCTTTGCCCAAGGAGATATTCTGGTCGATGACCGCCGCGCCTTTCTTGCCCCCTAAGATTTCCCGGAGCCGGGCCTCCGGGAAGGGCCGGAGCAGCCGGGGCCGCACCAGGCCGATTCGGTGGCCCGCTAGCCTGAGCCGGTCCACCGCGGCCTTGGCCTTGAGGGCAAAGGAGCCGATCATCACGAAGACTATTTCCGCGTCTGCGGAGCGGTAAGTCTCCACCGCGTCGTGGCGCCGCCCGAATTTTTGGGCGAATTCTGCTGCCAGCTCGTCATAGACCGCCAGGCCGTTTAGGGATGCCAGGTGCATCTCGTAGCGGAAATAGGAATAGGCCGTGCCGCTGAGCACCGCCACCGCCTGGCTCACCGGGGCGCTGGCCCGGAATCGGATGTTGCCGGGCTCGAAAGGCCCCACAAAGGCCCGGGCCGCGTCGGCCTCGGGAATCTCCACCGGCTCCCGGGTGAAGGAGAGATAAAAGCCGTCCATATTGACGATCACCGGCAGGCGTACTTTTTGGTCCTCGGCCAGAAGGAAGGCCAGGAGCACGGTGTCCAGGACCTCCTGGCAGGTGGCGCAGTGAAGCTGCAGAAAGCCCGAGTCCCGGGCCGCCAGGATGTCGTTGTGGTCGGGCTCCAGGGTGATGGGCGCGGACAGTCCCCGGGAGACGTTCACCAGGACAAAGGGCGCGCGCCAGCCCGCCACGGTGTAGAGCATCTCCATGGCATAGAGCAGACCCTGGCTGGAGGTGGCGGTGAAGACCCGGACCCCGGCGGCGGCCGCGGCCCCCGCGGCGGTCATCATGGAGTGCTCGGACTCCAGGGTCACCAGGCGGCTGTCCATGAGCCCGTCGTCCATCCAGTGGGCCAGGGTTTCGATGATCTCCGTCTGGGGGGTGATGGGGAAGGCCGGCACGTAGTCCACCCCCGCCAGCCGCGCCCCCCAGGCCGCCGCGCCGTTGCCGGTCAAAAGCACCCGGGTCATGGTGGGTCTCCTGAGTAGTGATTGGGGGGAGGGGGTAAGGGCCTGTGGCCCTTAGCCCCCTCACCCAGTTGCCTTTCCCGCCTCTTCCTCCGGGACGGCCCGGATGGCATGGGAGGGGCAGGAGGTCATGCAGATGAGGCAGCCCTTGCAGTGCTCGTAGTCGATCTGCGGGAAGCCTTCTTCATTAACCCTGATGGTGCTGTCCGGGCACAGGGTGCTGCAGATCCAGGCGCAGCGACGGCAGCGTTCGTAGTCGATCACCGGCCGCACCGTGCGCCACAGGCCGGTGGGCACCATCTCGCTGCTGGCCGGGGCGAAAATGTCAGGGGCTGCGAGATTGGCGGCGTCAAAGGGCAGATCGATCCAGCGGGGTTTTTCGTAAGTGTCCGCGGGCGTCTCCGGGATTTCGGCGACGCAGCCGGCGTGCTCCGCCAGGAGATCATAGGCCTCCAGGGCCACTTCCTGGTCCCGGGCCACCACGGCTGCCCCCAGGTGGGCCAGTTCGTCCCGGATGGCCTGGGCCAGGCAGTCACGGGGAATAACCCCCACCAGCCGGGCCGCAGCCCCGGCGCAGGCCGCGCCGATAAAGCGCAATTCATGGGGGTCGGTGAGGGTCCCGGAGCGGGGCAGGGTGATGACCGGTCCGGCAAGGTTGAGTCTCTGCCGCCAGACTTCGGGGGTTTCGGCGCTGCTGATGAGGAGCACCGTCCTCGCGGTGATTCCCGCCAGCACCCCGGCCGCGGGGATGGCCACCAGGGTCTCGTCCGCGACGATGATCAGATCGGGCCGGCGGATAATGCCCCGCTCATTGATGGGGGTCCGGGAGGCCCGGACATAGGCGAAGATGGGTGCGCCCCGGCGCTCCGCGCCATAGCGGGGGGCATCCTGGACTTCGAAACCGGCGAGGAAAAAGGCGGCGCCCAAGATGCGGCTGGCGGTCTTCATGCCCTGGCCGCCCCGGCCGTGGAAACGGAGGCGATACATGGCGCCCTCCCTGAGGGTGTTGCGCTGATTAGAAAATTGACCAGCGCTTATAGGACATGGCTTTTTTCACCCGCTGCCCTGCGAAATTCAAGGCCGCTTGCCGGGGCAGGATATTTTTTGCCTTCGCTTCGTCCAACACCAGGCGGGTATTATGGCGCAGCTTTTCTTTAATGGCAGTAAAGACCTCATCCTGGCTTGCACCCCGGTATTCCATGGCCGCGCAGATCACCCCGCCGGCGTTGGCGATGAAATCCGGCACACACAGGACGCCCCAGTCATGCAGGTCTTGTTCCGCCTCGGCGGTAACGGGAATATTGGCGCCCTGGACCACCAGCTTGGCCCGGAGCCGGCGCACGTTCTCCTTATTGATCACATCCGGGCGGGCCGCGGGAATCCAGATGTCGCAGTCGAAGTCCACTACTTCCTCCCGCGCCTGCTTCCGGCCGTGGCGATAATCGGCCACGCTCCCGCTGGCTTCCTTCAACTTCCAGAGTGCGTCCACATCGAGGCCATCCGGATTATAGACCGCGCCCCGGGAATCGGACACCCCCACCGTCACGGCCCCCTGTGCGGCCAGAAAACGAGCGGCGTGTTTACCCACCGCGCCGAAGCCCTGAATTACCACCCGGGCATTTTTCAGTTGCAGGCCACAGTAAGCCGCGGCGATCTCCGCGGCCTGACACAGCCCCCAGCCGGTGGCGCCGATTTCGTCCAGGGGGATGCCGCCGATTGCCTCCGGCAGCCCCGCCGCCCGGCCTATTTCGTCTTTGACCCAGGCCATGCATTCCTCGTCCGTGCCCATGTCCGGGGCCAGGATATATTCCTGCACCTCCCGTAAGGAACAGGCCAGGGCCCGAATCAGGCGCTCCTTATCCGCTTTGGGCATATTCGGGTCGCCGTAGAGCACCACCTTGCCGCCCCCGTGGGCCAAGCCCGCGGCCGCGTTTTTCAGGGTCATGGCCCGGGCTAAACGAAAACACTCCTCCGTGGTGACATCCGGGGCCATGCGCACGCCCCCCAGTGCCGGCCCCAGGGCCACGTTATCCACCACCAGCACCGCTCTCAGGTTGATGGCGGGTTCATAGACGTGAATAATTTTCGCCGGCCCCAAATCATCAGCAAATTTAAAAGGATCAGCCATGAGAGCTCTCTCGTTTTCTGCCAATTATAAGGGATTCGACGGAGAATGACGAGGAAGGATTGACGGGACGGCGGCTTTTATCTTTCAGCCCGGCCAGCATGAGTCCAACAGTGGGCCTTTTTCTTGCTCAGGATTTATTCTTCCCAGACTTTTGCAGCATCTTTTGGGCCCAATTACCCATGACCATGAGAAACTGCCCTTGCTGCACCGGCGTCATCAGGGCCAGGGCCTCATCCCGTTCCATTTTAATGGAGGTGAAAAGCTTATCCTGGGCAGAGTTGGTGGCGCTAACCAAATTCTTAATCTTCTCTTCATCCGGTGTGGCTACGGCCAAGGCGGCTTGCATATCTCCCCGGCATTTCTGCAGGTCGGCCATAATGCTTTGGCGCTCTTTGGCATACTTTTGGTTCAAGGCCAGCAAGGCCGCTTCCTTCTCCGGGCCAAGCTTTAAGTCATGAAAGTCTTTCGCTATTTTTATCTGGTCTTTCAGGCCCTGCCAGCTCCATTCCTTGGCCTGCGCCAGATGCAGAAAAGGCAGCAGGAACAGCATGTTCCCAATTATCCCCAGCGCTACAAACCTGGCATTTAATTTAGTTTTCATCACGGCCGTCCTTTGGCAAAGTAGTGGGCGCGGACTTTAGATACTGTTTCCGCTTTTCTCTAGAAAAACCTGGGCAATAAAAAACCGGCGCGACCGCGCAAATTTTTTTAAGCCTAAAAGAACCTTTTGCAAAATGCTTACTTAATCGTAAAAATTCTCCGCGAATTCTCTGCGTCCTCTGCGTCTGGCGGTGAATTTCCTACTTTTAGGCCAACATCTCCGCGGCCTCGCGCATGAACGCGGTGATGGCCAGTCCCTGGGGGCAGGCCCGCTCCGCCCGGGAGAAGTCCACCGAGGTTAACCGCTGCCGCACCTCCGCGGGCAACCCGGCAAAGGTCAGCCGGGCCAGTTCCGGCTCGCCGTAATAATGGTGGTACATGAGACAGCGCATGACCTCATTGACCGGCACGGCCCCGCCCACCGCATCCTGGCAGATCTGGCCGCAGCCGGCGCAATAGCCGGCCTGGGTCTCCAGGGCGTAGCGGCGCAAGGCTTCCACTTCCCCCCGGGTCAGCTTGGTCTGATCCCGGGCCGCGGCCACGTTGGCTGCGAGAATGGTCAAGTTGGGCATCTGCACGCAGATGCTGGCGATTTGGGGATTTTCCCAGATGAGTTTGATCTTGGCCTGCTTGTCGGTGAAGCCCCGCTTGAGGAAGCGCTCCACCAGCTCCAACTTGACCTCGCCGCCGATCTCATGCTTCCCCGGCCTGCCGGCCTGGGACTTCATGGCCACCAGGCCCACTCCCGCCTTCTCGCAGGCGTTTACGGCTTCTTTCATCTTGGGGTTATACATGACCTGGAAGTTGTAAGTAAACATCACCGCGTCGATCCAGTCCCGCTGGGCCGCGCCCAGGAGACAGTCTTCCATGTTGGTGTGGGTGCTGAAGCCGAAGAACTTGATCTTGCCGGCCTTTTTCATCTCTCCGGCCCAATCCTTGGTGGCCGGAGTCAACTCGTCGATGGCCGTAAGGCCATGCATGAAGAACAGGTCCACATAATCCGTCTGCAGCCTCTGCAGACATTTATCCAATTGAGCGCTTAAGTTGGGCTCTTTGGCCTTGAGCTTGGTTACCAGGAAGATGTCCTTGCGGGCCCCGGGGTTGCGGGCGAAGAAACGGCCCATGCCCTCTTCGCTCAGGCCATTGCCGTAAGCCTGGGCCGTGTCCCAATAGGTGACCCCCCATTTCCGGGCCTGCTTCAGGAGCAACTGGTTGTTGATGGTGTCAAACATGCCCCCCAGACAGAGAGTGGACACCTCCACGCCGGTCTTGCCCAGTTTGCCCCTGGGCATGCCCTGATTCTGGGCTTTGACCGGAGCGGGCGGCGGTTCCGGGGTGGCCAGGGCGCCGGTCACTCCGGCCCCGGCCGCGGCCAGGCCCGCCAGGCCCACGGTGGTGACGAACTCTCTGCGGGTCAAGTCGTTACCTTTGGTCTTCCGACTCATATTGACGTCCTCCTAGTGATTTGCAGCGATATGCGTCCTGATACAATTCTTAATCTGGTCCCAAGCTCCCGCTTGGTAACCCAGGGGAAGAAAAAGCTGCTGCTATTTTATCAGCCCTCCAGTGGCGAAGCCGGAGCTTCGCCCCCAATTGCGTCCCCCGCAAAGCTTGGGAATGAGCCATTCATGTTCCAAAGTGAACACCCAGAACCATGAAAGGAGTGGTGGGGCGGGCCTCCGTGCCCGCCAAGCGCTCGGCGGGCACGGAGGCCCGCCCCACCATCAACTGGTTTCCAAAGGAGCCTCTTCTCATCTTTTCGGCGCTTGAGGAGAGCTACGAAGGACACTTTCAGAGAATCGTAGCGGGCGTCTCACCCGCCCGGTAATCCACACAAGCCTGTGCCACCGTCCCATCATCAATCAGCATCCGCCCCGGCCGGGAGCGGGATTCGTTCTCGGCGAAAACCCGGATGGCCCGCTGGCCCGAAACCGGGCATTCGTGTTCGCACATGCCGCAGCCGATGCAACGGGCCGGGTCCACGAAGGGGCGCAGCAGCCGCACCACGATATCTATCTTGCCCCCCGCGGCTTCCAGGGCCTCGGTGGTCACGGGGCGCTCCAGGGTCAGCCCGGTGCCCGCCAGGCCGGTGATGCGTTTCAGCGCCGTTTCCGGCGCCCCCGTAGGCCGCAGGTAGTAGTCGCCGCTGATCAAGTTGGCATGGGCGGGGAAAGCGGCCTCCAAGACCACCACCTGCCCCTGGATTTTGGCCGGTAGCCTCTGGCCGTCCCGGATGGTCTCAAACACGGTGCGGGTGAAGATGGCCTTGGGGCTCACCGGGCACAATTCATGGCAGACCAGGCAGGGCCGGTCCATGGCCCAGGGGAGACAGCGGCCCCGGTCCACAAAGGCCGTGCCCATGCGGATGGGCCCCTGGCGGGCGAACTCGCCGGAGCCCTGCTTCTCTTCCAGGCTCAAAGGGCGGATGGCCGCGGTGGGGCAGACCTGGCCGCAGGCGATGCAGTTGGGGAGGCAGCCGCTGCGGCCGCCGCGGTAGTTTACCGCCGGGGTCCACAGGCCCTCGAGGCCCGCCTCCAGGAGCGCGGGCTGGATGATGTTGCCGGGGCAGATGCGCATGCACTGGCCGCAACGCAGACAGCGGGCCAGAAAGCGCTCCTCGTCCAGGGCCCCCGGGGGCCGGATCAGGTGGGGGTTGCGGTTGGCCCCGGCCAGGCCGCCGAGGCCCCACATGGAGGTCAAAATCAGTCCGGTCCCGGCCGCGACAAAGCCGCGGCGGGACAGATCCGGCAGCCCCGCCTCTCCCGCGGCCGAGGGTTTGGCGGCGAAGGTGAGGCGGTCCGCGGGGCAGCGGTCCAGGCAGTTGAAGCACAAGACGCACTCGCCGCTGATGATTTTGCCCGAGGGCCGGCAGGCCCCTTCGCAGTATTGCTCACAGATGCGGCAATCGCCGCAGCGGTCCGAGGTCTTGCCCAGGCGCCAGGGGGTGAAGCGGCTCAAAAGCCCGAAGAGCGCGCCCAGGGGGCAGAGGAAGCGGCAGAAGAAGCGGGGCAGGACCAGGTTCAGCCCTATCACTCCCAGAAAGATAACCCCCAGCAGCCAGGCCGAGGCATAAGAGCGGGGCGCGTCGCTGAGCAGCCCCAGGCGGTTGTCCGCCAGGGGGGCCAGGGCCAGATTGACGCTGCGGTGGATCAGGGGCAGGGGGTCGAAGACCCCGGTCTGCACCGAACCCATGACGGCCAGGGCCAGCAGAAAGGCCAGGAGGTAGTATTTCAGGGCCTGGGAGCGGCGGTGGCGATTGGCCTCCACCCGGCCGTCCGGCTCCTGCCGCAGATTCCCTAACCAGCCGGTGAACTGGTTGAGCGCCCCCAGGGGACAGGCAAAGCCGCAAAAGAAGCGGCCCACGAACAGGGTGATGGCAATGGTGACCAAAGCCCAGAAGAGGTTTTGGTATAGCGTGCCGGTGGCCAGGACCGTGGCCAGGGCGGTGAGGGGGTCCAGCTCCAGAATCCAGTTGATGGGCCAGCCCCGCAATTGCCACCACCTGGCGCCCACGGTGGCGGTGATGCAAAACCACAGGAAGAGGGCGAAGAAAAAGATTTGGCTGAGGCGGCGGACGGTGACGATGCGCATGAGGGTAGCCCGTTATCGGTTACTCCGATCCATTTTTATACCAAGTCGCAATCAAACGGGAGTCAAACTGTAGGGGCGAACCTTGTGTTCGCCCGCCACACGGGGCGAATACAAGATTCGCCCCTACAGAAAAATTGTCGTTTGATAGCGATTTGGTATTAGTCACTGCCAAAAAGTCTTTCGAGGGCCCAGATTTGGGCGGGTTTTTCCCGGCACCGCCGGGATAGGCCCTACCCCCAGCGAACTCAGAATTAAGGCTCATAGTTTTAGCGGCTTAAACTTGGTGCCCAGCACCACGGGATTGAGGCTGCGGTAATCCGCCTGCCCCGCGCCCGCTTTCGCAGCCATCTGGATATAGGGAATCTCGGCCAGAGTGTGCCCCAAAAGCTCCAGGCCCACCGCGTCCGCGGCCACGGGGTCGGTGGAGATCACCATGGTGCCGGTGTCTTTCAGATCGGACAGCGACCCGCCGGTGGGGCCGTTGGTCACCATGGACACCGTGCCGTCCAGGACGCACAGGGTGGGTTTGAGCAGTTGCGCCAGCTCGGTGATGATGCCGTTGATGTCCTGATGGAAGACGTTGCGCCGCCCCCCCAGAAAGCCGTAAAGATTCTTCAGGGTCATAGAGGCCCCGGCCCGTTGGTGGTCCTTGACCGGGGAGACGATAATGACCTTCGTCACGCCCTGGAAGGCTCCCGCCATGACCGGCCAGTTCTGGATCAGCCTGCCCCCGGGCAGGCTCAGGGGGGCAAAGAGGGCCAGCCGGGGCGGGATGATCCGGGCGCCGCTGGCCCGGGCCGCCTGGGCCAGGCCGGTGATCTCGAAACAGCTATCCGGGTTGTTGATGGGGTTGTCGGTAATCAGCACCTGGGCCGCACCGGCCTTGAAGCACAGGTCCGCCACCGCGGCCAGGGTCTCCGGGTGGGTGGTGGCCCCCAGGGAGGCCGGGGTGGCGAACGCGGCGTTGACCTTGAGGAGCACCCGGTCGCCCTTGTGGATGAAAGCCGCCATGCCGCCAAGGGCCTTGACGCCCTTATCCACCAGCAAGACCCGGTCCGAGCCCCTGACGATGGCCATCTGCGCCGCGCCCGGGGCTCGGCCCTTGGCGGTGAAATCCCCCAACCCGGCCAGGGCCTTTGGTCCTTCGGAGGACGCGGGACCTTTGGCGTCATGCAGGGCATACCCCAGGCCGCCTGCGGCCAGGGCCAGGGCGGAGGCATAGCCCACCCGCTTGAGGAAATCCCGGCGGTTCATCTCCCCGGCTTCTGGAACGCCGTCTTTTATCTTCGCTGGCAACTAATTGCCTCTGGTTGTCTCATGGTTATTAAGTCCCCCTTTGTTAAAGGGGGATTTAGGGGGATTAGCGAGCGCCTATTAATCCCCCCTGCCCCCCTTTGGGAAAGGGGGAAAAAGATTAGTTGTAAGATTCAAGGCGATGACCAGGGCTCCCTTTGGCAGCCGCAAGCTTGAGGTTGCGCGGGCTCAGGCTGGAAAGCCTGGGCCACCTTCAGCCATGGGCCAACTTTACGGCTTTTCCTGCAGTTTGAGCCGCAACTTGCCCGCCAGTTCCAAAGCCGCGGCCAGGGAAGTGGCGTCATGCACCCCGGCCATGGTCCGCGCCTGGACAAAGACTATTTCGAAGGAGTTATCCAGGACGAGCACCTGGGTCTCCGCCGGGGCCTCCGGGGCCTGGACCTTCTGGTAACCGTTGGCCGCCAAAAAATCGAGGTAACGCCTGGCGTCCACCTGGGCCGCGGCCGGGGTCTCCCGCGGGGCGAAAAAGGCCGTGGCCTTGCCGTTCTTCAGAGTGTATTCCCCGGTGTAGATATTATCTAAACCCTCACAACCGAAAGAATTGGCGCTGCACAGACGCACCGTGTCCGGGGCCAGGCCTTCTTTAGGAAAAGGTACGGCCAGGGCTGGAGCTTCACCCGCGGCCGCGGGAATTTTGGCCAGGAGCGCGGTGGCGTAAGCCTCCAGGGAATTCTGTAAGCCCGCCGCAGCCTTATCGGCCACGATCTCCGCATAAAACCGCCCCCGGGTGAAAAACAGGGCGTTGGCAGTGGCATAGGCGTTGGCGGTGAGAAGGATATTGGCGGCGCCCGGGCGGCGTTGCCCGCTGAACACGGCGAAGGCGTGGGGGGGCGCGCCCATATCGTAGAGAAAGGTCTCCACGCGGGTGTTCCCGGCCAAGCCGAAACTGCGGCAGGACATTTCTTTAAATCCCGCGGATAGATAGAGCTCGGCCTTGCCGTCGATCTTGTCGGAGAGGTTTTCCGGGCCGAAGCTCTCCGGGGGAGTCAGGGGTGTAAAGCCTTCCACCTCGGGGAGGAGTGCGGCCGTGGCCTTAAGGACGGAGCCGCTCGCGGCCTGGGGCCGGCCCTGGATCGGGACGCGCAGGGCTACGTCCACCGCGGGATTGAAGCGGGATTGCTGCACCAGCAGCCAGACCGCGATCAGGCCCAGCAGCGCCAGAACGCCGAAGCTGACCACTCTTTGGGTAGGACCCACCTTGGTTTTAGCCCATGCCATAAATCTTCCGCGGCCCTCCGCCTACTTGCCCAGCCTCTGCTGCCGGTTCAGATCATAGATCGGGGCAACTTTGAGGTCCTTCAGGATTTTTTCCGGAGATTGATTCACCAGCTCCCCGTTCGTCTGAATGAAGCGCAATTCCGCGCCCACCCCGCAGCCCGCGGCGCAGGCCTGGTCCAGCTTCGATTTGGTGGAGCCGTACTCCGGCTCTGGTTTGCTCTTGTGGAATTTCTCCCGCCACTCGATCCATTGCTTGGGCGTCAGGTTGCTCTGGTCGATGAAGACATAGTAGACCACCTTGTCCGGGCAGTCTTCTTCCAGGTAGACGGTGAATTCCTCCGGCTTTTCCGGGTTGGCCGCCCGAGCCAGGCGATTCTTTTGGTCCGCCTCGATGAGCCAGGCCGTGGGATATTTCCGGGAGGCAACAAAGGCTTTTACCGGACCGTAAATGAACGCAGGATTCATCTCATCGGCCACGAAATTCCCGGCCAGGAACTTGGCCGAAGGCGTGAAGGTCTCCAGCCCGTTGGCTTGCCGCAGGGCCAGGGCTTTCTGGCTGGCCGCCAGGGCTCCGGCGGCATGGCCCACCAATAATAGCAATCCTGCGACTAATGGCAATAGACGCTTCATACTCCCTCCTTCTTGACGGTAAGACGCGAAAGGCGTGGAGCGGCCTGGACCATGTTTATGGCCGGGAAGGGGATCAGAGGAGTACGGCCGAGGCCAAAGAGCGGGATCAGCCATGGAGATATTTCCTTCGACCAAATTATGTACAAGTTTCTCAAAAACTTGCAAGTGCCCCCCATCGATCTTATAAAAATATTACGGATTGAAACATTTCTAGTATGATACACCCTTAATGCTCCAAGAGCGCCGCGCCTGCCTTCACTGAAAAGTAAAGCGAAATTGGGGTAACTTAGACGCATCCTGCTGTCCCGGGGGCGGACTTCATTTACATAAGGAGAGATGATGACCAGGAAATTATTGGCGGTCCTGGGGGTTATGCTTTTGGCGGCCCAGGCGAGCGCCGGGGAGATCAAGGAGCTTAAAACCGACAAAGACAAGGTGAGTTACGGCATCGGGGTTTCCATGGGCAAAAACCTCAAAAGCCAGAAGATCGAAGTCAACCTTGCCCCCTTGTTACAAGGCTTGCGGGACGAGCTCGAGGGCAGCAAGCTCCTCATGACCGAGGCCGACCTCCAGGCCACCCTGGGCCAGTTTAAGCAGGAGCTGATGAAGAAGCATATAGAGGCCATGAAGAAGGCGGCGGCGGATAACCAGAAAGAGAGCGAAGCTTTTCTGGCCGCGAACAAGAAGAAGAAAGGCGTGGTGACGCGGCCCAGCGGGCTTCAGTATAAGATTATCAAAGAGGGCAAAGGCAAGAAGCCCAAAGAGAACGATATGGTGGAGGTCAACTACCGGGGCACCCTGGTCAATGATACCGAGTTCGACAGCTCCTATAAACGGGGCCAACCCGCGACCTTTAAGGTCAAAGACATCATCCCCGGGTGGCGGGAAGCTTTGCAGCTCATGCCCGTGGGCTCCAAGTGGCAGATCGTTATCCCGGCCAAGCTGGCTTACGGCGAGAAAGGGGCAGGACCCATCGGTCCCAACTCCACTCTCATCTTTGAGGTGGAACTGCTCGCCATCAAATGAGCCAGTCTAACCTGTTTCGATTATACCATTAAATTCCTCCATCTTTATCCCTCTCCCCCTCGGGGGAGAGGCTTATCCTTACCCACAAGTTTTATAACCGTGGTGCGGCCTTTCCAGGCTGCGCCGAAAAACTGCGCAGGCTGGAAAGCCTGCGCCACCAAGACTCCCCTGAATCAACTGCTTCCTGACTTGTGGGTAATGCCTGGAGGGAGAGGGGGGGTGCGGGGGGCATCACACCCGGTGATGCAGGTTCAGGCGCACTGGCCGGCCGCCGCAGATCTCTTTGACCATCCCTTCCAGGAGCCGCAGTTCTTTAGGAGTGTGGATGATGCCGGCGACGGTGATCACCCCCTCCAGGCAACCCACCTCCAGGGTGGGGATGAGCACCCGGGGCTCGGTGGCCACCCTAGCTTTCAGCCGGTGCGCCAGGGCCAGGTCTGCCAGGTGCGCCCGGGCCTCCGGGGTGGCCTGGCGATCCTTGTCCGTCAAAGACTCGGCCAGCATCTCCGCCACCCGCTCATAAGTCAGGCTGCCGGTGTTTAAAGTCAGGTCGTAGACGTCCTCTTCAGCCCAATCCTCGCCGTAATTGGCCCGGATGTAGCAGGCCCGGTCCCCGTCCACCTGGGTAATGAGCCGCTGGGCTGCGTCCCGGCTCAGGCGCTCCCGGGCCATGATGCGCTCCAGCCGCACCTCCAGGGGCGCCACCAGCCGCACCCGCAGGCAGAAGGGCACACCCTGGAGCAGAAAGGAGCCGCCCCGGCCGATGAGCACCACCCTGTCGCCTGCGGCATACTCCAGGATCAAGGCCTCCACCCGGGCCACGTAGCCCCGGTATTGCCAATCATGGCGCTCCCAGAAGGTGGGACAGACTTCATCCACTTCCCGGGCCACCCGGCCCCAGCTTCCGCCGGTCTGGTCCAGGTCCTCGAAGAGCCGTTCCTTGTCTACGTATTCGTAACCCAGACGCTGGGCCACCAGCCGGCCGATCTCACGGCCGCCGCTGCCGTACTCCCGGGAAATCGTCAGGATCGCCATTGTCTCACCTTTGCAGCAGATGCCAGTCCGAACCTCATTTGCCTTTGGAAGACGCCGTAACCCCGGCTCTGCGGAACGCCCACCAGATCCAGAACTTGCCCACCACGATGACGCCCCCCGCAAAAACTGCCTCCATGACGTAGGTGAACCAAGGGGGCAGCTGGAGCCAACGCGCCACCAGGGGGTCGGTAAAGATCATTTCCCCGGACACCTTCCCCAGGATCGCCGCCCCGAGATAAATGATAATGGGATAGCGGTCCATGAGCAAGGCCAGCAAGTTGCTGCTGAAAACCACGAAGGGGATGGACAGGGCCAGACCGAAGATCAGGAGAACCAGGTCGCCGTGGGAGGCCCCGGCCACCGCCAGGACGTTGTCGGTGCTCATGGTGAGGTCGGCGATGATGATCAGCCACATGGCCTGCCAGATGGTCTTGCCCGCCTGGCCGTGATCCTGCTCCGGCGCGCCCTCCAGGAAGAGCTTCACCGCGATCCAGGCGATGAGCAGCCCGCCGATGAGTTTCACCAATGGGACATTCAGCAGTTGGGCCACGAAGAAAGTGAGGACCACCCGCAGCAGCACCGCAGCCCCCGCGCCCAGGAAAATCCCCGCCTGTCTCTGCTTCCGGGGCAGGGACCTCACCGCCATGGCAATGACCACCGCGTTGTCCCCGGCCAGGATCAGGTCAATGATGACGATATTAAAGATGCCGACGCAAAAGGCCCAATTAAGCCGGTCCAGTCCCCAGGTTGCCAGGTCCATCATTATCCTTCCCCATGCAGGATGATGCCGGACCAGAAGTAAGGATGGGGTTCTTTGGCCCGCACCGCCTGCCGGGCCGCCTTGAGGGCCTGGATCTTGGGTTTGCCGGCTTTCAGGGCCTGGTAAAAGTCGAGGTAGAATTTGAGCGACTCGTCCACCGGGATGTTCCACAGGGTCACCATGACGCTGCGGGCCCCGGCCTGCTGGAAGGCCCGGGCAAAGTTGAGGACCCCTTCCCCCTGCATCACCTGGCCCACCCCGGTCATGCACGCGGCCAGGGTCACCAGGTCGGCGTCCAGCTTGAGGTAGAGCACATCGCTGAAGGTCAGGAAGCCGTCGTCCGGCTTTTTATTTTCCACCTGGCTGAGCACCAGGGTCGGCTCCTGCACCCCGGCCAGCTTATCCGCCAAAAACCCGTGGGTGCCGAAGAAGAGATAGCGGTACTGCCCCAAAGGAACGCGGCGCAATTTAGTTTCGGTGGCGTTGACGTCCAGGAGCACTTGGGGCGGTTGGGGCTTCTCCTGGAAGAGGGCCGCCAGCTCCAGCACGGTCTGGCGGGTCTCCGGCAGCGGCGGGAACTCCAGGCGGCCCCAGCCCCTGCTGGTGGCCGCCATGGTCAGGGCCTTTTCCGGTCCCGCAGGTTTGATCTCTCCCGCCTTCTCCTTGCCGGTTTTATAAGCCAGATAGCGGCTGCTGCCTCTATCAAAGATGGGGTCGCCCAGAGCAAACAAGGGTTGACTGGCTCTCGCCAGCCCCAGATGCCGGTTCAGGGCCAGGATGGCCGCGGACTGGGAATAGGTCACCGGCCAGCGGTCCCCCACTAAAGCACACTTGCTCCAATCCGGCCCCGTCTGCACCACCAGGGACTCAAAGGGAAAAGCCCCCAAGGCGCCATCCGGCACGATGATCAGATGGGCGCCGGGATTTACCCCGGCCAGGGCCGGAGCCAGGATCTCCTGGTATAAAGAGGCCGCCGCGCCGATGGAAAAACGGTTCAAGTCTGCCCGATGCAACACGCTTTGCCGGAAAGGAGCCAGCATGGCCCCCAGGCGTCTCTCCAGGGCCTCCTGCCCCAGGGGCAGCCGGAAGACCTGGGTCTTGACCCCGGGCTCCACCCGGAAGAGAAAACTTTCTTTCTCCCCCAGGGAATATTCCAGGAGGACCTCTCCGGGTTTTAACGGCAGCTCCTGGGCCTTATAGGGCCGGGGATAGTGCAGGGCCGCATACCGGGGGGCGCGGCGGCGCAGCTCCGCCACCAGCCCATCCAATTCTCTTTGCAGGGCCTCCCATTTCCCCTGGAACTCCAGCACGGGCTCCTCTCGGCGCTCCGGACCTCTCCCCCGTTCCTGGTAGCTCTCCAGCCTCTGGGCCTCCAAGGTCTGAATCCGTTCCTGGATGCTTTTTTCCTTGGCCGCTAAATCCGGGGGCAGCTCAGAATTGCCCCGCTCGGCCCCGGCCGCCACGGCCTCTAGCAAAGAGCGGGCCTTGATGGATTCGGCAAAGTAGAAGGCTATGGCTGCGGCGTCCGGTCCATAGGTTTTCAGATTGCCGGGGACAGGCCCTCCTTTTTGCGCCATTTCTGCAAGCAAGCCCACCATCCCCTGGTAGGCGCGGAAATAGCCGCCCAGACGCCCTCCTTCAAAAAAGCTGGCCCGTTCCCCCGGAGTCCGGCCGCGCAATCCTTCGATCTGGCGCACGGCTTCCGAGAAAGCCTCCAGGGCTGCTTGCTCCTGCCCCGTCCCCTTGAGCGCCAGCCCCTTTTGCGTATAAAACTGGGCCTGGTATTGGGGGGCCATCCAGGCCCAGGGAGTCAACTGGGGGAGCAGGTTCAGGGCCTCGCCATAACGCCCGGTGGCCAAATAAAGCTCCACCATGCCCTGCTTGCCCTGACGGTGTTTGGCCCGGCGGAAACAGGCCTCGGCCTGGCCATAATCTTTCTTGAGCAGGTAGAGATAGCCCAGATTTTTGAGGCTCACCCCGGTCCACAGGTTGTCCGGTCCGAACAACTTTTCCCGGATCTGTACGGCGCGCTGGGCCAAAGGCAGGGCTTGGTCGTAAGAGCCCATCTGGGCATAGAGCAGCGCCAGATTGGTCAGGGCGGCTGCGGTCAGGGGCGTGTCCGCCTCCCCCGCCCGGTCGCTGATCTTTAAGCCTTTCTGCACCATGTGCAGGGCTTTTTCATGAGCCCCCATCTGCCCATACAGGAAGCCCAGGACAATCAGGCTTTGGGCGGTTTGGGGGTTATCCGGGCCCAAGGCTTTCTCTCGGATATGCAAGGACTTCTGGGCCAGGGGCAAGGCCTGGTCAAAGAACCCGAGCAGCGCGTAGGTCTTGGCCAAACGGGCCATACAGGCTGCGGTGAGGAGATGCTCCGGCCCCAGGGCTTTCTCGCTGCGCTGCAAGGCCTGCTGGTACACAGAAATGGCGGGATAGTTCTTGTTGGCGTTCTCTAAGGCCATGCCCTTTTTGAGCATTTCCCTGATTTCCGCGGCCTCCGGCTTCGAGTCGGCGGGCAAGACTTCTGCCGGCGGCGCCGCTTCTTTATCGACCCGCCCGTGGAACTCTCCCTTTCTGGCATGGGCGGCAGTTCCCGGCCAACTCAAAAGCGCACAGCAGAGGCAAATGGCAATGAGCCGCAGCATCTTTTCCTCCCTGATCCGCAATGGCGGGGCTGATTTCCCTAATTACATTGGGTCCGGACCCAGGCTCTCAGATCATTAAACCCCTTGTCCCCCGGCTTTTTCTGCAAGATCTGACTAAGCATCCGGTCCATTTCCGGGTATTGCCGGTGTTGCGCCAGGACTCCCAGGAAATATAATTCCGGAGTGAAATCGTCGGGGGCCGCCTTTTTCTTGAGGTCCTGGTAAACCGCCCTGGCCGCCTGGATATCCTGGCGGTCCGCAGCCGTGAGGGGAGCGGCCTGAGGACGCACCGGACAAACCGGCGCCATGGTCTGGATGACCCCGGAACGGCCCGGGGGGGCCTGCTCCATCATGGGTGTCGCGCCTCCGCGCTCCGCCCCTAATCCCCTGACCTGAGTGGCCCCGGAGAAACTGGCCCCGCCCCGGGCCAGGAGGAAAGGCGCGGCCGCCAGCTTTTTGGCGGCGGACGCGGGCAGCGTCTTCACCGCGGGGGGAGCTTGCTCCTTGCCGCCCAGGGCGGCGCTTTCCTGGTCCCCGGCCTGCAACCGGGCCGGACCGCTCCAGGTCTCCTGGCGGCCGCTGGTGAAGTAGAGGAGCTGCAACACCCCTGCCCCGGCCAACTGGAAGTGATCGCCCTGGCGCACCTTCATGAAGGCCTGCGCCTTAGCCGGCTGTTTTTCCTGGTCATTCCAGTAGGTGGCCTCGCCGCTCAGTTTGGTCACCAGGCCCACATCTGGGGGCGAGGTCTGGGCCAGGGCCGTAGCGGCGCAAAGCATGAGGGCGGCCACTCCCGGAAGGAAAGACTTTTTGGGAATCTTGATGATGAACTGCATCACTTTTTCCTCCCACGTAATTTCCTTTAGATAGTGGTTAAATGGTATCCAGCAATATTAAAGAATAATTGATTACTGAAAACTAACAACTATCTTATTCTTCCAGGCCTTTCACCTCCAGGACCACCACCGGCTCCTGGCGGCCCTTGACCCGGCGTTCTTCCCGCCCCCCGGTCACCACTCCCGGCCCTGCCGCCTCGATGGTGGCCTCACTGGCGACAATCTGCCACCCCAGTTCCTTGGTCAAGCCCTCCAGGCGGGAGGCCGTGTTCACGGTATCGCCGATGGCGGTGAATTCAAACCTTTGCGGGGTGCCGATATTGCCCACCACGGTCTCGCCGGTATGCAGGCCGATGCCGATGTGGAATTCCGGGATATTTTGTCCGGGAAAACGCGCCGCCATCCAGTCTTGAAATCCATGGGCCGCGGCGGCCATGGCCAGGGCGGCCCGCAGCGCCCGGCGGGCATGGTCCGGCTGGGGGTGGGGGGCCCCGAACACGGCCATGACCGCATCTCCCACAAACTTATCCACCATGCCCCCTTCTGCTAGAATCGGCTCGCAGGCCCGGCTGAAATAATTATTGAGCATCTCCACCACTTCATGGGGATGCAAGGACTCGGACATGGTGGTGAAATTGCGGATATCGGCAAACAGGACCGTGACCGTGAAGGCCTCCCCTCCCAAATCGGGGGGCTTGCCGGAGGCCAGGATTTTCTCCATCACTTCCCCGGACACGTAACGCCCGAAGATTTGCCGCAGGCGGGCCCGTTCCCGTTCTTCCCCGGTGAGCCTCAGGCCCAGGACGGCCAGGTAGCCCAGCACCAGGGCCAATTGCGGCGCGGCCGTGGGCAGCAGCCAGTCCCGCCGGAACAGGAGATACGAAAAAACTGCCAGCAGCAGCCCCAGCAGGCCCAGGAGCGCCAGTCCCCGTAGCGGCGCAAAGCGGAAAAAGAGGGCGACGCCCAGGGCCAAAATGGCCGCCAGGTAAAGCAGCCGCCAAAGTGCGGGTAGTGGCCGGGGAAACCGCCCCCGGAGCAAGGTCTCCACGATGTTGGCGTGGACTTCCGGCCCGCTCATCAGCCGGGGGGGGATATTAAAGAACCCCCGGGCATAAGGGGTTTGATGATTGTCCTGCATCCCCGAAGGTTCGTAGGCGACAATCACCACTTTGCCCTTGAGGGCCTGGATCTGCGGGTCCCGGGCGGCATCCGGGCTGAGGAAGCGCTGGAAGGAAACCCGGGGGATGGTCCCCGGCGGGCCGCTGAAGGCGATGGCCTTCAGCGGCTGGAAAGTCTCCGGGACCTCCTGGCCCGCGGCCCGGGCGGCCAAAAGTTCGGCAAAGGTGACCCACCCCAGCCTTTTGCTTACGGGAAATACGGGCGCGAAGCGACGGACCACTCCGTCAGGATCATTAAAGAACCGGACCAGGCCCACGTCGTCCAGCTTCCCCGGCAAAGAAGCCCAGTAATCAGGGAGGGGGAGCAGGAGTTTGGCTTTGTCCTGGGCGTCAAAGGCCAGGTCTCCGGCCAGGATTACCTTGCCGGCGTCCAGTTGTTCCCGGAATGCCAGGTCATAGGTGCGGCTGAGCTGGCTTTCCGGCAGCTTGATCTTTTTCAGCCACGATTCGGCGCTGACGGAAAAGAGAAAATCCAGGCCGATGACTCTGGCCCCTACCTCCCGCAGAATCTGGATCACCCTGGCAAAATGCGGGCTCCAGAAGACCAGGGGCTCATCCTGGTGCTCCAGCCGCGTCTGGTCATCGATGGCGACAATGGCCGTATGCCGGGGTTCGTAAAGCCGGCCCGCCAACTGATGCCAGAGATCGGTGTAGCCGTTCTCCGGCCCTTGCAGCCAGGCGTCCCGGGTGGCCCATTCCGCGCCTGCGGCCAGCAAGACCACCACCAGAACGCCATAGAGAATCTTTTTCTTCAAGGTCACCACATCATCCTGCGGTGCATCGCCGGAGGGAGCGCCGGATGGCCCAGGGCCAGGATTGCCGCCAATGGAGCTGGCTTAACAAATTATTTTACTATTGTATCAAAAACTTGGGGCGAATGCGGATTTTAGCCGCGGGGCCGGGAAATGCCGGATAAGGTTCCCCCTACATTAATCTTTATCCTTAACCCCGCATCAGGCCAATAAGAATTAAAGAAAACCTTTTCACCCTGGGAAAAAAATTAAAAATTATGGGAATCATATAACTTACGAAATCATTAAATAGTTTTTGAGTTTTTTATGGAAATATAGGGAATTAATAGTTAAACTAAAAAACCAGGAGCCTTTTTTAATCACCGCCTGTTTTAAGAGGGTATATTTTTCAAACCTCGATAACCCTGAAACCCGGTTGCTCCTGTACTATTCTTGTTCTTTTTTCCCAAGCGCAGACTGGCTGCGTAAGCGCTCTTAGATCTTCGATTTAACTCCGGGAAAAGAGGTCCCCGACTATGGCGGGACTGCCAGGAAACCTAGCTCTTTGGTTGTGTGTCTGGCTTTTGGCAGCCTCGCTGCTGGCCGTCCCCGGCTCCTGGGCCAGGCCCACCTCGCCGCAGCAGACCCGGCGAACGATCAATATTGTCATAATTATCATCCTGGCCGAATGTGTCGATAACCTATGTGTTGCCGCGCAGTTATAATGTTCTGGATCAGAACGACAAGATGGGGAAAGCCAAATGAATATAAAATTCCTCAAAGCAGCCTTATTGGCGGGGGCTGTGCTTCTTCTAGTTCTTAATGCGGGCTATGCTATGCAACCTCCCCCTCCTCCCTTAAATCTTACAAAATTCAAGGACCTCATATCCCTGGCGGATATCATTGCGGTCGGCAAAATTGGTGCGGTGCGGCAAACCGATAAGTTGGTTAACGGGGAAATGCGCCGGACGGTGGAAGCCGACTTAAGCATTGAAAAGCTGTTAAAAGGCAAAGTGCCAGCAAAGAACCTTACTATTCAGGAATCCTATCCGGTCCTGAACCCTCCTGCGCCAGGGGCTGCGAGCAAAGGTGGAAATGAGTCCAAAGGGATGATTGTGGGCATGAAAGCCGGGCCCAGCGCTTATCATGGACAGTACTCAACGGGTATGCGGATAGTAGTCCTGCTTGAAAAAGCCCCAGGAACCCAGGGATATAGACCTTTGGGTTCCGGTTCGTATGATAAGTATCTCTGTGAGTTTTTGCTGGAGAAGGATGGCATTAAAACCCTCTATTTCAGATTTGCCGAAGATATGAGCCATTACGCAAAATCTGAAGACCATTTCGTGCAATTAATTAACCGCTTGTGCAACCCAGGTTCATGAGGGGAGAAAGAGCATGAATATCCGGGCCAGGAATGCCTTTTCGTACCTTGTGCTGAGCCTTTTGGGATTATTGCTGTATGCCGGGCTGGCATTTGCCCAGCAAACTGGCACCAGCAACCTGCCTATCAATCAATACGGCATACAGACGGACAACCCCTATGTGGTGAACCGGTTTATCTGGAATGGCCAACTGGTTGACGAGATTATTGTGCCCGGGAGACCGACACCGCCTGTCGGCTTTAAAGGGGAGGCGGCCAGCATCCCGGAGCCCAACCCTGCTGCCGGCATCAATAGTCTTAGCAATGTGCCTGCCCTGGAATGGTGTTTTGGCTGCTCTGCGACCTCCGCGGCCATGATGTTCGGCTATTATGACCGCACCGGTTGGCCCAATATGTATACCGGTCCCACCAGCGGCGGCGTCTTTCCTCTAACCAACGCGTCGTGGCCGCATGTGACGATCAATGGGGAAGACCGGGCCCAGTGCCCCCTCAGCGCCACCCGCAACGGTCTAGATGGGCGGACCATCAAAGGACATGTCGATGATTACTGGGTGAGGGTTGATGACCCGGGACCAGATCCATTCATCGGCCAGTGGACCGAGCACACCAAAGGGGATTGCACCGGTGACTTTATGGGCACGAACCAATCTTTGGTTTCCAATTCTGATGGAAGTACAACGTTCTACAATTATACCAATGGAGCCCGTCTGGTCGATTATACAGGATCAGAACCTGGGAGGCGGGATGGCTGCCATGGTATGAAGCTGTTTGTGGAGTCCCGGGGATACCAGGTGTCAACGAACGGGAACTTTTCCCAGTACATCTATGGATACAACGGGAATACCCAGGGGTTCACTTTTGCGGAGTATAAGACTGAAATCGATGCCGGCCGTCCGGTTCTCATTCAGCTCCAGGGTCATACCATGCTGGGTTTTGGCTATGATGACAGCGGCTCGGTGGTCTATATTCATGACACTTGGGATAACAGCGATCATACCATGACCTGGGGCGGCTATTATGGAGGCATGCGGCACTATGCGGTGACTGTAGTCCAACTGGTGGCTGCGCCGCCCGCTACTTTAACCATCACGGCCTCGGCCGGGACCGGCGGCTCTATTTCACCTTCCGGAGCCATCACGGTCAATTACGGGGCAAATCAGGTCTTTACTATTACTCCGTCAACTGGCTACCATGTGGCTGCCGTCCTGGTGGACAGCGCCTCAGTAGGGGCAGTGACCAGCTATACCTTCAGCAACGTCACTACCGACCACACCATTTCCGCCAGTTTCGCAAAAAACAAGGCCATTCCGTACATGCAACTATTGCTGAATTAATTAAAGGGAACAGCCGTACTTGTGATTAAGGGCGAAAACACGGTTCGGGGTTTGCGTCAGATTAAATATACGGGATAATTCCCCAACCGGGGCTATCTTTCTTGGTTCGCAGGCGGTAGTATAACGTTCAACCCCTAATTAATAGGCCGTTCTTAGCCTTTTGTCAAAAGAAGGAGAGGGAGGTATTTCACCCACCCCGCCATCTTGCCGATATATTTTTTTGAGCTCTTCCTAGTATAATTCCCAGGTGCAGGACTACCTTGGGAAACCTTGGGTTCTAGACTCAATTCGGAAAAAGAGGTCCCCGTCCATGCCAAGACTGCTGAGAAACGCAGCCCTGGGGCTGTTCATCTGGCTTTTGGCGGCCTTGCTGCTGGCCGTCCCCGAGACCTGGGCCAGGCCCACCTCGCCGCAGCAGGCCCGCACCGCAGTGCTCAACTGGTTAGGCTTAGACGCCAGGCCTCTGGGCGCGCGTATGGGCCGGCAGGTCAAGGAAGTCCAAACCTTCAATTATGAAGGCGCTCCCGCTTATTATGTGGTGTACCTGAACCCCTCGGGCCTGGTCATTCTGCCGGCCGACGACCTGGTGGAGCCCATCATCTGCTTCATGCCCTCCGGGTATTATGACCCCTCCCCCGGGAATCCCCTGGCGGCCCTGGTGAGCCGGGATATTCCGGGCCGGGTCCTGGCGGCCCGGGCCCTGGAGGCCAAGGGGGCAGAGGCTCTGGCTCCCGCCAGCCGCCAGGCCAGAGCCCGGCGCCGCTGGGACTTGCTGACGCAGGCCACCGCGCCCGAGGCCGCGGACCTCGGCGTCAGCACCATCTCCGACATCCGGGTGGGTTCCTTTGTCCAGAGCCGCTGGGACCAAAGTACGGTAAGCGGCCAAAACTGCTACAATTACTATACTCCCAATAACTATGTGTGCGGCTGCGTGGCCACCGCCATGTCCCAACTCATACGCTACTGGCAGTGCCCCTCTGGCGGTATCGGCGTCCACAGTTTCCAGATATGGGTGGACGGTGTCTCTCAATACAAGAATACCCGGGGCGGTGATGGCTCCGGCGGCGCCTATGAATGGAGCAGCATGGTGCTGGATCCCAAAAACTCAGGAGTCAATGACGCCCAGCGGGCGGCCATCGGCGCCCTCACTTACGACGCCGGTCTGTCGGTGCACATGAGCTACACCTCGGGCAGTTCCAGCGCCTATACCGAAGATGCGGCCGCCGGATTTGTTAACACCTTCGGTTATAGCAATGCCATTTACTATGCCCCTTATAGCAATATTCCCGATGACATCCGCAATGCCATGGTCAACCCCAATCTGCACGCCCGCTACCCGGTCTTATTCGGCATCACCGGGGATGGCGGCCATGCCATCGTTTGCGACGGTTATGGCTACAACTCCTCCATCATGTACCACCACCTCAATATGGGCTGGTCTGGCGCCGACGACGCCTGGTACAATCTGCCCACGATTGACACCACCTATTACAATTTTAACAGCGTCTATAAATGCATCTATAACGTCTATCCCACCGGTTCCGGGGAGATCATCGCCGGCCGGGTGACCAATGCCAGCGGCAGCCCCTTAAGCGGGGTGACGGTGAGCGCCAGCGGCGGCTACTCCGCCACCACCGACGACAAAGGCATCTATGCCCTGGCCAAGGTCCCCTCCAACACCACCTTTACCGTCACGGCCAGCAAAACAGGATATAGATTCACCTCCCAGACGGTGACCACGGGCATCAGTGTGAATAACAGCTCCGCCACCGGGAATAAGTGGCCCATCGACTTTACGGGGTCCAAAGCTGGGCGCATCCCAGGCTCAGTGCTGCTGCTTCTGCTGAATTGAAGCGGTGTCTTCATCCCTTTGCTAATTGCATCAGGAGAGTGCTGGAGACTCCCAAAGAGCTTGAAAAACGATTCCTCTTGAACGCAGGCGGACCTGCGGGTCCGCCCTGGTTTTATGGAGACACCCGCCACCTACTTGCTGCCCCCCAGACCATCCTGGTTTGATCTCCAATTTGGTGTAACCCTATTAGCTACCTGGAAAATTTGTGAACGTTTTCTTTTTCACTTCTAGACATTATTTGGGGAAAAGGCTTGCGAATTGAGTCAATCCTACCGATTTTTACATTATATGGCGTCTCAAAGATTTCCTAGAGGTAGTGGCCGGAAACCAAGCTGAATATGGGAATAGTTCCTCTCCCTGCGGCCCTTTCCGGCCTCCGGATCGGCGAAACTGCGGGAGGTGAGAACCATGGGAGAAATTATTGATTTCCACCTGACCAAAAAATCCATTTACCGGGCCGCGGTCAAAGAAATGGAGCGGATGTACCAGCTCTCCCACGGCGGCGACGACCCTATCGTGGACGACTCCTCCCGGGAGATGTTCGAGCGAGGGGAGATTGACGAAGTGAAATGGCTGAGTTGGGAGCGGTACTGCACAAAAGTCTTGAATTTGCTGGGGGACTAGCATATGGAAAAAGAAGCCGTATGAGCGGCCAGTTGAAATGATTTTTGATAGCACGTATTCTTACATCGATGCGGAATTCAAAAGCCGTGTGCCCGGGGGGAAACCGCGGTCATGGTTTTGGTCCAGGCCAACCCTGATGCCGCCCAGTTTGACGATATTTCCCCCGCTACCGGCGTTGGCTCACTTTTTTGGGTTATGACCCGGTTTTCCTGGTCCGGGCCACCGGCGTCAAAAACTCCGGGGATATTAACGGGCAAGGCGCGGTGCTGGCGGAGGCTGCGTCCCTGGCCCGGCGAATAATAAATAAATAGGGCGCTTCCTATCTTTCCCCGCCATGATCGCCCTTGATTTTTTCAGGCCAGGTCTTATTTTCAGCTTACCCGCCTGAATGACAATCAATGACATCGAGCCGCTCCAACAGCAGAAGGTGGAGTTCCACTGGTGGAGGGAAATCTGTCGTTTATCTGAAGGTAGAAACATGGAAAACCCCAGAAAAAATGTATTGGTGGTGGACGACGTTGAAGTCACCAGGAAGATTATCTGCAATATTCTTAAATGGATCGGTTTTGAAAAAATCTTTGAAGCTGAAGATGGGAATACCGCCCTCTCTATTCTGGAGGAATCCAGGGTGGACCTAATCATTACCGACTGGAATATGCCCCAAATGTCCGGTTTGGAGCTTGTGCAAAAGATTCGGGCCAACCCCAAGCATCAACATAGTCCGGTGCTGATGGTCACCGCCGAGGGTCAGGAGGAGTATCTTCTGGCCGCAGTAAAAGCCGGGATAGACAATTATGTGGTCAAGCCTTTTAAGGCGGAAATGCTAAAGGAGCAGATCGAGATAGCTTTCAAGAAGCATAGTGCTTAAACCCCCCGTTCCCCCCGCCTTGCTCACCCTTGATTTCCCCATCACAGGTCTTATGTTCAAGTTACCTGGCAGGAGGATTACGGTCATCGAGCCCATCCAGCAAGATTTCCAAGTCCGCTATCGCTACACCGTCCATTTTACCAGGGAGGTCTTTGCCGGCAGCAACCCCCTGTTTAGTCAGGTGGCGGCCGGAGACCATGACTATCTTCCGAAAAAGCTGCTGGCGGTGGTGGATCAGGGAGTCCACCGGCACCACCCCCGCCTGGTGGGGCAGATCGAGGCTTACTGCCGCCGCCATCAGGAGCGCCTGACGCTCGCCGCCCCGCCCCTGCTGCTACCGGGCGGCGAAACCGCCAAAAACGACAGCCGGCTGGTGGACCGCCTCCACCAGGCCATCCGGGACGCAGGGCTCTGCCGCCATTCCTTTATCGTGGCCGTGGGCGGGGGTGCGGTCATCGACCTGGCGGGCTATGCCGCGGCCACGGCCCACCGGGGGCTGCGGCTGCTCCGGGTTCCCACCACCGTCCTGGCCCAGGCCGATGCCGCCATCGGCGTCAAAAACGGCATCAATGCTTACCATCAAAAAAATTTCCTGGGGACCTTCGCCCCGCCCTGGGCGGTCATCAATGACGCGGCCTTTCTCCCCACGCTCTCCCGGCGGGATTGGCTGGGCGGCGTGGCCGAAGCCGTGAAAGTGGCCCTGATAAAAGACCCGGCCTTTTTCTCCTTTCTGGAGGCCAACATTGCCCAGCTCACCGCTCGCAGCCTGGAGACCATGGAGCAGGTCGTGTATCGTTGCGCCGCCCTGCACCTGGACCATATTGCCGGCGGGGGCGATCCCTTTGAGTGCGGCAGCTCCCGGCCCCTGGACTTCGGCCATTGGGCGGCCCACAAACTGGAGCAGCTCTCCGGCCACCGGTTGCGGCACGGCGAAGCCGTGGCCCTCGGCATGGCCCTGGACGCCACTTATTCTTATCTGGCCGGATTTCTCCTCCGGCCCGATTGGCTCCGGATCATGACGCTGCTGGAAAACCTGGGCTTCAGCCTGTACGCGCCGGAACTGGACGACCCGGCCCGGGTCCTGGAGGGCCTCCAGGAATTCCGGGAGCATCTGGGTGGGCGGCTCACCATTATGCTCCTGTGGGCCATCGGCCAGGGGCTGGAGGTCCATGAGATCGATCCGCAGTCCATGGCCGCGGGCATGGGCCTCCTGAAGAAACGGGCCGCGGCCGGGGCCGCGGCCACTGCGTCTATCCGGCCCCGAGCCTGGAGAAACCCGGGCTTGCCGGCCTGCGCCCTGCCGGACTAAAGCCCCTGGCTGCATCTCCCCCCCACGAGGCAAAATCTTGCAAATCGGCCCTGACGGTTTTTTTCATCTCACCTACTGCACCAAGATTCATCCCGGCACCGGCTGGGAGGAACTCTGCCACCACCTCCATACTCAAGTGCCCCGGCTTAAAGAGAGGTTATCCCCGGCCCAACCCTTCGGCCTGGGCCTGCGCCTCTCCGCAGGGGAATGCGAGGAGCTGCTGACGGGAAGAAATCTGGAGGAGTTCCAGGAATTTTTGGCCGCCCAGGGTCTTTACGTCTTTACCATGAACGGCTTTCCCTACGGGGCCTTCCACGGCGGCCAGCGGGTCAAGGCCCAGGTCTTTGCCCCGGACTGGCAGACTGAAGACCGGGTGCGCTACACCCTGCGCCTCATAGAGATTCTCCGGCAACTGCTGCCTCCGGGCCTGGAAGGGTCCATCTCCACCTCCCCTCTTTCTTACAAGCCCTGGGTCAGGCCCGGGGACGCCGCGACCCGGGAGCGGATCGCCGCCAACCTGGCCGCGGTGGTGGCGGCCATGGCCCGCATCCGGGACGAAGACGGGACCTTGATCCACCTGGACCTGGAGCCGGAGCCGGACGGCCTGGTGGAAAACAGCGGGGAGTTGGCCGGGGTCTTCCGGGATTGGCTGCTGCCCCAGGCCGCGCCCCTCCTGGCCCGGGCGACCGGCATCTCTGTGGCCGCGGCCAGGGAGAGCCTGCTGACCCACCTCCGGGTCTGCCTGGATACCTGCCACCTGGCCGTAGCCTACGAAGACCCGGCTGCGGCCCTGGATGCCTTGGCGCAGGAAGGCGTCCAGGTGGGCAAGGTGCAGATCACCGCGGGCCTAAAAGCGCTCCTGCCCCGGGACGCGGCCGGCCGGGCCGCGCTGGCCCGGCAGCTCCAGGATTTTGCCCCTTCTCCCTACCTGCACCAGGTCCTGGTCCGGAAAAACGGCGGCGGCCTGGGGCAATTCCCGGACCTCCCGGAGGCGCTGCCCACCCTGGCCGCCGGCCGGGACCGGGAGTGGCGCATCCATTACCATACCCCCCTTTTCGTGGCGGGCCACGGGCTGCTCCGGTCCACCCGGGACGAAACCCGGGAGGTGCTCAATCTCCTGGGGCAGCGGGGTTTTTGCCGCCACCTGGAGATCGAAACCTACACCTGGGAGATCCTCCCCCCGGAGCTGAAAAAGGACCTGGTGGACTCCCTGGAACTGGAATACCGCTGGGTGTTGGGTAACCTCGGCTTTTGTCTTTGAACAAGACAAAGATATTTTAAAATTTAGAAATCTGTGATAAGATGTGTAAGTTAAAGGGATTTTATGGAATCTTGCTATGAGATCAACCATACAGATTCAATTTAAATATTCAAGTGCAATTAAGATAATTTTTATCATTGCGTTTATATTCTGTGCTTTCACGTTCCTTACCCTGGGAATTCTTCTTTCTGGATTGAAATCCAGCGACTGGCTCACAGCTTATTTAACTTTTTACCTGGGGATAGCAACGGTTATATTGGCCCTAACGACTGCTGTAGTAATTATATGGCAGGGCCAACAACTAAAAAAGCAATTAGAATTACAAGTTATAACGGAATTATACAAAGAATGGAATGGGGAAGAATTATTCGATGCGAGATGTAACTTATGTCAAATTTTAAATTCTGGAGGAGTAATCACAGAATTTGGCGGGGAAACATTAGAAAAAGTGGAAAATGTATTAGAGTTTCTTGAAAGGATAGCGTCATATTATGAGAATGAGGTATTGTCACGAAAGCTAGTTTGGGATACGTTTGGTTTTTATATCATGAGATATTATTTCTATACACAAAATGCTATCAAAGAAATTCATATTAAATGGAGCAATGATGAAACATTATATAGAGACCTTGCTAATCTATATAAGGATTTAATGGATTATGAATGTAAGGAGCGTAATAAAAGCAGAGATGAATTGGAGAGAACTTTTATAAATGAAATAAATAAATTTAAAAAATCCGAATGCTATGAAATTCACAAAACTGATAATTGAATTGAAGCCATCACGAATTGATAATGGCGGCGTAGGAGTGTTTGCCGTAGTCGCTATTAAGAAAAGAGAAAAAGTCACGGATGGCATCCCAATAGAAGACTTCTCCGGGGTAGTCCCTTGGGGGGAGTTTGAATATTTAAATAAAGAATTACAAAAAAAAGTAATGGATTTCTGCGTTGGGACCTCTGAAGGCTTTATTCCACCTGATGACAATGATTTTAATAAATTATCCATCGAATGGTACTTTAATCACTCATGCAATGGAAATCTTGGCTTCGATAAAAATGGTGATTTTATTGCAATCAGAGATATTAAGAAGGGAGAAGAATTAACTTATGATTATGGTCTAATAGAATCAAATCCAAACTTCAAGATGGAATGTAAATGCCCAGATATTAATTGCCGGCATATTATTACCGGAAATGATTGGAAATTCTTATCGAAAGACAAATCCAAAATGAAATACATGCACCCTTTCATAATATCGCTTATTAGACAGGATCAGGCCATGAAGGGTATGACAAAAAGTATTGATGAGGCTGATAGAGGGTTACGAATGTAAATATGCTATCCCTTATAACTTCCTGTTATCCAAAGATCATTTCCCCTTCTTCGTCGCCAACTCCTCCATCACCGCCAGTTGAATCTGCTGGATCTCCAGCAGGCGCCGCCATTGCCGGGTCAGCAGCAGGTCCATCTTTTCGTTGAGATGGCGCACCTCCAGCTCCGCCTTGAGATTCACCCGGTAGTCGTATTCCGAGCGCAGGCGGTCTTTGGCGTCCTGGCGGTTCTGGCTCATGAGAATAATGGGGGCCTGGACCGCCGACATCATGGAAAAGACCAGGTTTAAAAAGATGAAAGGGTAGGGGTCGAAGGGACGAACAATCCAGACATAGGAATTGACCGCGAACCATAAGCAGGTGAAAAAGAGGAAGGAGAGGATAAAGGCCCAACTGCCGCCCCAGGCCGCCACCTTGTCGGAGAGCCTCTCCCAAAAAGTCAGGTCCTGCTCAAAGGCCACGTTGATATTCCGGGACAGCAACTCATGCTCCTTTAAGCGATCCAGCAAGCCGGTTTGCAGGGTCTCGATCTCCCCGATTCCTTCCTTGAGCACTTCCTCCACGTATTTGCCCCGGAACCGGTTCAGGTCCTGGAGACAGATGTAGCCCCGGCTGGACCACTCCGGGCATTCTTCCCGGATGGTTTTCTCCACCCCCTCCCGGACCAATTCCCCGGGCCAGACTTCGTCCAGGGTTTTGGGCTGCCTGCAAATCTGGCAGGTCACCTGCGCGTTGGGTGCATTTTCCATAACTACTTAACCTTTATGCATAAATCCTTAGTGGTGGTAGCAACTTGCCCCACTCCCTCACCAAAAATAAGACTGATTTGCAGTGAATCAAGGAATGCTGCTGAAGAAAGGGATTGGTGGGGGAGTACAGGGGATCGGGGAGTTCTGCCCCTCCCCCAACCCCTTGGAGGATGATACAATGTTAAGCAGTGAGAATCATTGCCCACCTGGATATGGATGCCTTTTTTGCGGCCATCGAGGAGCGGGACCATCCAGAACTCCGGGGCCTGCCCCTGGTCGTGGGCGCGGATCCGGCCCAGGGCAAAGGCCGGGGGGTGGTCTCCACCGCCAATTACGCGGCCCGGCGCTACGGCATCCATTCGGCGCTGCCCATCTCCATGGCCTGGCGGCTCTCCGAAAAGGCCCGGCAGCGGGGGGAGCCCGGCGCCGTCTTTTTGGGCGTCAATCACCGCCGCTACCGGGAGGTCTCGGAGCGGATCATGGCCCTGGTGCGCCGCCATGCCCCCCTGGTGGAAGAGGCGAGCATCGATGAAGCCTATTTCGATCTGAGCCGCGCCGGTTCTTTTGACCGGGCCGCGGCCATCTGCCGGCAACTCAAACGGGAAATCCAGGACCAGGAGCGGCTCACCGCGTCCATCGGCCTGGGCCCCAACAAATTGGTGGCCAAGATCGCGTCCGATTTCCAGAAACCCGACGGCCTCACCATCGTTACCCCGGAAGAAGCGGAGGCCTTCCTGGAATCTTTGGCGGTGCGGAAGATTCCCGGCATCGGCCCCAAGGCCGAGGCGCGGTTGGCCCGGCAGGGCCTCAGGACCGTCCGGGATTTAAAGAAGTTCTCTCCGGAGGAACTGCAAGGCTGGTTCGGCAAATGGGGCCTGGAACTGTATGAACGCCTCCGGGGCCGCCACGAAGCGCCGCTCCAGGAAGAATACGAGCCCAAATCGGTGGGAGAACAAGAAACTTTTAGCACCGATACCCTGGAACTGCAGTTCTTGTTTGACCGTCTGCTGCACCTGTGCCGCCATGTCAGAAAGCGCCTGCTGGCCGAGGGTTTCAGGGCCTGCCGCACTGTGGTGGTCACCGTGCGTTTCGCCGATTTCGACACCCGCTCCCGGAGCCACACCCTGGCCGCGGCCACCGCGGCCCTGGACCGGCTCCAGTTCTTCGCCATGAAGCTCTTCATGCCCTTCCTGGACCGCCGGGAGAACCCCCGGAAGAAGCGGATCAGGCTAATAGGGGTGCGTTTGGAGAAGCTGGAGAAGTAAATCTTACCGGATATTTTTTCCGGAAATATCAGGCAGATATTGCCGTCCTATCGCCGGCCCCCGCTTTCCTCTCTTAGATAATTGCCAATAATATCAATGTAATATCTAAATATCCCTCTGGCATTTTTCTTGCTTCCCCTGCAGCTAACCCCTGTTAGGGGAGGATTATGACCCTTGTCTGAACCCAGTTTGGGAGTGCCGGCGGCCCTATGAATTTTTTGGTAATGGGAGGATTTTTCTTAACGGAGGCCTTAAAGCTGCTGGGCCACCGGGTGGTGCGGGCGGAGACCTTTCTGCCTCCCGGGGCCGCGGAAGTGGAGCTGGCCGCCGTGCTGGCGCAGTTGCCGGCCGCGGACCGTCCGGATTTGCTGATGGTGGCGGAGAACCTGGAATTCCCCCGGCACCTGCCCCTCAATCTGGAGCTGATAAAAATTCCCCGGGCCTTTTATGCCCTGGACCCCCATCTAAATCTCTACTGGCACCAGAAATACGCGGCCAACTTCGATTGCGTCTTCACCACCCAGCGCACCAGCATGTCTGCGTTCCGGGGCCGGGGGCGTCCGGTCCATTGGCTCCCATGGTCCGTGGACCTGGGGGTCACCTTCGATCATTCCTTGCCCCGGCGCTACGAGATTGCCTTTGTGGGGCGGGTGGACCCCAAAACCCGCCGCAAGCGGCACCTGATCCTGGAGGCCCTGAAAAGCCGCGTGCCGCTGCGTGTCTGGGGAGACCGCCAGGACAACGAGGTCAGCCACCAGGAGATGGGCCGCATTTACAGCCAGGCCCGGGTGGTGGTCAACGAAGCCATTCAGGGAGAGGTAAATCTGCGGGTCTTCGAATCCCTGGCCGCGGGCGCCCTGCTCCTGACCGAAGACGTGGGTCCCAATCTTCAGGGCCTGTTCACCCCCGGGGAGGAGCTGATCACCTTTGGACCCCAGGACCTCCTGGAAAAAGCTGCCTACTTTCTCAACCACGAAGGGGAGCGCCAGGCCATCGCCCAACGGGGCCGGGAGCGGGTTTACGCCCAACACCACACCTTGGCCCGGGCCCGCCAGTTTCTGGAGTATCTGGGAGAAGAAGACTGGGCCTGGCAGGCCCCGGACCATCTACTGCTGGGGCAGACCTTGCTGCATCTTGCTTTCCGGGGCCTGTACCCGCTGCGGCTGGGGATCGCCCGGGCCACCTTTCACCTCCAGGAAGCCCTGCGCCTGCATCCTGCCAGCGCCCCCGTCTATGTGACCCTGGGCCAATTGGCCCTGCTGTCCCGGGACCTCGAGGGCGCCCTGGCCGCTTACGATCAAGCGCTGGCCCTGGACCCCGGAGATTTCCACGTCCATATTCTCCGGGGTCATCTGTTGCGGCACCAGGAGCGGCCGGTGGCGGCAGCTGCGGCTTTTCGCCAGGGACTTAAGCTCGCCCGGCAGATCCCCTATCAACTGCGCCGGGAAATGCGGGGCTTGCTCCCCCAGGGTATGGGCACCGCCGCGTTTCTTACCTGTCTGGGACAAATCTATGAGGCCCAGGGGCTCACCCTGGAGCCGGGCTATCCCCCGGCCCCTGACCCCATTTTCTTTACTTATGCCGTGGAATATTATTTCCGGGCCCTGGAGCTGGACCCCCTTTATCTCCCGGCCCTGCAATCCCTGGGGCGGCTTCAGGAGCGCCATGGTTTTTCCTGCGAGGCCATTGCCTGTTTTGAGAGATGGACCCAGTTGGAGCCGGAAAATCCTGAAGCCCACTGGCTCCTGGGCCAGGCCCAATTGAAGGGCTACCAGCCCCGGGAAGGCTTGAAGAACCTGCTGCTGGCCCAGGTTTTGGAACCGCAACGGGACCTGATGGACGCGTTGCGAGGCCTCCCCCTGGCCCCTGCCACCCTGAAAACTTTGCTACCCCAGATTACTGCGGAGGAACTATGGCCCTGCCAGGCACTCCCTTGCTGATCGGCTTCTACACTGAAGGCCTGCCTTTTGACGGGGCCACCATCTATGAGACGGGCCTGGGAGGCAGCGAATCCGCCCTCTTTTACCTGGCCCGGGAGTTCGCCCGCCAGGGCCACCGGGTGCAAATTTTCTGCAACACCCGGCGCCCCGGCACCTATGAGGGAGTGGCCTACCGGGATCGCAAGGAATTTGCCCAGGCGGCCTTGGCTCAAACCTTCGATGTCTTCATTGTCAGCCGGTTCCCCAGCATCTTTGCCTATCCTTTCCGCAGCCGCCTGAAGGTGATGTGGAACCATGACAACCTGATCGATGCCCAGATGTACCGCCACGCCACCTTTCGGGCCGACCTGTTCTTCACCCTCAGCGGTTACCATGAAACGGAATATCTCTCCCAGTTGCCGGAATTGACGCCTTTCTTCCTGCGCACCAAAAACGGCGTGGACCTGGATATAGCCCGGCAGGCCCGGGAAGCGGCCACCAAGGATATGACCAAGGTCGTCTATGCCTCCCGCCCGGAGCGGGGCCTGGAGACGCTCCTCGGCCATATCTGGCCCCGGCTGCTCCAGGCCCGGCCTGAGCTCCACCTCTATCTCATGGGCTATAACGCCCCGGATATGCCCGGCCATGATCACCTGCCCGCGTTGGTGGCCGCGGCTCCCCAAACCACGGTGCTAGGGAGCTTGGCCAAACCGGATTATTACCGCCACCTGGCGGAGGCCGCCCTGCTCCTCTATCCCTGCTCTTTCCCGGAGATCAGCTGCATTGTCGCCATCGAGGCCCAGGCCCTGGGCACTCCCATCATCACCAGCCGGGATTTCGCGTTGCCGGAAACGGTGGGGGTCTCCCGGTACCTGATCTCCGGGCGGCCGTCCTTCCCGGCTTATCAAGAGGCCTTTGTCTCCCGGGCTTTACAGTACCTGGACGATGCCGAGCGTTACCGGCAGGATACGGCCGCGGCTTGGCGTTGGGTGTCCGAAAATTATTCCTGGAGCCGTATCGCCGGGGAATGGCTGGCAGTCTTTACCCGTTATCTGCGCCGGGAAGATGAGCAGCTATCCTACTCCCTCTTTCTGGGGGGCGAGGGGGAGGCTCCCGGTCCCTGGCCGGCGCCGCCGCCGGCGCGGGTGCGTTACCTCACCCCGCCGGAGACGCAACTGGATCTGGTCTCCCTGAAACCCCGCCTGGAGGAGGAGGCCCGGGAAGAGTGGCTCCTGGTGTTGGAAGCTCCGGAGGTTTCCGGGTCTTTGCCCCACCTCCAACCCTTATTAGACGCCAGTAACGTGGATTGGTTCGGCTTTCGCCGCGCGCCCCAGCCCCCCGGCCAATGGGTGGGAGTGCTCTTCCGCCGGCATTGCTCCTTGCATCCGGGCAACGGCCTGGAGGTGGTTATTCCTTAGCGTATGCAGACCCTTAGCCTGTGCATGATCGTCAAGAACGAAGCCCGGAACCTGGCCCGGAGCCTGGAGCCGCTCCTGCCTTACGTGGATGAGGCGGTGGTGGTGGATACCGGCTCCATTGATGGCACCCCGGAGCTGGCCGCGCAAATGGGGGCCCGGGTGTCTCAATTCACTTGGACCAACGATTTCGCAGCGGCCCGCAACTTCTCCTTGGACCAGGCCGCGGGAGACTGGGTGCTGTGGCTGGACGGGGATAACCGCATCCCCGAGGCGGACGCGGCCCTCCTCAAATCCCTGGTGCAGCGGCCGGAAGACGCCATCCTCTGGGCCACCGAGATGGTGGAGCCGGACGGCGGCCGCCTCCTGCAAAAGCGTTTTTTTCCCCGGCGCCCGGAGATCCGCTTCCGCTACCGGGTGCACGAGCAGCTCAGCCATCCCCCGGGACTGGCCCAGGTCATCACCCCGGTGCGCATCTATCATTGGGGTTACGAAGACCGGAGTCTCCGCCAGGCCAAGGCCCGGCGCAACCTGGCCATCTTGTTGGCCGAACTCAAGGAGCGGCCGGACGATTTCTATCTCCGTTATCACCTGACCCGGCACCACTTCTTTGCCGGGGAGATGCAAGAGGCCTGGGGCCAACTCCAGGAAGTGCTGGCCGCTCCCGGTCTTAAGGCCCAAAACCCGGAAATCGCCCGCCATGCACGGCTCCTGGACGCCATCCTCAGGGACCGGCTCCAGGACTTGACGGGCGCCCTCCAGAAATTCGGGGAACTGGTGGAGCAGGACCCCGATTACGGCCTGGCCTGGTACCATCTGGGCCTCTTCTGTTTTCGCCACAATGATTTGGAGACCGCGGCCCTGGCCCTGGGCCGGTTTTTGGAATTGGGCTGCGGCCATTTCTTTCTGGATCAACCGGAGGAAAAGTTGACGCTTACGGCCCTGCTGACCCGGGCCCAAGCCCTGCGGCGGCTGAGCCGCCATGAAGAGGCCGCGGCCGCGCTGTATGAGGCCCAGAGGCTCTTCCCCCGGCAGCCCGGGGTCTGGCTGGAGACCGCGGTCCTGGCCCGGGCCTGTGCCGATTTCGGCAATGCCCGCCGGGCCCTGGACGCCTGCCTGGCCCTGCGCCCCCGATTCCGGCAGGCCCAGGCCCTGCTGGCGGAAATGGAAGGACTATGAGTTCGGCTATGGATTTAGCGGCATCAAAGTCAGGGTCTAAAGTCCTCCTTTTGAAAAGGGGGATTTAGGGGGATTTCGGGGCGCAAATAAATCCCCCCTAACCCCCCTTTTTCAAAGGGGGGGATAAAACATGGTCGAAAAAATTGCGAACCCATGCAATTAGAAGCCAAAATGGACATCTGGGAAAAAAACCTCCAAGCCCTCAAGGATAAAACCCCGGACGGCGACCTGCTGCCGGCCCTGCCGGCCGCACCGCCCGCCTGGGAGCGGGTCACCCTGGTGCCCGGCCCCTGCCCCACCCTGCAGGTGCCGGGGGAAAAGGGCCGTCCGGTCACCCTGCACAGCCCCCGGGAGGCCTGGAAGGAGGCCGATACCCTGGCGGCCCGGGCCCCCCAAGCCCCGTCCCGGCCCATGCTGGCCCTGGGGCTGGGCTTGGGTTACCACCTGCTGCGGCTCCTCCCCCGCCTGGAGCCGGAGCAATCCCTGGTCATCGTCGAACAGGACCCGGAGATCTTCTGGGCGGCGCTTCAGACCATGGACCTGACGCCGCTGCTCTCCCGGCCCCATACCGCGTTGGTGGTCAACCCCGACCCCCGGGCCGTGGTCAGCCATTTGCGGGGCCGCCTGCATCTGGGCAACGGCTGCGGCCACCCGGTTCTCTGGGGCCACCCTGCGTCCCTGCGGGCTGCCAACGGCTTCTATCAGGAGGTGATCAACGCCTTTCAGGCCCCCCTGGCCGCGCCCTGCCGGGCCTATGGCCTGAAAAAGGAGAAACTGCGGGTCCTGGTGGTGAATCCCGACTACTTCCTGATTCCCGAAGTTTCCCGGGCCTTCGGCCAGTTGGGGCACGAGGTGCAGGTCATTCTCTTTGATAAGCGCCAGGACCGGGGCGACCAGGTGCTGCAACGCATCCTCCAGCAGGTGGCGGATTTTGCCCCGGACCTGGTCTTTACCATCAACCACCTGGGCTTTGACCGGGAGGGCCTGCTGATGGAGGCCCTGAACCGCCTGCGCCTGCCCTCGGTCTCCTGGTACGTGGACAGCCCGGCCATCATCCTCAATCTCTACGCCGGCCCCAAAAGTGACCTGTCCTACATCTTTGTCTGGGACCCCACTTATGTCCCGGAAGTCAAGGCCCTGGGTTTCTCGAAGGCATTCACTCTGCCCCTGGCCACCGATGCGGAGGCGTTTTCTCCCCGGCCCCCGGCCGACCTGGAGCGCTGGCGCACCCAGGTGGCCTTCGTGGGCAATTCCATGATCAGCTCCGTGGCCAAGAAGCTGGAGCGGCTGCCCGCCACCCTGGAATTTCGCAGCCTCTTCAACCATCTCCTGGAGGCCTTGCAGGCGCGGCCCTACCGCCGCCTGGACCTGCTTTTGCATGAGGAAGGGGTGGCGGAGCATCCGCTTATCCGGCAGATAAGCCTCAGCGAACGCACGGACCTGGAGGCCGGGCTCATCTGGGCCGCCACCCGGGACTACCGCCTGCGCTGCGTCCGCCAACTGGCCCCCTTTGGCCCCACCATTTACGGCGACGCCGGCTGGCGGCAACTGGTGGCCGCGCCTTTCCGGCTCCACCCGGAAGTCAACTATTACGACGACCTGCCCCCCATTTACGGGGCCACGGCCATCAACTTCAACGCCACCAGCCTGCAGATGAAGGCCGCGGTCAACCAGCGGGTCTTTGATGTGCCCGCATCCGGGGGCTTTCTGCTCACGGATTTTAAGGAACAACTGGCCGAAGTCCTGGAACCCGGGAAAGAGTCGGTTTGCTACCACCACCCGGAAGAAATTCCCGACCTGGTCCGTTTCTACCTGGGACACCCCGACGCCCGGCGGCAGATCATCGAGCGGGGCCGGGCCCGGGTCCTGCAGGAACATACCTACCGCCACCGCATCCAGGAGATGCTGGCGGTGATGCGGAGGACCCTATGAACTCCCTGGCGGCCCGGGAAGAAGGCAGAGACCTGGTGGCGCCGGCGGCCTTGGGCCTTCTGGGTGCCCCCGGCCCCCGGCGGATTTTGGTGCTGCAATTGGCCCGGCTGGGGGACCTGGTGCAGACCTGGCCCCTGCTCACGCGGCTGCGCCAGGCCTATCCCGGGGCCCGGCTCACCCTGCTCACGGATCAGCGCCTCCTGGCCCTGACTGCGCTGGGGCCCCGGCTGGACGAGGTCCAGGGCTTCGATTATCAGGGCCTGACCTCCCAGGTGGCGCGGGATTGGCCCGGGGCCTATCAGCGGGTGGCCGGTCTGGTGCAAGACCTCAAGAGTCGGGAATTCGACCTGGTTTTCAATCTCAACTTTGCCCGGGTCAGTCTCCTCCTCGCTTATCTGCTGGGAGCCCCCACCCGGGGGTTTCTGCCCGCGGCCGGGGGGCGGGAATTCTCCCGGGGGCCCTGGCTGGCCTGGATTTACAGCCTGGTGCACGCCCGGCGCTGCAACCGCTTCCACCTCACGGATGTCTTCCGCCACCTGGCCCCGGAGCCGGCTGGGGCCGTCCCCCCGCCCGCGCCCGCGGCTTTCCCCGGGGGTGAGCCCGTCATCGCCCTGCAACTCGCCACCCGCCACGCCCGGCGCACCTGGCCCCTGGAACACTTCACCCGCCTGACGGAATTTTTGGTAAGCCGGATGGGAGCCCGCGTTCTCCTGCTGGGCACCAAGGCCGAGCGGGTCCTGGGAGACAGGCTCCGGGCTGCGCTGTCGCCAGCCTCCCGGGAGCGGGTGGTCAACCTCCAGGGCCAAACCGGCCTGGCAGAATTGGCCGGGCAAATCAAGGAGACAAACTTTGTGGTCAGCGGCGACACCGGCACCCTGCACCTGGCCGCGGCCCTGGGCGTCCCCTGCCTGGCCCTGTTCCTGGGGCCGGCCCTCTGTTTCGAGACCGGACCCTACGGGAGCGGCCATTATGTCCTCCAGGCCGAGCCTCCGTGCCACCCCTGCCTGGAGGCGGCGTCCCCCTGTCCCCGGGAAGGCCAGGTCTGCCTGGAGATGCTGCCGCCCCTGGCGGTGGGTCAATTGGTGGCGGGCTTGCTGGAGAACGGCGCCGCGCCCCCGGACTTAAGCCTGCCCGCAGGCACCCGTCTCTATCGCAGCAGGCTTGATGACTTCGGGGTTTT